>NZ_JAYPMU010000001.1:0-348487 GCF_038130085.1 Halopseudomonas sp. | reverse complement strand
CTCATTAAACAAAAGCCCCCGCCTTTCGGCTAGGGGCTTTGTCAGCAGTCTGAACCGCCCAATGGGCGGTTTTTTTGTCTGCGGCGCAGGTGTGTCAGGCCAGCTCAGCTTCTGCCTTATTGACGGTCGCCGGATCCGGGGTGCGGATCAGGTGATCGAAGGCAGCCAGCGATGCGGTGGAACCGGCACCCATGGCGATGATGATCTGCTTGAACGGCACAGTTGTGACGTCGCCCGCAGCAAATACGCCTTCCAGATTGGTTGCTCCACGGCTGTCGATCTCGATCTCACCGAAGCGGGTCAGATTCAGGTCGCCGCCCTTGAGCCACTCGGTGTTCGGTACCAGACCGATCTGGACGAAGATGCCAGCAACGTCGACCTGCTTGAGCTCATCCGTGGTGCGGTCCTTGTAGGTCAGACCAACAACCTTGTTGCCGTCGCCACGTACCTCGGTGGTTTGGGCGCTCTTGATGATCTCGATGTTGGCCATTGAGCGGGCCTTGCGCTGCAGGACTTCATCGGCACGCAGGGTGTCGGCGAATTCCAGAACAGTCACGTGCTCAACGATACCGGCCAGGTCGATTGCCGCTTCGATACCTGAGTTGCCGCCACCGATGACCGCTACGCGCTTACCCTTGAACAGCGGGCCGTCGCAGTGCGGGCAGTAGGCCACGCCCTTGCCGCGGTATTCCTGCTCGCCCGGCACGTTCATTTCCCTCCAGCGCGCGCCGGTGGCGAGGATGACTGTGCGGCTGCGCAGGGTTGCGCCGCTTTCCAGGCCGATCTCTACATAGTCACCGGTCTCAAGGCTGGCAGCCTTCTGCTCGGTGATGACGTCGACATCGTATTCCTTGACGTGCTGCTCCAGGCTGGCAACCAGCTTGGGACCCTCGGTGTAGGGAACGGAGATGAAGTTCTCGATACCGACGGTGTCCATCACCTGGCCGCCGAAGCGCTCGGCAACGATGCCGGTGCGGATGCCTTTGCGCGCCGCGTAAATGGCAGCAGATGCGCCGGCCGGGCCGCCACCGACGATGAGTACGTCGTACGGTGCTTTCTCGTTCAGCTCCGCTGCCTTGCGCTTGCTGGCGCCGCTGTCGACCTTGTTGACGATCTCAGCCAGCGTCATGCGGCCTTGGCCGAAGGGCTCGCCGTTCAGGTAGACCGACGGCACGGCCATGATCTGACGCTGCTCGACTTCATCCTGGAACAGCGCACCGTCAACCATCACGTGGGTGATGTTGGGGTTAAGCACAGCCATCAGGTTCAGAGCCTGCACCACGTCCGGGCAGTTCTGGCAGGACAGCGAGATATACGTCTCGAAGTGGAATTCGCCTTCCAAGTTGCGAATCTGCTCGAGCAGGGCAGGGTCCGCTTTGGAGGGGTGGCCGCCGGATTGCAGCAGCGCCAGTACCAGTGAGGTGAACTCGTGGCCCATCGGGATGCCGGCGAAACGGATGCGCGGGGCTTCGCCGGCGGCGCTGACGGCCATGCTCGGGGTGCGCTGGTCCGCTGCGGCGATCAACTCGATCTTGCCGGACATGTCGGCGATTTCGGCCGCGAGTTCATGCAATTCTTTGCCCTTGGGGCTTTCGTCTACGGACACGCTGATTTCAATCGGGTTAACGATGTGCTGCAGGTACGTGTCCAGTTGTTTCTTCAGATTGGCGTCCAACATGTGCGTGTCCTTTGAAAATTGGGTCAAATTCTGGGCATAAAAAACCCGGCCCGCCGACTGCGAGCCAGGGGCTGCGCAGCGGGCCGGGTCATCAGGCCGATCTTAGATCTTGCCTACCAGGTCGAGAGAAGGAGCCAGAGTGGCTTCGCCTTCTTTCCACTTGGCCGGGCAAACTTCGCCCGGGTGCGCTGCAACGTACTGAGCAGCCTTGACCTTGCGAACCATGTCTTCAGCGTTGCGGCCAATGCCTTCGGCAGTGATTTCAACAGCCTGGATCACGCCCTGTGGGTCGATGATGAAGGTGCCACGGTTGGCCAGGCCCTGATCTTCGCGCAGGATTTCGAAGTTGCGGCTGATCTGCATGGTCGGGTCACCGATCATGGCGTACTGGATCTTGCCGATGGTTTCGGAGCTATCGTGCCAAGCTTTGTGGGTGAAGTGGGTGTCGGTGGAAACCGCGTACACTTCAACGCCCATTTTCTGCAGCTCAGCGTAGTGATCAGCAACGTCGCCCAGTTCGGTCGGGCAAACGAAGGTGAAGTCAGCCGGGTAGAAGAAGAATACGGACCACTTGCCTTTTACGTCGGCTTCGGTCAGGTCGAAGAACTCGCCGTTCTTGAATGCAGAGGCCTTGAACGGTTTGATTTCGGTGTTGATGACGGACATGTAGTACTCCTTCTTGAGTCGTTTTCGTCGATGGTTGAGAAGACGAGGGCCATGTTATGCGCCCAAGCCAAATACTTAAAATAAATTTCAACTAAACCGTGAATAGCTTTTCGCTATATAGGTGCGCTGCGGACAATTTCAAGCGATCAGCGTTCACGGCCTGAATTGTGCGTTGGGATGTGTGACCGTTGCAGGTGCAGTTGGTTCTTCGGGCTGTCAGCGGCAGAGGATTGCAGTAAAGTAGCCAGCGAAGACCCAACCGGACTTACTTTATGCTTACTCATCTGGACGCACAAGGCCGCGCCAGCATGGTGGATGTCACCGAAAAGGCTGTTACCCATCGTGAAGCGGTCGCTGAAGCGCTGGTGCGCATGCGTCCTCAGACGCTGGAAATGATTCAGAGCGGCGGCCATCCCAAGGGCGATGTCATGGCGGTCGCCCGCATTGCTGGCATTCAGGCCGCCAAGCGCACGTCCGATCTTATTCCCCTTTGCCATCCGTTGATGCTCACCAGCGTCAAGGTTGAACTCAGCGTCGAGGCGCCGGATCTGGTGCGCATTCAGGCGCGCTGCAAGCTGGCCGGTCAGACCGGCGTCGAGATGGAAGCGCTGACCGCGGCCAGCGTTGCCGCACTGACGCTGTACGACATGTGCAAGGCCGTTGATAAGGGTATGGTGATCGAAAGCACCCGGCTGCTGAGCAAGAGCGGCGGCAAGAGCGGAGATTTTCAGGCAGAGGCGGGTACGGCGTGATCGAACTGCAGTTTTTCGCCCGTTATCGGGATGCGCTCGGCAGCAGCGGAGAGCAACTGGCCTGGACGCCGGAACTGAGTACCTTGCAAGACTTGCGTCAGCATTTGCTGGCGCGTGGGGAGGCCTGGCAGGTGTTGGCCGAACCGCGGCTGATGTGTGCACGGAATCAGGAGCTGTGTGCCCTCGATACACCGCTGGCCGATGGCGATGAGATCGCTTTTTTTCCGCCGGTTACCGGGGGCTGAGATGCGGATTGAAGTGCAGCAGGCCTGTTTTGATCCGGGCGAGCGGTTAAATCAGCTGCACGCCGATCAGCTTGGCGTGGGCGCGGTGGTTGGCTTTGTTGGCTACGTGCGCGACTACAACGACGGTGACCCGGTCGCCGGCATGTGGCTGGAGCATTATCCGGGCATGACTGAGAAGGCGCTGGCCGGCATCGTCGAACAGGCCATGGCGCGCTGGCCGCTGCTGGATGTGCAGGTACTGCACCGCGTCGGTCAGCTTGACCCGGGCGAGCCGATCGTGTTCGTCGGCGTTGCCAGCGCACACCGTCAGGCGGCCTTCGAGGCTAACGCCTTTATCATGGATTACCTGAAGACCCGCGCGCCGTTCTGGAAGCGTGAAAGCACGCCGAAGGGTGAGCGTTGGGTTGAGGCGCGTGATAGCGACGAATTGGCGCTGTCTCGCTGGAAAACTGACCAGTCGGAGCGTTGAATGACACCGCAGACGTTGCAGGACGGCCTGGGTAGAAGGATTGAATATCTCCGCATATCAGTGACAGATCGCTGCGACTTCCGCTGTGTGTACTGCATGGCGGAAGAGATGACCTTCCTTCCTCGCCAGCAGATTCTCAGTCTTGAAGAGATTGAGCGGCTGGCGCGGCTGTTTGTTGCTCAAGGTGTGAAGAAAATCCGGCTCACCGGTGGCGAGCCGCTGGTTCGCCGCGGCGTGGTTGACCTCTGTGCTCGCATCAGCGCGTTGCCCGGGCTGCGCGAGTTGGTGATGACCACCAATGGCTCGCAGCTGAGCAAACTGGCACGGCCACTGGCCGATGCCGGCGTGCGGCGACTCAATATCAGCCTTGATAGCCTCAACCCGGAACGCTTCAAGAGTATTACCCGCACTGGTGAGCTGCAGCAGGTGCTCGACGGTATCGAGGCGGCGCGTGAGGCGGGCTTCGAGCGGGTCAAGCTCAATACCGTGGTGCTCAAGGGGCGCAACCACGATGAGGTTCAGGCGCTAGCAGACTATGCCCTGACCCGTGGTCTGGACATCACCTTTATCGAAGAGATGCCGCTCGGCGAGGTTGGCCGCGAGCGCGGCGAGGCCTACTGCTCCAGCGACGAAGTGCGCGCCTTGCTGGCTGAGCACTACCGCTTGATCGACAGCACGGAAAACTCTGGCGGACCTGCACGCTATCTGCGCGTCGACGGCTTTCCGAATAGCCGTATCGGCTTCATTTCACCGCATTCACATAACTTCTGTGATACCTGTAATCGCGTTCGCCTGACCACCGAAGGGCGCTTATTGCTGTGCCTTGGGCACGAGAATTCGCTGGACATGCGTGCCCTGGTGCGGCGTTACCCAGATCAGGACGAACCGGTTCGCGAGGCGCTCGAGCGCGCCTTGCAGCACAAGCCGGCACGGCATGAGTTCAGTGTCGATGGCGAGGTGCAAGTGTTGCGTTTCATGAACGCTACCGGCGGCTGATGCTCTGGCCTCGGGTCTATTGACGCTGGTCAAAACCTGATTGGCGATGGCGGCGTAGGCTTTGTCTCATGCCAGAGCCAAGCCGGAGTTTCCCCATGCTGCCCACCCGTTGGGATGCCGATCTGATTCGTCGCTACGACCACGCCGGTCCGCGCTACACCTCCTATCCGACCGCCGTGCAGTTTCACGACGGTGTAAAACCAGCGGATTTTCTGCACGCGATCGACGCTTCGCGTGCGGCCAATCGCCAACTGTCGCTGTATGTGCACGTGCCTTTCTGCGCGAACATCTGCTACTACTGCGCCTGCAACAAGGTCATTACCAAGGATCGCAGCCGGGCACGGGAGTATCTGGCGAGCGTGCAGCGCGAGATGGAATTGATCAGCGCCCATCTGGGGCCGGATCAGGTGGTTGAACAGCTGCACTTCGGTGGCGGCACGCCGACCTTCCTCAGTCATCAGGAGTTGCGTGAACTCATGGGCGGGTTGCGTAGCCAGTTCAACCTGCGCGACGACGATATCGGCGATTACAGCATCGAGATCGACCCGCGTGAAGCTGACTGGACGACCATGGGTCTGCTCCGCGAGCTGGGTTTCAATCGGGTGAGTTTTGGCGTGCAGGATCTGGATCCTGAAGTACAGCGGGCGGTGAACCGACTGCAGACGCTGGAGCAGACACAGACTGTGATGGATGCGGCACGCACGCTGGCTTATCGGTCGATCAACATCGACCTGATCTACGGGCTGCCCAAGCAGACGCCGGAAAGCTTCGCGCGTACCGTCGAAGCGATTATCGCCCTCAAGCCGGACCGTCTGTCGGTGTTCAATTATGCGCATCTTCCGGAGCGCTTCATGCCGCAACGGCGGATCAACAGTGCCGATCTGCCCAGCCCGGCGCAGAAGCTGGAGATGTTCGAGAACAGCGTGCGTCAGCTGCTTGCCGCCGGTTATCGTTACATCGGCATGGACCACTTCGCGCTGCCGGACGACAGCCTCAGCATCGCACAGGAAAACGGCGAGCTGCAGCGCAATTTTCAGGGCTACACCACCCACGGACATTGCGATCTGATTGGCCTTGGGGTGTCGTCCATCAGTCAGGTCGGCGATCTCTACTGTCAGAACAGCAGCGATATCAAGGTTTATCAGGAGCGATTGCAGGCTGACGAGCTGGCGACCCAGCGCGGTTTGGTCTGCCATTCCGATGATGTTATTCGGCGGGCGGTCATCAGCCAGCTGATCTGCCACTTTCAGTTGCAGTTCAGCGACATCGAGTCGCGCTTTGGCATCGACTTCCCCGAGTACTTCGCATCCTGCCTGCCAATGCTGGAACAGATGGCGCGCGACGGGCTGATCATCCTCACCCCGGGCGGCATTCGAGTGATGGCTGCCGGGCGGCTGCTGGTGCGCTCGATCTGCATGCTGTTTGATGCTTATCAGACGGAAGCCAGTCAGCAGCGCTTCTCACGGATTATCTGACGCCGTAGTAACTCCCCGCGGCCCCGGCAGGTTGGGTGTCCCCACCGGAACGGCCTGCTATGCTGCCGGCAGATTCGGATCGCAGGGGGCAAACTATGAAGGCGATGATCAAGGACGCCGGGCAGCGGCGTCTGCTGTTGCTTCTCGGGGTGTTATGTTTGGTTGTCCTGTCTTGGTTGGGGCAGGGCGACCGAGCTTCCGATGAGTATCTGGACGCCTCCCTGCTGCAGGCCTCAATCGCCTTCGCTTCGGCCCGTGCGCTCAATGCGCTGATCTCGGTACTGCAATCAACCACCATCAGTTTCAGTTTGTTTGGCGGCGTGGCTGTTACGCTCGGTGAGCTGCTGGATCCTTTCAATGATCTGGTCGAGCAGTACGCCTATTTGATGCAGTGGGCTATCGGCTCGTTGCTGGCCCAGAAGATTCTGCTGGGGCTGGTGGGGCAAAGCCTGTTCAAGTGGATGCTGACTCTTTCCGCGGGCCTGCTCGCGGCCGGGTTATGGTGGCGCGACGGTCGCTATGCCGGGGTGCTGCTACGGCTGTTCTTGCTGGCCGCATTCCTGCGCTTTGCGCTGGTTGCGGTGGTGTTGGTCAATGGTCAGGTAGACCAGTGGTATCTGGCTTCGCAGAGCGCGGAGCAGATCGAGCGTCTGGACCGACTGCCGGATGAAGTCGAAGAACTGGGCAAGGGCACCAGTGCCGAAGTGGCTGGTTTTGACCGCGCAGTAGCCCTCAGCGAGTTGGATGCGCGTATCGCGGCACTGGATGATAGATACCAGCAATTGCTGCTCGAGCAGCGCGATGCTGCGGTTGCGATCGAGCAAGAGCGGCAGCAGCGACGCGCGATGGAGCAGGATAGGAGCTGGGTCGAGCGGCTCAATCCGTTGGCTGAACCGCCGCCGGACTCGACGCTGGCGCTAGTTGCTCAACTGAACGACCGTTTTGAATCCCTCAAACTGGAGCTCGAAGACGTCGAGCAGCAGCGCACGCAGGCTTTGGCTCAGCGCGAGCGACTGCAGCAGGACAGTCAGTCAGGCTGGCGTGGCTTGGGCGAGAAGCTCAGCCGGGCTGGCGATCCGCAGACCTATCTGGCGATCAAGCAAGCGCTGGACGACGCGGTGGATGGCGTACTGCGGGTCATGACCCTCTTCGTGCTGCGCACGTTGCTCCTGCCGCTACTGTTTCTTTACCTGCTGCTGCGCGGTGGGCGGTGGTTCTGGCGGCTCGATGCGGAGCGGCTTCTGGGTGTGTCGCGACGGGTGCCTGTGGTCCGATAGCGGATTGCCACCGGCAAGATGGCACTTGGTCATCTAATCTTGGAAAGGTAGCCGGCGCGGCCGGTAATAAAGTTTCCGCCTGGCGGGACGACATAGAAGGTCTGACTCCTTTTCGAGGCAAAAACTGATGCCGACCAAACTCAGCTTCAATCAGAAGATCCTGCTGGCCGCGTGTTTGGTGGTGATCGCCGCCTTCGCCGCGTTTTCTGTCTACAACGATTACCTGCAGCGCAAAACTCTGCAGGCCAACCTGCAGACGTATCTGAACGACGCCGGCACCCTTACGGCGGACAATATCAGCAACTGGCTATCTGGCCGCATTCTGCTGCTGGAGAATCTTGCCCAGAACATCCAGAGTGAAAGTCCGGACCGGCTGGTACCCTTGCTTGAACAGCGCACGCTGGCCGCGACCTTCGACTTCAGCTACCTGGGCGCAGGCGATGGCAGTTTCACCATGCGTCCGAACTCGGATATGCCAGACGGCTACGATCCTCGAACCCGGCCCTGGTTCAAGGCAGCGCGTGACGCGGGCAAGACTATCCTCACCAGCCCCTATGTTGATGCAGCGACTGGTGCATTGATCATGACCATTGCCACGCCGGCGGGCTCGGGTGTTGCGGGTGGTGATCTGAACCTGAAGACTATTTCGCAGATCATTAACGCGCTGGACTTCAATGGTATGGGTTACGCCTTCATGGTCAGCAGCGACGGCACCATCCTGGTCCACCCCGAAGCAGACCTGCAGATGAAAACGCTGCGCGAGATATATCCGCAGAATACGCCGCGCATCGAACGTACTCTCAGCGAAGCCATGCTGAATGGTCAGCCGCGGCTACTAACCTTCGTCCCCGTCCCGGGGCTGCCGGGTGCCGACTGGTACGTTGGTCTGTCGATTGACCGCGATAAGGCCTTTGCCAGTCTGACCCAGTTCCGTTACTCGGCCTTGCTGGCAGTTATCGTGGTGGTGGTAATCATTGTGCTGCTGCTCGGTGTGCTGATGCGCTATCTGCTGCAGCCGCTGGTGTCTCTGGGATCGGCACTGGAAAACATCGCTGAAGGCGAGGGTGATCTGACCCGCCGCTTGCCGGTCACCAGTCAGGATGAGTTTGGTCGGTTGGCGAGCGCCTTCAACCGTTTCGTCCAGCGTATTCACGAGTCGATCAGCCAGGTCGCCAACACCAGCGGCGCGCTGCACGACGTGGCACGTCAGGTGGTTGACGCTTCCAATGCCAACATGGCCAGCTCGGATGAGCAGGCCAGTCGCACCAACAGCGTTGCTGCGGCCATTAACGAACTGGGCGCGGCAGCGCAGGAAATTGCTCGTAACGCCGCCGACGCCTCTGCACAGGCTAGTCAGGCTCGGCAGGGGGCGGAGCAGGGCTCCTCTGTGGTTAGTCAGTCAATCACAGCGATGCAGGAACTGTCGGCCAAGATCAGCGAATCCAGTGAGACGATCCAGGCGCTCAGCCACAAGACTGCCGACATCGGCCGGATTCTGGAGGTGATTCAGGGTATCTCCGAGCAGACCAACTTGCTGGCATTGAACGCTGCGATCGAGGCGGCGAGAGCAGGCGAGGCCGGACGGGGGTTCGCTGTGGTAGCCGATGAGGTGCGTAACCTGGCCCACCGTACCCAGACGTCCGCGAGCGAGATTCACGAGATGATCGAGAATTTACGCACCGACGCGAGTGCGGCAGTCAGCATCATGACCGATAGCCAGCAATACAGTCAGCACAGCGTTGAAGTGGCCGGTCAGGCGGGTGAGCGCCTGACTGAGATCACCCATGGTATCGGCGATATCGACAACATGAACCAGTCGGTTGCAGCTGCGACCGAGGAGCAGACCTCGGTAATCGAGAGCCTGAACGTCGACATTACCGAGATCAACACGCTTAACCAGGAAGGCGTCGACAACCTGCAGGCGACTCTGAGGGCCTGCGCTTCTTTGGAGGATCAGGTTACCCGGTTGCGCCAGTTGGTCGGTAGCTTCCGCATCTAGGGTCAGCCCACCGTCGGGTCGTGCGAGTGCGCTCTCGGCGGGCAGCGTCCGGCTGAATCGGTCTTTCCGGCTGGCAGCCGCCAGGCCAGGGACAAGTGGTTGTGTTGATCGAAGGGCGAAAAAAAGCCCCGCCAGCGTGAACTGGCGGGGCTTTTCTATGCTGGGAAGGATTACATCTGTGACTGCAGGTAGTTCTGCTCGCCGACCATCTTGATCAGGCGCAGTTGCTGCTCAAGCCAATAGGCATGGTCTTCCTCAGTGTCTGCCAACTGGACTTCCAGAATCTCGCGGGTCTGGTAGTCACCTGCGCGCTCGCACAAGGCAATGGCGTTGGCCAGATTTTCGCGCACCTCGTATTCGAGCTTGAGGTCTGACTCGAGCATTTCCTGCACGGTGGAGCCGGGGGTGATGGGCGAGGGGCGCATGTCGGGCTTGCCCTCAAGGAACAGCAGACGCTTGAGAATAGCATCAGCGTGCTGGGTTTCCTCTTCCATCTCATGGTTGATGCGCTCGTACAGCTTGGCGTAACCCATGTCTTCGTAAAGGCGTGAATGCAGGAAATACTGATCACGTGCGCCCAGCTCACCGCGCAACAGATCGATAAGACAGTTAACGACGTCCGGATGGCCTTTCATGGCTGTGTACTCCACTGGCATTTAAGTGCCGATCATTGTGCCGAAGCCGATCGGCCGTGTCACGCCTAAATTTTATGGAAAATCCAATAATTACAATGGTTTATTGGCTTGTTGGTCGTAGAAAAAAAGATAAGCAGAGGCATTTGCGCTCGAGAACTTTTCTCGGCATGCCGTAAGTAGTTGATATTGGGAGTAAAGCAGAAAAGCAGAGACGTGGAGCGGGTGAAGGGAATCGAACCCTCGTATGCAGCTTGGGAAGCTGCCGTTCTACCATTGAACTACACCCGCGCAGGCGCCTTTTTACCAGAGTCGCCTGCGCGAGGGAAGGGGGTCAGAGCTGCCGGCTGGCCTGCATCAGCAAATCGTAGCTGTGCTGACGTGCGTGCTGGTCGAAGATCGGGCTGTTGACGATCAACTCGTTTGCGCCGGTTCGCTCCAGTAGTTCGGCCATTTGGGTCTTCACACCTTCGAGGTCGCCAATCAGGCTGCCAGCCAAGGTCGACATTACCTGATGGCGCTCGTGGGGCTGCCACAAGGACTCCATGTCGTGCGTTGGCGGTGGCAGTTGGCCCGGCGTACCGCGAATCAGCTTGAGAAAGGCCTGCTGGTGTGAACTGGCCAGATAGTGTGCCTGCTCACGGTCATCGGCGACGTAGGCATTGATGCCAAGCATCGCGTATGGCTCGTCATATTGCTCGCTCGGGCGGAAGCTTTCGCGGTACAGCCTTAGCGCGCTGAACAGGTAGTCGGGAGAAAACTGCCCTGCGAAGGCGAAGGGCAGACCGAGCCGTCCTGCCAGCTGAGCGCTGAAGGTGCTGGAGCCGAGCAACCAGATTGGGACGTTCAAGCCGTTGCCGGGCACTGCCCGCAAGCGTTGTCCCGGCTCAACAGGTGCGAATAGACGGCGCAACTCTTCCAGCATCTGCGGAAAGTCTTCGCCGTCGGTACGGCCACGGCGCAGTGCATTGGCTGTGGCTGGGTCGGTGCCCGGTGCACGTCCAAGACCAAGGTCGATGCGACCGGGGTAGAGTGATTCGAGGGTGCCGAACTGTTCGGCGATCTGCAGCGGCGCATGGTTGGGTAGCATGATGCCGCCGGAGCCAATGCGGATTCGCTGGGTGCTGCCCGCCAGATATCCCATGACCACTGATGTGGCGGCGCTGGCGATGCCCAGCATATTGTGATGCTCGGCAACCCAGTAGCGCTGGTAGCCGAGCTCTTCGCAGTGCAGTGCCATTGCCTGGGCGTTGTGTAGCGCATCAGCGGCAGTCGCGCCCTCGCTGATCGAACAGAGATCCAGCACGGAAAGGGGAATGGTCGAGTTAGGCATGTCGGTTCCTGCACATCGGTTTGCAATCACGCTATGCTAGCGTCGTTTGGCAACAGACGACACTGCGGAGCGTCAATCCGCCTTGCATGCCTGTGGCAGCATGCAGTCAGTAGATCGACTTTTGGCGGTAACCCATACCAGGTTGGCGTCTCTTTCTTGGGGGAGAAGTACCATGCAGAATCGTCTGGCAGGGCGCTATCTACGCCGGTGTGGGTTGCTGGGCCTGCTGTTGTTCGCGCAGGCCTGGTTGTCGAGCCAGTCGATGGCGGCGCAGATCACAGTGACGGATGCTGCCGGCGAGCCCTTGGCCAACGCGGTGTTACTGATTGACGGGGTGCCGCCCCGACCTGATGCGAGTTATTTGATGGATCAGGTTGACCGGCAGTTTGTACCCCATGTGCTGGTCGTTCCGGTTGGCGCTCAGGTAGATTTTCCCAATAGCGATGATGTGCGACATCACGTTTACTCCTTTTCCGAAGCCAAGCCCTTTGAGTTGCGTCTGTTCAAGGGTGAAGAGGCGCCGCCGGTCATGTTCGAGCGCCCCGGTGCGGTGGTTCTGGGCTGCAATATTCATGACGCTATGGTGGGCTACATTCTGGTGACCGAACACCATCGATTTGCCGTCAGCGATGCGGCAGGGCTGGTCTCACTGCCTGATTTGCCTGCCGGCAGTTGGCCGGTTTCCTGGTGGCACCCCGCCCAGTTTCAGCAGCCGCCGGTAGCCTTGGGTGAGCTCGACCTCAGCCAGCAGGGGCAGACAGTGAGCCTGCCGATTACACCAGTGGTTGAAGGCACGGCACCAACGTTGTCTCCGCTGCAACAACGCTTCAAGTCGCTGCAGTAACGCCATGCATATGCGCTATCTGCGTACGCGCCTGATCCTGACGTCAGTAGGCCTTTTGGCGCTGGTGCTCGGGGCCGTTTTTCTGGTCGTTTATACGGCAACTGACTTATCTGCCAAGCGTCAGGCGCAAAAGCAACTTGAGGTGGGTAGCAAGGTGTTCAGCAATGTGCTGGAGGCGCGCGCCCGCGAGTTGAGCAATGCCACCGAAATTCTGGTCGCCGACTTTGGCTTCAGGCAGGCGGTGGCGACTGGTGATTTGCCGACCATCCGTTCCGCACTGCTTAATCAGGTTAGGCGCATTGGTGCCGATCAGGCCATGCTGTTCGACGCGCAGGGAATCATGCGTATCGCCTCTGTCAGGGAGGGCGATGCCGAGCCGGTCGACGTGCAGGCGATGCAGCGATTTTCCGATCAGGCGATGATTGCGATCATTGATGAGCGGCCCTACCTGCTGGTTGATGCGGTGGTGCGAGCGCCGGTTACCTTGGGGCAGGTGGCGATGGCGTTCAGTCTCGATGAGGCGCTGGCGCGTGAACTGCAGAAGTTGACCGGGCTGGACATTCGGTTTGTCAGCAGCCACGACGATGCGGTGATGAGCAGTTTCTCGACGCTGACCGATAGCGCGCTGGAGATGGACTCTGCCGACGGCGGACCAATGCAGGACACCGAAGGCTATCTCGCGACAGTCATCACCCTGTTGGATCAGGCCGGGTACCGGGTACTGGTGCAGTTGGCTAGCCCGATGGGCGAGACCTTGGCCAGTTTCGATCTACTCAAGCGTGAGCTGCTGATTATCACGCTGATCGCGCTACTTGCGTCTTCGCTGCTTGCGGTGCACCTGTCTGGCAGCTTGGCTCGACCGGTTGCGATGCTGGCAGAGGCGGCCACACGGATCGGGCGTGGTGACTATTCCGGCCAGGTTCGGCTTGAGCGCCACGATGAGTTGGGTTTGCTGGCTGAACGAATTGACGCGATGCGATCCGGCATCGCCGAGCGCGAAGACCTGATCATGCACAACGCCTTACATGACCCGCTGACCGGACTGCCGAACATCGGGGTAGTGCGGAGCCAGCTCGACGACGCGATCGCGAGCGGAATGGGCGGGGTGCTGGCGCAGTGCAATCTGCTTACGGCTGAGCTGTTGCTCAAAGCGCGCGGCCAAGAATTTCTCGATGCTCTTATACGTCAGTCAGTCGCCAGTGTGGACGGCGTGCTGCCGGCCAACGCCCTGCTGGCATGGCAACCGGGCAGCGGGTTTTTGCTGCTGCTCAAGGGCTGCGAGCTGGAGGAGGCTGTCGTGATCATCGATGGTTTACTGGCGCGACTTGGGGAAAAAATGCAGGTTCAGGATATCAAGCTCAGCTCGCAGTGGTTGGCCGGGCTGGTGGCTTGGCCCCTGCACGGTCGTGATCCCCAGGAGCTGCTGCGCCAGGTCAGTATCGCGCTTAACGATGCGGCGCCGGGCCGAGAACGGATTGCCGTGTATCAGGCACAAAGCGACCAGGCTTATCAGCGGCGCATTCGTCTGGCGCGGGATCTGCGCTACGCACCGCAGCACCGGGAACTGAGCGTGGTCTTCCAGCCCAAGCTGGATCTGGCGTCCGGCGAGATTCGGCAGGTTGAGGCGCTGATGCGCTGGAAGCACAGCGAACTTGGTGTGATCGGGCCTGATGAGTTTATTACCCTCGCCGAGCAGACGGGCAGCATCGGCATGCTTACTCAGTGGATGATGGCCGCGGTGTTGTCGCAGCTGCGGAGCTGGATTGATCGCGGTATCCACTTGCAGGTGGCCATGAATATTTCCGCTCGCGACCTTGATGATCCGGAGTTTCCGCATCGCATGGAGCGCTTGCTGCGCGCCCAGCAGATCAGCCCGGACTACCTTTCGCTGGAAGTGACTGAAAGCGCGGTCATGCGCGATCCGCGGCGCAGTTTGGACAGCCTGCTGGCCCTGCGCGAGCTGGGCATCGCGCTGGCAGTCGACGACTACGGCACGGGCTACTCGTCGCTCGCGACCCTCAAGAGCTTGCCAGTGCAGGACTTGAAAATCGATAAATCCTTTGTGCTCCAGCTGACCGATAACAGCGATGATGCGGTGATCGTAAAATCGACCATCGAGCTGGCTCACAACATGGGGCTGAAGGTGATCGCCGAGGGCATCGAAAACGCTCAGGCCCTTAACTGGCTGAAGGAGCGTCATTGCGATGTCGCCCAGGGCTACTTCATCAGCCGCCCACTGGCGGCGGCTGACCTGGAGCGCTGGATGGTTGAGACGCGCGGAACCTTCGCGTGAGTGGAGCAGTTGTGAAGAAAAGTCTGATGTGCGCGGCATTGTTGTTTAGGGCCGGGAGTGCGCTTGCCGACCCTGGTGGGCGTTTGTTGGCGACCGGCGGGATTACAAGTATTGAAGGTGCTGCCGGTGGCGGTATCGTGCCCTGGGCCGTGCTGTCCGGATACGGCACCCGGGAGGAGTGGGGCGGAGACGTGTTTGCGACCCGTGTCGACACCGGTGACTATCGCCTCGACGCCTTTGGTGCGGCGCTGGCACTGGGTAATCGCCTGGAGCTGTCGGTCGCCCGGCAGCGGCTGAATACGGATGCGCTGACCAAGGCAGCTGGCCTGCCGCACAAGAGCCTTAATCAGGACGTTTTTGGGGTAAAGCTGCGGCTCTTCGGTGATCTGGTCTACGACCGCCTGCCACAGGTTTCGCTGGGCGCGCAGTACAAGCGCCAAACCAACTTCCTGATTCCGTCACTGGTCGGCGCCCAACGGGACTCGGATACCGAGTTCTATCTGGCGGGGTCGCGACTGTTTTTGGGCGCAGTGGGGGGCTACAACCTGCTGGTCAACGGTACGCTGCGCTACTCGCGGGCCAATGAAACCGGCCTGCTGGGCTTTGGTGGTGATCGGCGCGATAGCCGCACGCTGCTCAAGGAGGGAAGCGTAGCGCTGCTGCTCAACCCGCGCTGGGTCGTGGGGGTCGAGTACCGCGAGAAACCGGATAATCTGTCGTTTGCCGGTGAGAGCGATTGGCAAGATGTGTTTGTCGGCTACTTTCCGAGCAAGCGCATGGCCCTGGCTGCCGCTTGGGCGGATCTAGGTGAAATTGCCACGCTCGATGGCCAGCGTGGTCTGTTCCTTTCCATGCAGCTGAGCTACTGAGGTCATCATGCGGAGACAATTACGTGCGACGGCCTGCGCTGCGCTGGTTCTGATCGGCATGGCTGGCTGTGCCAGTCAACCGCCGGCGAATGACAGTCTGTATCACGCCCTGGGGGAGCAGGCGGGTATCAATCGTGTGGTGGAGGGGCTGCTGTATCGCATCGCCGACGATCAACGTATTGCTCACCACTTCGCCGATACCGATATCGCGCGCTTGCAGGAAAAACTGCAGGAACAATTCTGTGTGGAGGCTGGTGGCCCCTGCGAATATACCGGCGACAGCATGGCGCAGGTGCATGCCGGTTTTGGCTTCACGGAGGCCGATTTCAACGCGTTGGTTGAAGACCTGATTGCGGCAATGGAGGCAGAGCAACTGCCGGTAACCGTGCAAAATCGTCTGCTTCAGCGCTTGGCGCCGATGCGCGCTGATATTATTTACCGCTAGTCGCGGGTACTTGGCTCGTCGGCATCCAGGACGCTGACCTCAGTAATCAGGCTGGCCGATGGCATGCCGATGGCGGCGCCCTGGGCAAAGTGAATGCCCAGTTCCTGAACCTTTCTGAGTACTGCAGGGCTGTGTACGAACTCGGCGACGGTCTGCATGCCGAGTTCTTCGGCGAATTGCACGATGCCCCGACACAAGGTGACAGCGGTCGGGTTGTCCTCCAGCTGGCGAATCAGGCTGCCGTCGATCTTGATCAGGTCAACATTGAGTCGCATCAGGTGCTCGAAGTTGGAATAGCCAGTGCCGAAGTCGTCGATGGCAATACGGCAACCCAGCGCCTTGGCGCGGTCGATAAATTGGCGCACCGCGGCGTAGTTTTCGATCCCCTCTGATTCCAGAATCTCGAAAATCACCTGTTCGCCGACGGCGTGGGTGTCGACCGTGTGGATGATGTAATCGGCCAGTTCCGGGTCCAGCAGGTCTTCGCAGGACAGATTGATCGAGAAGCTGCAGTGCTGGTTGGCGAAGCGCTCAATCGCGCTGTCGATCATGCAACGGGTGATCGCGCGATACAGCCGCACCTTTTTCGCCAGGTCGAGGAAGTGAATCGGGCTGACCGGTTCGCCGTGTTCATCGATCATCCGCACCAGGCACTCGTACTTTTCAATGCGTCGGCTGTTGACGTCCATGATCGGCTGAAAGAACGCGACGATGCGGTCCTCGTCCAGTGCGGCGCGTAGACGGTTGGCGCCAAGCAAGTTCTGTTCATACCCCTCTCGCACGCCCTTGCTCGCGTCGTAAAAGACGAAACTTTCGTTGTCTGCGCGCGCGAGCTCCAGCGCGATGTTGGCCGCAGGTAACAGTTGTTCGCCGGTCAGGTCTTGTGCGTCGCGCTGGTTGCAGCACGCAACGCCTACGCTGGCGTTGAGCGGGATATCCTGCTCCTGCCAGTGGATCTGCAGATTGCTGATGAACTTCAGCAGCCGGGTCAATGCGGGTGTGAGCTGCTCCTGGCTGTGATGGCCGGGCAGCCAGATGGCCAGTTCGTCTGCGGGCATGCGATACAGGCGGCTGCCTCGCCAGTCAGCGCGCTCATTCAGGTGCTGCTGCAGCGCCTTGGCCAGGGTCGAAATCACGTGGTCGCCGCACTGGTGGCCGTAGAAGTCGTTAATTTCCTTGAACGCATCGAGGTTGAGCAGCAGGAGACTTGCGGTGTGCGTCTTCTTCAGGTCTGCCAGCAAACGCTCGCGGTTGGGCAGGTGGGTGAGGGTGTCGGTGTAAAGGTTGTGCAGCTGGCGCAGCGTGCCGGCCACCAGATACAGAATCAGCGCCGAGATGATCAGCATGATCGTGCCGGCGAGCAGCTGAATGCGGGTGCTGCTTTCGCGCATCGGTGTGAGCACCGCATCAATCTCCGCCTGTGGAACGCCGATGCCAAAGATCATGCCGGCGCGGGTGGGCGAGAAAAACAGGCTGTAGTCCTGCTGGTCGACCCGATGCAGCAGCTGCTGCACTGGCGAGGCCAACTGTCGGGAGTTGATCACCGGAACCGGTTGCTCTTGCAGTTTCTGATGCAGCTCCAGCGCCGTCACGCTGTCGATCAGTTGTTGGGCTCGGTCGACGTCAGCGGCATCGGACAGGCTGGAGAGATTGCGGTTGTCATGGTCAAGCAGGAACGCGAAGGTGCTGGGCGTGACCTCGACGCGGCTTACCGTGCGGATGATGTCGTCGGCAAGCCAGTCGGTCATCGCCAGGCCGATGGCTCGCCCCTGTAAATCGCGGACCAGGGTCGCGTGGCTGATCACTACAGCGTTGATGCTGCTCTTGTAGTAGGCCGAGGTCCATTGTTTTGCCGGTGAAATCGGTGTGGGCAGAGCGCGCAGCTGCTGGAACCAGTCGCTCACGCGTTGCTGCTCGCTGGCGTTCAGGGGCTCGACTTGAATGTCCTGACCCTGACGGTAGGCATAGCGTGCGCTACGTCCTCCGTCCACGTACCAGAGGCTGCTGCCGTAGCTGTCGGGGAAGTCCTGCAAGGCATTGCGCACGGTATCGGTCAGCGCGGCTGGGGTTGGCGTCGATTGCGCAAGCAGACCGCCAGCGCGCGCGAGGCCGCGGGTGCTCTGTTCCATCAGGCGGTGATGGGCGTTGATGCGGTCGAGATTGGCATAGAAGGTGTCGGTTATCTGCTGTTCGCGCAGTTTGCCCATCGCATTCTCGGCAAACTCCAGGTTCAGGCTGGCGATCAACCAACTGCCGACCAGAAACAGGCCGACCAGCAGGCTGAGAAGAACCATGATTGCGCGTTTGACTGGCAGCATTCCCATTACCTGAGGACGATCAGCGGTTGTTGATATGCTGCTGCAGGGCGCTGCGCGCGCTGATCAGCTGCTCGTTGCTGAGTTGGCCTGACAGCTGTTCAACGTAGCGTCGGCCACGGGACTCTCCATTGACCAGCGCCAGGCTGAGCCAGAAGTAAGCCTGCTCCAGATCCTGTGGGCCGCCATCGCCTTGCATGTAATCCAGCCCCAGACGGTATTGAGCTTCGGCTGAGTCGCGTTCTGCAGCTTCGCTCAGCCAGTGGCGCGCGGAGGCCGTGTTGGGATGGCTGCGAGCCAGTTGCAGCATCGACGGTACGTGGTCAGCCAGCGCTGCGTGGCGCAGTTGACCTTCGGCTTTGTCTGGGCTGACGGCGGTGCCGGTGCCGTTCAGATACGCCTTTGCCAACTGATAGCGTGCGCCGGGCTGGCCGCTGTTGGCCGCTTTTTGCAACCAGGCGAAGGCTTCTCTGTCCGCTTCACTGCTGCGTTGCTGCTGCAGCAGATCCGCTAGCAGCAGTTGGCCTGCGGTGTTGCCCTGTTCGGCTGAGGCGCGGGCCCAGCGCAATGCCGTGCCATTTTGGCCGGAGCTCTCGGCAATGCTCGCCAGATGATGCTGGGCTTTGGCGTCGCCGGCTTCGGCTGCGGGGGTGCAGGCGCTGGTTGCCTGGCTGTAATTGCGAATCGCGAACAGGAGGTAGCAGTTTTCCTGCTGGCTGGTCGCTGTGCCACTGCCTGCGCTTTGCGTTGTTTGCGTTGTTTGCGTTGTGCTGGGTTGCGGTACCCGATCGGCAAAGTCGCTGACCTGCTGTGGGCAGGAGAACTGATAGCCTGCGCGCAGACGCTGGAGGTTGGCCCGGGTCGCCTGTTGAGCCTGATAGCGCTGTCCGATGGCTTGGCAGCGACTGTCGCGTTCTTCACGTACCAGTGGAAGGTAGTCGGCGTAATCCGTGTCGTCCGCGTGTGCATCGAGATAGCGGGTCAGGGGGTCGATGTACTGCTGCGCGAACAGGGCTTCAACTTCAGCGTGACGCTCCTCAGCGGCCGGGTCGCCGGTCAGTCTGGCAGCGAGGTCGGCCAGGCGTTGGCTCTGGGTTTTGATCATTTCACCCGAACGGCTAAGCAAGCTGTCGGGTTGAGAAAGGCTTTGGCATCCGGTGAGGGTGATGCTCAGTCCCAGTAGCAGAGCGATGTGCGCGCGCATGATACCTCTCGGGTTGCGGCCAGTCGGACGACTCTGGCCACGGTGGCAATGGATGGCGAAGCTCGGTCGGCGGCGATGCCCTTGTCGAGTTCTGAGTATGGCCTTCCGTTGCCTTGATAGCGCGAAGCAGTTTATCAGAAGGCACGCATGGCCTGTGCAGCGCTTGGTTACACGTAAACGTCCTTAGGTAGACCTGATCCGGCCCGCCTTGTTCCGAAATTGGAACGCTTCTTGCGTAGACCCCGGTACAACGCAACATTGCGTCAAATATTTGATCTGGGGACCTTTTCGCCAATGGCTGTTGATCGCGCACAAGTGATGGGAAATATGCGGACCAATCTGGCCGGTCTGCGCCACGGCAGTCTGGGTATCCCGATTCTGCTGCTGGTGATGCTCGGCATGATGATGCTGCCGATCCCGCCGTTCCTGCTGGACGTGCTGTTCACCTTCAACATTGCGCTGTCGCTGGTGGTTCTGCTGGTCGGTGCCTATGCGCTGCGGCCGCTCGACTTTGCGGTGTTCCCGACGATCCTGCTGGTCGCTACTCTGCTGCGTCTTGCTCTGAACGTTGCCTCAACCCGCGTGGTTCTGCTCTACGGCCACGAGGGCGGTGATGCCGCCGGCAAGGTTATTCAGGCCTTTGGTGAGGTGGTGATCGGCGGTAACTACGTTGTCGGTCTGGTGGTGTTTGCGATCCTGATGATCATCAACTTTGTGGTGGTCACCAAGGGCGCGGGGCGCATCTCGGAAGTCAGTGCGCGTTTCACCCTGGATGCGATGCCCGGCAAGCAGATGGCGATCGACGCCGATTTGAACTCCGGACTGATCGATCAGGATCAGGCCAAGGCTCGTCGTCAGGAAGTCGCTCAGGAAGCCGAGTTCTACGGCTCGATGGATGGTGCAAGCAAATTCGTCCGTGGTGACGCGGTTGCTGGCCTGCTGATTCTGTTCATCAACGTGATTGGTGGTCTGGCCATCGGTATGGCGCAGCATGGCCTGCCGTTCGCCGAGGCTGGCCGCATCTATGTGCTGCTGACCATCGGTGACGGTCTGGTTGCCCAGATTCCGTCGCTGCTGCTGTCGACTGCGGCGGCGATCATGGTTACCCGGGTGTCTACCTCGGAGGACATGGGCGCGCAGGTACAGCGTCAAATGTTTGCCTCACCGAAGGCACTGGCAGTAGCGGCGGCGATCCTGATTGTCATGGGTCTGATTCCCGGCATGCCGCACTTTTCCTTCCTCAGTCTGGGGGCGATTGCCGCCGGCGGGGCCTATTTCATCGCCAAGCACCAGCAGGCCAAAGCGGAAGAGAAACAGGTGGAAGAGCGCCAGCAGGCGCAGGTGCCGGCCGTTCAGGCGCCAGAAACCCGTGAACTGGGCTGGGATGACGTGACGCCGGTTGACATGGTCGGGCTGGAAGTCGGTTATCGGCTGATTCCGTTGGTGGATCGTAACCAGGGTGGGCAGCTCTTGGCGCGCATCAAGGGCGTGCGCAAGAAACTCTCGCAGGATTTGGGTTTCCTGATGCCGTCTGTACATATTCGCGACAACCTCGATCTGGCGCCCAACGCCTATCGTTTGACGTTGATGGGAGTAGGGGTGGCGGAGGCCGAGATTTACCCTGATCGGGAGCTGGCGATTAACCCGGGTCAGGTATTTGGCGAGGTCAAGGGTATACCGGGCAAGGACCCGGCGTTTGGTCTGGATGCAGTCTGGATCGAACAGAACCAGAAGGATCAGGCGCAGTCACTCGGCTATACCGTGGTGGACGCCAGTACCGTGGTCGCCACCCACATCAATCAGATTCTCTTCAAGCATGCTCACGAACTTATCGGCCATGAGGAAGTGCAGCAGCTGATGCAGGTGCTGGCCAAGGCCTCGCCGAAGCTGGCCGAGGAGCTGGTGCCGGGCCTTATCTCACTCTCCAATTTGCTCAAGGTGCTGCAGGGCTTGCTGCAGGAGCAGGTGCCGGTACGTGACATTCGGACCATTGCCGAGGCGATCGCCAACAACTCCAACAAGAGTCAAGATACCGGCGCGTTGATCGGCGCGGTGCGGGTCGCGCTGAGTCGCTCAATCGTGCAAAGCATTGTGGGGCTTGACTCTCAGCTGCCTGTGATCACCTTGGAACCAAGGTTGGAACAGATGTTGCTACAGAGTCTGCAGAAGGCAGGTCAGGGCGCAGACGACGGTATGTTGCTTGAGCCCGGCATGGCCGAGAAGTTGCAGCGCTCGCTGGCCGAAGCAGTACAGCGGCAGGAAGTGCAGGGCAAGCCGGCAATATTGCTGGTAGCGGGGCCGATTCGGATGATGATGGCCAAGTTCGTACGCTACGCAGCCCCGGGAGCCCATGTACTGTCCTACCAGGAAATTCCGGACAGCAAGCAGGTGACCATCATTGCGACGGTCGGCCAGAACTGAGCTGCAGACTCTGAATGAATGACAGCAGCCGCCAGCGGGCGGCGCCAGAAAAGCGACGAGGTCAGCCATGAAAGTCAAACGTTTCTTTGCCGCAGACATGCGCCAGGCGATGAAGCTGGTTCGCGATGAACTGGGCGCGGATGCGTCGATCATTGCCAATCGCCGGGTTGCCGGTGGTGTTGAGCTGACCGCTGCACTGGACTATGAGGCGCCGCGCCTGACCGCGCCGACGCCCGGCCTGGACACCGAGTTGAAGAAGACCCAGGAGCGCATCGTCGCTGCGCGCGCCGAGCTGGAAGTAGGTTCGATGGCCTCCCACGACCAGCCGCTGGTTAATCGCCAATTGTTTGGTGACACCATGCGTCACGCCGCGCGTCAGGGTTCTGTCGAGGCGCGTGATCTGCTGGATCGTCTGATTCAGGAGCCGGTTGAGCAGGCTGCGCCAGTAGCCCGTCCTGCGGCGGCTGAGGTTGCGCCCGTCGCCGCTGCCGTTGAAGACGCCAGCCTGAGCGCCATGCGTGCTGAAATTGCCGGTCTGCGTGAGATGCTGGAGTCGCAGCTGGGTGGCTTGGCGTGGGGGCAGCTCAATCAGCAAAAGCCCAAGCAGGCAGGGCTGTGGCGCCGTCTGACCCAGATGGGGTTGCCCGCGGAGGTTAGCCAGGATCTGCTGCGTCAGGTTTCTGACGTGAGCGATCCGCGTCAGGCTTGGCGCATGCTGCTGGCCTATCTGGCACATCGCGTGCCGGTGCTGCGCGAAGAGCCGCTGGATGCCGGTGGTGTGATCGCACTGGTTGGTCCGACAGGTGCTGGCAAGACCACCACGCTTGGTAAGCTGGCCGCCCGCTACGTGCTCAAGCACGGGAGTCAGCACGTTGCCCTGGTCACTATGGACACCTACCGTATTGGCGCTCACGAGCAACTGCGTACGCTGGGCCGGATTCTCAACGTGCCGGTCAAGGTGGTCGATGAAAATCAGGACCTCAACGACGTGCTGGCCGATTTTGCCGGCAAGCGCCTGGTGCTGATCGACACCGCCGGTTTGCAGGCCAATGATCCCTATCTGCGCGGTCAGCTGGATACGCTGGCGCGGCAGGGGCGCCGGGTGCGCAATCTGCTGGTGCTCGCAGCGACTAGCCAGCACCGGGTAATGAAGGCGGCCTACCATACTTACAAGGCGTGCGGCCTGTCCGGCTGCATTCTGACCAAGGTCGATGAAGCAGCTACGCTGGGTGAATCACTGGGGCTGGCGATGGAGCAGGGTTTGCCGGTAGCCTATCTGGCAGATGGCCAGCGCATTCCCGATGACATCAGTCGGGCGGTAGGGCACCAGCTGGTCAGCCGTGCAGTCAGCATGGCCGGCAACGAAGCGCCAGCAGATCAGACCATGGCGGACGTATTTGCCGGTATGATGCACACCCAGCAGGCAAGTTAAGCAACTTCACAGAATTAAGGTAATCAGCGCAGATGGGCAGCAATCATCCGGTTCAGGTAATCGCAGTCACCGGTGGCAAGGGTGGCATCGGCAAGACCAACGTGTCGGTGAACCTCAGTCTTGCTCTGGCAGAGATGGGGCGGCGGGTCGTTCTGCTGGACGCTGACCTTGGTCTGGCGAATGTCGACGTGCTGTTGGGGCTCAAGCCCAAGGCAACGCTGGCGGACGTGCTCGACGGCAAGTGTGACCTGCGCGATGTTCTGGTTACCGGTCCTGGCGGCATTCGCATTGTTCCGGCTGCCTCGGGCGCTGCCAACATGGTCAGCCTCAATCATCAGCAGCATGCGGGCCTGATTCAGGCGTTCAGCGAAATCGGTGACAACATCGACGTGCTGATCGTCGATACCGCGGCAGGTATCGGCGACTCAGTTGTCAGTTTTGTGCGCGCCGCTCAGGAAGTACTGGTGGTGGTGTGCGACGAGCCGACTTCCATCACCGATGCCTACGCCCTGATCAAACTGCTCAACCGTGATCACGGCATGACCCGTTTTCGCGTATTGGCCAATATGGTGGGCACGCCCCAGGAAGGCCGCATGGTCTTTGCTAAGCTCACCAAGGTAACTGACCGGTTTTTGGATGTTGCGCTGCAGTATGTCGGTGCGGTGCCATTCGATGAAGCGGTGCGTAAGTCAGTGCAGAAACAGCGCGCGGTGTTTGAAGCGTTCCCGCGCAGCAAAGCCTCGCTGGCCATTCGCGCCATTGCTCAGAAAGTGGATGCATGGCCGTTGCCGGCCAATCCCCGTGGGCATCTGGAGTTCTTCGTCGAGCGTTTGGTGCAGCCGACAGGATCGGGTCTATGACAGCACAGGCTGGCGGATTGAGCATGTATACACGAGCACAGAGTTCAGCAGGTCAGCAGGATCGTCTCGTCGAGCAATATGCTCCGCTGGTAAAGCGTATTGCCTATCACTTGCTGGGGCGTTTGCCATCCAGCGTTCAGGTTGAAGATTTGATGCAGGCCGGGATGATCGGCCTGCTCGAAGCCTCCCGCAAATTTGATTTCGGCAAGGGTGCCAGCTTTGAAACCTATGCCGGCATCCGCATTCGTGGTGCAATGCTGGACGAGGTGCGCAAGGGCGATTGGGCGCCTCGCTCCGTCCACCGCAACACCCGGATGGTCAGCGACGCCATGCGCGCCGTTGAAGCGCGTCTGGGACGGGACGCTAAAGATCACGAGGTTGCGGCCGAACTGGATATGAGTCTTGAGGAGTACTACGCGATCCTCAGCGATACCGCCGGCAGCAAATTGTTCAGCTTTGACGATCTACTGGAGTCAGGTGCGCCGGCCGATGTGCAGGGTGGCGAGGAGCCGCTGTCCGGTCTGCAGGATGAACGCTTTCGGGGGGCACTGATCGAAGCGATCGATACGCTTCCGGAGCGCGAGCGACTGCTTTTGTCGCTTTATTACGAGGAGGAGCTTAACCTCAAGGAAATCGGAGCGGTACTTGGTGTAAGTGAATCGCGGGTCAGCCAATTGCACAGTCAATGTGCTGCCCGGTTGCGCGCCAAGCTGGTCAGTTGGCGAAATGATTGATTTTGTCGTCAACATCCGGACAATGCTCGGATTGCTCGACAGGTAGTAGCACTGTGCCGGTCGCCAGAGGGCGACACCAAGGGCGCATCTGACCAGTCTGCTGACGTAGCAGCTGATTGCTCAGAGCTTCTTTATACGGCTTGTTTGGTTATTTGCGATGGGTTTCTGGGGTGCAGGCCTGCACATTCCCTGGTTTGTACGGAGGTCGACTTGGACAAGAACATGAAAATTCTCATCGTTGATGATTTTTCGACGATGAGGCGCATCATCAAGAACCTGTTGCGCGACCTTGGGTTTACCAACACGGCCGAAGCGGATGACGGTAATACCGCGCTGCCGATGCTGCAGAGCGGCAGCTTCGACTTTCTGGTGACGGACTGGAATATGCCGGGTATGAGCGGCATTGATCTGCTCCGCGCGGTGCGTGCTGATGACCGCCTCAAGCATCTGCCGGTACTGATGGTAACTGCCGAGGCCAAGCGTGATCAGATCATTGAGGCCGCGCAGGCGGGCGTCAATGGCTACGTGGTCAAGCCGTTTACCGCTCAGGCGCTGAAAGAGAAGATCGAAAAGATTTTCGAGCGAGTTCAGCCTAAATAATAATTAACCGGGGTAAAGGTTATGGCTTTGAGTAAAGATCCCGGCCAGGCGACTGCTCAGGAGTTTGAACATTCGCTGAAAGACAATGCGCATCAGTTGGTTGGTCATCTTGAAAGTGGCAACTTCGCTGAAGCGCTGCTGGTCATTCATGCCATCAATCAGGCACGTGATCGTGGTCTGTACCACGAAGTGGGGCAACTGACCCGCGCGCTGCACAACGCAATCGTCAATTTCCAGATCGATACCACCCACGCGCTCGGCGCCGAGTCTGAGACGTCGAAAATCTCTGATGCCTCCGATCGCCTGGACTACGTGGTTCAGCTGACCGATAAGGCCGCCAATCGCACCATGGATCTGGTGGAGGTCAGCGCGCCAAAGGTTACCGATCTGGGCCAGCAGGCCAGTGCCTTGAAAGCCGATTGGCAGCGTCTGCAGCGTCGTGAAATGGCTGCAGACGAGTTCCGCGACCTGTACCGACGGGTCGGCGAGTTTCTCGAAGACACTGAGAAAACCAGCAAAGAGCTATCGACCAATCTGAACGATATTTTGCTGGCGCAGGATTATCAGGATTTGACCGGTCAGGTCATCAAGCGCGTCACCACGCTTGTACACGATGTCGAAGAGAGCCTGGTCAATCTGGTTCGAATGGCGGGTCAAGTTGACCGCATTACCGGCATCAATCACGGCGAGACGCCGGAAGAGACAAAAAAATCCTCTTCCAAGGGTGAAGGTCCGCAAATTCATGCCGATACAAGGGAAGACGTTGTTTCCGGTCAGGATGAGGTCGACGATCTCCTGTCCAGCCTGGGATTCTGATGTCAGCTGTGACTGCCGTGCGTTTAAACAGCCGGCAGCTTGACTGTCCACGGTGGCGACCTGGCAGCAACGTTGAATGACCGCACTGCAACCGAAGGTGGTTTCGGTTGTGCATCCAGCGGTCTTCCGATAACACGCCCGAGGGGAGTGGGTGCATGAGTTTCGATGCGGATGAAGAGATTCTCCAGGACTTTCTGGTCGAGGCCGGTGAGATTCTCGAGCAGTTGTCCGAACAGTTGGTCGAGCTGGAAAACCGGCCCGACGACATGGATCTGCTTAACGCCATCTTCCGCGGCTTTCACACGGTAAAAGGTGGTGCCGGCTTTTTGCAGCTGGATGCTCTGGTCGCCTGCTGTCACATCGCCGAAAACGTGTTCGACATCCTGCGCAAGGGCGAGCGGACCGTTACCCCTGAGTTGATGGACGTGGTGCTCCAGGCGCTGGATACCGTCAACGGCATGTTTGCCCAGGTGCGCGAGAGCGAAGAGCCGACCCCCGCTGACCCCGCGCTGCTGGACGCTCTGTCTGCGTTAGCGCAACCCGAGTCTGCTGATGAAGTAGCAGAAGCCCCAGCTTCAGAACCGCAAGAGCCAGTCGCCGAACCCGACGCTGCCATGGCTCCCGCTGCGACCTCGGCACCGGCCGACGGCGACATCACCGATGACGAGTTTGAGCAACTGCTGGATGCCCTCCACGGCGATGGCAGTGCCGCGACTGCAGCGGCGAAGGTCGCGCCAGCAGCGTCTGATGCGGCATCGGACGAAATCTCTGATGATGAATTTGAAGCGCTGCTTGATGAGCTGCACGGCACAGGCAATGCACCGAGCGTGCCCGCGTCCAGCGAGCCAGCCAAAGCAGCGGCTGGTAGTGATGAAATCACCGATGACGAATTCGAAGCCTTGCTGGACCAGTTGCATGGCAAGGGTTCTGCTCCAGGCGTTGCTGATGCGCCGAGCGCAGCTGCTGCGGCTCCCGAAAGCACACCGACTGCTGAGCCGAGCGGCGGTGATCACATAACCGACGATGAATTCGAAGCGCTGCTCGATCAGTTGCACGGCAAGGGAAGTGCGCCTGGTGCTGCCGAGGCGGCTACCGCACCCGCTGCGGCAAAACCTGCGGAAAAGAAAGAACCCGCCAAGGCGCCTGAAGCCAAGGCTGCGGCGGCCAAACCGGCAGCCAAGCCTGCCCCTGCCGCTCCAGCTGCCGCCAAGCCGGCCGCCGCTGCCGAGGCACCGGCGGCGGATACCACTGTGCGGGTTGATACCGCGCGGCTGGACGAAATCATGAACATGGTCGGCGAGCTGGTACTGGTGCGTAACCGCCTGGTTCGTTTGGGCGTGTCCAGCGGCGACGAAGAACTGAGCAAGGCCGTCGGCAATCTTGATGTGGTGACTGCAGACTTGCAGATGTCGGTCATGAAGACCCGCATGCAGCCCATCAAAAAGGTCTTCGGGCGTTTCCCGCGGGTAGTCCGAGATCTGGCGCGTAACCTCAAGAAGGAAATCAACCTCGAGCTGATCGGTGAAGAGACCGACCTGGACAAAAACCTGGTCGAGGCACTGGCCGATCCGCTGGTTCACCTAGTGCGCAACTCGGTTGATCACGGTATTGAACTGCCGGACGAGCGCGAGGCCGCCGGCAAACCGCGTACCGGCAAGGTGGTGCTGGCTGCGCAGCAGGAAGGCGACCACATTCTGCTGACTATCGTCGACGACGGCCGCGGCATGGATCCGGAAATCCTGCGTGCCAAGGCGGTTGAGAAGGGCATGATGGATAAGGACGCAGCGGATCGCCTGAGCGATACCGAATGCTTTAACCTGATTCTGGCGCCCGGTTTTTCCACCAAGACCGAGATCTCCGATGTGTCCGGTCGCGGTGTTGGCATGGACGTGGTCAAGACCAAGATTTCTCAGCTCAACGGTACGATCAACATCGAGTCGACCAAAGGCCAGGGTTCGCGGATCGCGATCAAGGTACCGTTGACCCTTGCCATCATGCCGACGCTGATGGTCATGCTGGCCGATCAGGCCTTTGCTCTACCGCTGGTCAGCGTCAACGAAATCTACAGCCTCGACCTCTCGCGCACCAACGTGGTTGACGGTCAGGAAGTGATCATCGTTCGCGAGAAGGCGTTGCCGCTGTTCTACCTCAAGCACTGGCTGATGCCGGGCGTCGAGGACACCAGCGACCATTCCGCCGCCAGTGTCGTGATCGTTTCCGTCGGCACGCAGCGGGTCGGTTTCGTGGTTGACCAGTTGGTTGGTCAGGAAGAGGTTGTCATCAAGCCGCTGGGTCGGATGTTGCAAGGCACCGCTGGCATGGCTGGGGCAACTATTACCGGTGATGGTCGTATCGCCCTGATTTTGGATATCCCGAGCCTGCTGAAGCGGTATGCAAGACGCATGTGATAGCCTGAGCTGGCACTGCAATCGCGCTGATTAGGCGATACGCAGCGCCCTTTGCGGGGGAGCACAACCTCGTAAATACGATTGATGAATCATTTCATGTGCAGGATGCAGTTCAGGAGAGGGTATGGCGGTTAAGGTTCTGGTGGTCGACGATTCAGGGTTCTTTCGCCGCAGGGTGACGGAGATCCTGGCGGGCGACCCGCAAATCCAGGTAGTTGGTACTGCCAACAATGGCCGTGAAGCTATTGAGCAGACGCTGGCTTTGCACCCGGATGTGATCACCATGGACTACGAGATGCCGGTCATGGATGGCATTGAGGCGGTGCGTCAGATCATGCAGCGCTGCCCAACGCCGGTGATCATGTTCTCATCGCTGACCTACGAAGGGGCCCGCGTCAGTCTGGACGCACTTGATGCCGGTGCTGCCGACTATTTGCCGAAGAACTTCGAAGATATCTCGCGCAACCCCGACAAGGTTCGCCAGATGCTGTGCGAGCGGGTGACCGCGCTGGCGCGCACCAATCGGCGCTCGCTGGGGTTGCACTCGTCTTCAGCGCATCATGCGCCCGCTGCTGCCCCGAGTTCGACGTCCAGAGCTCCTGTTGGCTCGACGCCCGGTGCGGGCCGGCCGGTCGCGGCTCCGGTAGCGCCTGCTGCGCCAGTCAAGAACAGTCCTGCGCCGCGCAAGCGCAGCTACAAGCTGGTTGCTATCGGTACCTCTACCGGCGGCCCGGTTGCGTTGCAAAAGGTGCTGACTCAGCTGCCAGCCAGTTTCCCGGCGCCCTTGTTGCTGGTTCAGCACATGCCCGCCGCCTTCACCAAGGCCTTCGCCGAACGTCTCGACAAGCTCTGCCGGATTTCCGTCAAGGAAGCCGAGGACGGCGACGTCCTGCGTCCGGGCCGTGCGCTGCTGGCGCCCGGCGGCAAGCAGATGATGGTTGATTCGCGCGGTGTAGTGCGGATTTTGCCTGGTGATGAGCGACTGAACTATAAGCCTTGCGTTGATGTGACCTTCGGCTCTGCGGCCAAGGCGTTTCAGGACAAGGTCCTCGCTGTAGTGCTGACCGGGATGGGCGCTGATGGACGTGAAGGCGCGCGGATGCTCAAGCAGGCAGGCAGTGCTGTCTGGGCTCAGGACGAGGCCAGTTGCGTGATTTACGGGATGCCGATGGCGGTCGCCAAGGCTAATCTCGCCGATGGCATCTACAACCTGGATGAAATCGGCCGATATTTGGCAGAGCTCAGCTAATGGACATCCTCAGCATCATCGGTGTCATTCTGGCTTTTGTCGCCATCATCGGCGGCAACTATCTGGAAGGTGGTCACGCCACCGCGTTGCTGAACGGCCCTGCCGGGTTGATTGTTATTGGTGGCACGCTTGGTGCTGCGTTCATTCAGACACCGCTGACGGTTTTCAAGCGTGCGCTGGCGATCCTGCCGTGGATTATCTTTCCGCCGGCCAACCGCATGCGTGAAGGTATTACTCAGGTTATCAACTGGAGCACGATTGCCCGTAAGGAAGGTTTGCTGGGCCTGGAAAGCATGGCTGAGCTTGAGCCTGATGGGTTCGCTCGTAAAGGTCTGCAGCTACTGGTGGATGGCAGCGAGCCGGAAGCCCTGCGCAGCATCATGGAAGTCGACTTGGTGAACAAGGAACACGGCGACCTGATGGCTGCCAAGGTCTATGAGTGCATGGGCGGCTACGCCCCGACCATCGGCATCATCGGCGCGGTGATGGGCCTTATTCACGTCATGGGTAATCTGGCTGATCCGTCGCGTCTGGGCGCCGGCATCGCAGTGGCATTTGTCGCCACTATTTACGGTGTCGCTCTGGCCAACCTGTTTATGCTCCCTGCTGCAGCCAAACTCAAGGCGGTGGTGCTGCAACAGTCCAAATACCGCGAGATGCTACTCGAAGGTCTAATGTCGATTGCCGAGGGCGAGAATCCGCGCTCAATCGAAATGAAGCTCGAGGGCTTTCTGGATTAGAGGTTGAACCATGCGCCGATCCAGACCGGAAGAGCACGAAAATCACGAACGCTGGCTGGTGTCCTACGCGGACTTCATTACCCTGCTGTTCGCCTTTTTTGTTGTCATGTATTCGATCTCCTCGGTCAACGAGGGCAAGTACAAAGTACTGTCCGATACCCTGGTCGGCGCCTTTAATCAGCCTCAACGCTCGGTAGATCCGATTCAGATCGGGATCGAGATGCCGCGTGGTATTACCCGCGAGAATAACGACGCGACTGGCGCTGGCTCGCCCGAGGGCAGCAGCGAAGCGTTGCAGGATATCACCGCGGCCATGGAGGCGGCCTTTGGCGACCTCATCCAGGCCGGTGAGCTTGAGGTCCGGGGCAACGAGATGTGGGTCGAGATCGAGCTGAGTTCCGGTCTGCTGTTTCCTAGTGGCGATGCGCTGCCGCTGGATGCCGCGTTTGGTCTGATCGACCGCATCGCGGAAATTCTCAAGCCCTACGACAACCCGGTTCACGTCGAGGGGTTTACCGATAACGTCCCCATTCGCTCCGGGCGCTACCCGACCAACTGGGAGTTGTCCGCCGCGCGTGCAGCCAGCGTAGTGCGCATGCTCAGTAACGGTGGGGTCAATCCTGACCGTCTGGCTGCAGTAGGCTATGGTGAATTTAGGCCGGTTGCCGATAACACTACGGCAGCCGGGCGCAAGGCCAATCGTCGAGTAGTGCTGTTGGTGTCGCGGTTTCTTGATAATCGACACGAACAGATTGCCGAGCCTGATGCGCGGGTCGATGTGATGCGAGAAGCGCGCACCGCGCCTGCTTCTGGCACGGGTTCTGCATCGAACGCTCTGCAATAGGTAAAACAGACGGCGGGCTGTCAGAATGTTGGCGTTTCATTATTGTGGCGGGATGCGGCGTAGTACCGGCATCCTCGGAGGTAGGGTATGAGAGTCTGGGCAGTAGCCAACCAGAAGGGCGGGGTGGGCAAGACCACGACAGCCGTCGCGCTGGCGGGCTTGCTTGCAGATCAAGGTCAGAAGGTGCTGGTTGTAGACCTTGATCCTCATGGCTCGATGACCAGTTATTTTGGTCAGGATCCTGACCAGCTGACCAGTAGCGTATTCAACCTGTTTCAGCACAACGGTCATGTGCCTGACGGTTTGGCGGCGGCGCTGCTGAAGGATACCTCCCACCCGAATATCAGTTTGTTGCCCTCCAGCACCTCACTGGCGACATTGGAGCGTCAGTCGGCTGCTCAGGGTGGTTACGGTCTGGTGATTTCGCGCGCGCTGGCGCAGTTATGGAACGAATACCAGTTCGTGATCATCGATAGTCCACCTTTGCTGGGGGTCTCGATGATCAACGCGCTGGCGGCCTGCGAGCAGCTGATTATTCCCGTGCAGACCGAATTTCTGGCGCTCAAGGGGCTGGAACGGATGGTCCATACCCTCAATATGGTCAACCGTTCTCGCAAGCAGGCGCTGCCTTATACCATCGTGCCGACGCTGTTTGACCGCCGCACACAAGCCTCGCTGAACACCTTGCGACTGCTGCGACGTGATTACGCTGAGCACCTTTGGCAAGCCTATATCCCGATTGACACCAAATTGCGTGATGCCAGTCTGGCTGGTGTGGTGCCGTCGCAACTGGATTCGAATGCGCGCGGCGTGCTGGCCTATCGAGCGTTGCTGCGCTTTTTGCTGGCGCAGTCGCTGAGTCGTAATGAAGAGGTGGCTTGAGATGGGGTTTCGCGCTCATCTGTTAATGCTTTGCGCTGGTGGGCCGATACAGAATCAAGGCCGGGACTTCTGGAGTGCCGGCGATGCGAGATGAATTGGTTGTTATGAGTAAACCCTTGTTGCCCGTTCAGGAGTTCGTACCCGAGCAGACCATCCAGCACTATCTGGATGCGCTGCTGCAGGATGCGGCTGAGGAACTGGCACGTGCCGAGCAGGGCACTATTGAGCAGGCTGTGCCCCCTCCTGTGGTTGAGAAGAGTGAACCGGCGCGCCCGCAGCTGCTGCGCGAACCGGTGCCGCCGGTCGTCGAGGCCCCGCCGGTAGTAGAAACCGTTGTTGAATCTGAGCCAGTGGTGGAGGCGCCGCCGGAAGTGGTCAAGCCCCTCCCGGTTTGGCGTGAACAGGCGTTCGAGGCGCTGTTGTTTGATGTCGGTGGCTTGAAGTTGGCAGTGCCGCTGGTGCTGCTCGGTACCATCTACCCGCTGGAAGACGAAATTACCCCGCTGTTCGGCCAGCCGGACTGGTTTCTCGGCATCCTGGCGACCCAGGCTGGCAACATCAAGGTGCTGGATACCGCGCGTTGGGTGATGCCTGAGCGGTACACGCCTGATCTTAAGGACAGTCTCTCTTTTGTGATCTCGGTTGAAGGGTATGACTGGGGTATGGCGGTGCACGGTGTGCATCAGTCGATTCGTCTGGAGCCTGATCAGATCAAATGGCGTTCTCAGCAGGGCAAGCGTCCCTGGTTGGCGGGCACAGTGATTGATCACATGTGCGCTCTGTTGGATGTGTCGGCATTGGCCGAGTTGATTGTTGCTAATGGTGGTACGGCTACCGCTGGTAATGCCGCGACGCCAGCATTAGGATGAGCGGGGCAGGGGCGAGCCGCTAGAAGGCCCACCTGAACCTGGACTTAAATGATGATCGGGAAGCAAGACAATGAAGAATAATTCGGGACAAGGTGCTGAAGATCCGATCCTGCAATGGGTGACATTCCGCCTCGACAACGAGACCTACGGGATCAATGTCATGCAGGTGCAGGAAGTGTTGCGACACACCGAGATCGCCCCGGTGCCGGGTGCCCCTTCCTACGTGCTGGGGATCATCAACCTGCGCGGTAACGTCGTTACGGTCATCGATACCCGTCAACGCTTTGGCCTGAGTCCGGCGCCGATCACCGACAACACCCGCATCGTAATCATCGAGGCAGACAAGCAGGTTGTCGGCATTCTGGTTGATAGCGTTGCTGAAGTGGTTTACCTGCGTCAGTCCGAGATCGAGACGGCGCCGAACGTTGGCACCGACGAGTCTGCCAAGTTCATTCAGGGTGTCTGCAACAAGAACAACGAACTGCTGATTCTGGTCGATCTCGAGAAGATGATGACCGAAGACGAGTGGGCCGAGCTGTCAGGATTTTGATTAATGAATGAGCCCTGGCTGCTGCTGGTGCTCGGCGGCGTGGTTGGCGTACTGCTGGCCGCGCTGGTCGCACTGGTGATGCTGTTCGCGCAAGTGCGCAGGTTGCCGGTGCGGCAACAGCAGCTTGAGGCGCAGCTGCAGGCGCGCATGGACCAGCTCGCCCGTGATCTGGCGACCTTTCAGCAGGGCAGTATTCGCATGGGTGAGGAGCTGACCGCGCTGCGCCAATTGCTCAAGCGTCTTGAAGACAAGCAACTCAAGCTTGAACAAGCCGATCCGCAGTCCATGCCTTACAATCAGGCGGCGCGCTTGGTCGGTATGGGGGCCAGTATTGAAGATCTGACCCAGTCCTGTGGCCTGTCCAAGGCCGAAGCCGAACTTTTCGTCAAGCTGCACGCCTCGCGTCAGGGATAAGTTCGCGCCTTTTTACTCTTCCTTCTTGCTCTCCAGCTGCAGCGGCCGCTCCTTGCCTGCATCCGGATCAAACCCCGCTGGGCGCTTGCCCTTGATATACCAGGCAAAGGCGATGATCTCCGCGATGGTCCGATACAGCGCTTCCGGGATCTGATCGCCCAGCTCCATGCGCGCGAGCATCCGTGCCAGTTCGGCGTTCTCGTAAATCGGTACTTCGTATTGCATGGCCAGGTCGATGATCTGCTGGGCCAGATCACCTTCGCCCTTGGCGGTAATCGTTGGTGCCTGTTCGCCGCCGTCGTAGACCAGCGCGATAGCTTCGCGGGATGTGCTCATCAGGTAACCTCGTCGATCCAGCCCTGTTGTACCGGCTGGCGTGGTGGAGGAGGGGAACCTTGGTGGCAACTCAGCTCGCCGACGTCCAGCCCCTTGGCCAGCAGGCGGTCACGCAGGGCGCCGATTTCACTGCTGATCAGGCCAAGGGTTTCCTGTCTCTCCGCCCAGAGCTCGCTGCTGACTTTGTCATTTCGCAGTCGGGCGATGGCTTGCATGGTGCCGAGATGGTCGAGATTGAACGCGAGTCTGACTTCCCACACCGGCACCGGTTCCGGCTGGCGCGGCGTTGGCGGCGATTCGTCGCGTTGAATTCGCACCTGTACATGGTTGAACTGCTGACCGTCGCGTAACGGGATTTCCAACTGCCAGGTGGTTTGGCTGCTGCCGTCGGAGAAGGTCTGGGTCTGGCCCATGCTCTGCAGTTGATGGTGCTGAATGCGTGACAGCAGGGCTGCGGTGAGCCTCAGCAGGCTGCCTAGATCGTTGTTTTCGCCGAGTGCCTGCAGGGCCCGCGCAGGTAGAGGGAACAGTCCCGGCTTGACGCTGATGCCCTGTTGGGCAAGCTGCATGGCCTGCTGCCAAGGGCCTGCGGGATTCTGTGGTGTCTGTAGCACGGAACCGGGCACCTGCTGTTGCAGGGTGATCAGCAGGCTGACCAGTGCGCCTTTGAGATCGGCGCCTGCCAGTGGCTCGGTGGCACGTGGAGCGCTGAGGCTGGCCAACAGCGGCAGCAACTTGTCCAAAGCAGGCAGAGCTGGTTTGGCACTGTCACCCGGCGTGGTGATCGGGGCTTTGCCGTCTGCAGTTGTGGTTGGCTCCCCCGATTGCTGCCGACCCATAATGTCGGCAAGGCGCGCCAGGTTCGCTTCGAGGAAGCTGCCACTCTGGGCCACTGCATTGGCAACCCCGGTTGCGGTCATGAGTTGCGGTGCGTCGACGATCTGCTTCAGTACATTGGCAACCGCCAGCTGCAGCTGTGGGACTGCCGGTAACTCCTGTGGGGCCGCTGCCAGCGAGGCCAGTCGGGTCAGCAGCAGCTCTGAGGAAGCCTGTTGCTGAAAGGCCGCGCGCAGCCCCTGTAGCAAATCGGCCTGGCGCACCTGTTCTGTACCGCTGAGCACCCGCAGCTCGCCCTGGCTGCCGACGGTGGCGTTGAGCAGGGTGCCGGGTTCAACCGCGCGGGTGCTGGTGATGCTCAGCAGTGTCTGTTGGGCGCTCTGCTGCACCAACTGGGCCACCAGTTCGTAGCGTGCGGCCTGTGTCGCGCTGGCAGGGACTGGCTGCTGGCTGATGACGCGGGCCTGAACGGGAGTGCCGGCGGGGAATTGTTCCGGATCGAGCCGAGTGAGCAGCTGTGTGTTCTGAGATACCACTTGTTGAACAACGGCCATCAGTTGGGTCTGGGTGACGGCCTGAACCACCATATGTGTACCGGTGGGGACCGGCTGGCTGCTGCTGGCTGGCAGCGTGACCGCGCCGCCAGCGTCCTGTTTGGCGATCCGCAGCAATAGATCAAACTGGCCGCTGGCGTTGGGTCTGGTATTGCTTTGCACGACTTCCGCATTCGCCTGATCGCCGCCCAGAACCTGCTGTGCGTCAATTGGCCGCAATAGCTGCAGCGCCATCATGATCACGTCGGCCGGACGCGCCGGTGCAGCAGTTGTGCTGCCGGTTGGCTGGGTCACGCTGGTCGGTGGCAGGCGGAAATCGGGGCTCATGCTGTCACATGTTGACGTAAATCGAGGTCCCCCGCAAAAAGGGGGCATGTATAATGGCGCCGCTGGAAAACAGGCGCTCCCGCAGGCCGTGCTGGCTACAGAGTATAGCGGCAGTTGGCGCGGGACCATTAATTTACCGCGACCTCGATGGTGGCGTACGGAGCAGCGGTGGCAGCTGAGCAGATCGACATTATCGACCTGTCCTGTGAACGGGATGAGCGAGAGCTCTTCGCCGGCCTTAGCTGTCGCCTGCAAGCGGGAGAAGTGCTTCAGGTTGCCGGCCCCAATGGCGCGGGCAAAACCAGCCTGCTGCGCATCCTGGCGGGCCTGATGCCGGCCTCGGCAGGTGATATCCGCTATGCCGATCGTTCTATCCTCCGCGGCAACGGTCGCGAGTACTGGCGCCGCCACCTGCTGTTTCTCGGTCACGCGACGGCGATCAAGGCGACCCTGAGCGCCGAAGAGAACCTCTCCTGGCTGTGCGCCCTTGATCAACCTATCTCCCGTGAGGCGATCTGGGATGCCCTGGCGGCGGCCGGGCTGCGTGGCTATGAAGATGTGCCTTGCCGGCAAATGTCGGCTGGCCAGCAGCGTCGCGTGGCGCTGGCGCGTCTGCGCCTGCAGACCGATAAGCCGATCTGGGTGCTTGATGAACCCTTCACCGCGCTCGATCAGGCGGCGGTGCGTGAGCTGGAACAACAGATTCTGGCGTTTGCTCGCTGCGGCGGCATTGCCGTGCTGACGACCCATCACAGCCTTGATCACCTCAGTGAGGTTCGGCGCTTGGACCTGGGGCGGGCTAGCTGATGGGCAATGTGCTCTGGCAACTGCTGCGCCGGGAATGGCAGCTGACCTGGCGTCGCCCCGGCGAGGTGCTCAACCCGCTGGTGTTTTTTGCCATGGTTATCACCCTATTTCCGCTGGCGGTCGGGCCGGAGCCCGAACTGTTGCAGCGCATGGCGTCGGGGGTGATCTGGGTCGCAGCACTTCTGGCGACGCTGCTTTCGCTGGACGGCATGTTTCGCAGTGATTTTGAGGATGGCTCGTTGGAGCAGTGGGTGCTGTCACCGCATCCGCTGACGCTGCTGGTGCTGGTCAAAGTGCTGCATCACTGGTTGATGTGCGGTGTCATGCTGGTACTGCTGACGCCGGTGCTGGGCATGATGCTGGCTTTGCCCTGGTCGGTGATCCCGGTACTCTGTGCGACCCTGCTGTTGGGCACCGCGGTGCTGAGCCTCCTGGGTGCAATTGGCGCGGCGCTGACGGTGGGGCTGAAGGGCGGTGGTAGCATGCTGTTGGCACTGCTGATTCTGCCGCTGTATATCCCGGTGCTGATTCTCGGCACCGGCGCCATGGATGCGGCATTGCAGGGCTTGCCGGTACAGGGCTATCTGCTGTGGCTGGGCTGCCTTGCAGTACTGGCATTGAGTCTGGCTCCGCTGGCAATCGCCGCGGGCCTGCGAATCGGGGTTAGCGAATAATTGCGGAGTTGAACGGCGAATGAGCTGGACGTTTTTCCACAAACTGGGCTCGCCCAAATGGTTCTATGAGATCAGCGGCAAACTGATGCCCTGGATCGCAGTCTTCAGTCTGCTGGCACTGGTTGTCGGCAGTGTGTGGGGGCTGGTGTTTGCCCCGCAGGACTACCAGCAGGGCAACAGCTTCCGCATCATCTATATCCATGTCCCAGCGGCCATTCTCGCCCAGTCCTGTTACATGATGCTGGCGGTTGCTGGCGTGGTAGGTCTGGTCTGGCGGATGAAACTGGCGGATGTTGCTCTGCAGTGTGCTGCGCCGATCGGCGCCTGGATGACCTTCGTCGCGTTGATCACCGGTTCGATCTGGGGCAAGCCGACCTGGGGTACCTACTGGGAGTGGGATGCCCGACTGACGTCGATGCTGATCCTGCTGTTTCTGTACTTTGGCATCATTGCCTTGCGCATGGCGATCAGCAATCGTGATACCGCGGCCAAGGCGACAGCGGTGATGGCTATTGTCGGGGTGATCAATATCCCGATTATCAAATACTCGGTGGACTGGTGGAACACGCTGCACCAGCCTGCCACCTTTACCATTACCGAAAAGCCAGCGATGCCGCCGGAGATGTGGCTGCCGCTGCTGATCATGGTACTGGCGTTTTACGGCCTGTTTACGCTGAACCTGTTCATGCGCATGCGGCTGGAAATCCTGAAGCGCGAGCACAAGACCCGTTGGGTACGAGACGCGCTGGAGACTAATTCATGAGCGACCTGGCGACCTACTTTGCCATGGGTGGACATGGCCCCTATGTCTGGACTGCCTACGGAATTACGGCTGCAGTTCTGATCCTGTTGTTCCTCACCCCGATGATCGGACGTCGTCGGTTGGTGCAGGCCGAAGCACGCCGTCGTCGGCGAGAGGAATCCTGATGCATCCCGCACGCAAGAAACGCCTGATTCTGATTCTGCTGGTTCTGTTGGGAGTGGGCGCCGCCGTGGCGTTGGCCCTGACCGCCCTGCGCGAGAACATCAATCTGTTCTACACCCCAACCCAGATCGCCAACGGTGAAGCGCCGCAGGGTGCGCGTATTCGCGCTGGCGGTATGGTGGTTGAGGGCAGCGTCAAGCGCGCCAGCGATTCGCTGGATGTGCGCTTTGATGTGTCTGACGGCGCCAAGGCGGTGACCATTGCCTACAGTGGCATCCTGCCGGACCTGTTCCGTGAAGGGCAGGGTATCGTCGCATTGGGTCGCATGAATGCCGAGGGCGTGCTGGAGGCCGACGAGGTGCTGGCCAAGCACGATGAAGAGTACATGCCGCCGGAAGTGGCCAAGGCCATGAACGACGCCATGGCCAACAAGGCCGCACAGCAGCAAGCGGAATAAGGGGCGCAGCATGATTCCCGAACTTGGGCAGATCGCCCTGATCATTGCACTGTGTCTGGCGGTACTGCAGGCGACCGTGCCGCTCTACGGCGCCTGGCGTGGCGACGGCATGGCGATGAGCCTGGGGCAGCCTGCCGCGGCGGCGCAGTTCCTGTTCGTTGCCTTTGCCTTTGGCTGCCTGGTGCAGGCCTTTGTCATAGATGACTTCAGCGTCACCTATGTGGCGCTGAACTCCAACTCTGCGCTGCCGTGGTTCTACAAGGTCAGCGCGGTGTGGGGTGGGCACGAGGGCTCGTTGCTGTTGTGGGCGATGATTCTGGCCGGTTGGACCTTTGCCGTTGCGATTTTTTCGCGCGACCTGCCGGAAGAAATGCTGGCTCGCGTGCTGTCGGTCATGGGCATGATCAGTGTTGGCTTCCTGTGCTTCATGCTGATTACCTCCAACCCATTTGATCGACAGTTGCCGTTCCATCCGGTTGACGGTAATGACCTCAATCCGCTGCTGCAGGACTTTGGCCTGATTGTGCATCCGCCGATGCTTTACATGGGCTATGTCGGTTTCTCGGTGGCCTTTGCCTTCGCCATTGCGGCGCTGCTGGGTGGTCGTCTGGACGCCGCATGGGCACGCTGGTCGCGGCCCTGGACCATCGTTGCCTGGGCCTTCTTGACCATCGGTATCGTGCTCGGCTCCTGGTGGGCCTATTACGAGCTCGGCTGGGGCGGCTGGTGGTTCTGGGACCCGGTCGAAAACGCCTCGTTCATGCCATGGCTGGTCGGTACGGCGCTGATTCACTCACTGGCGGTGACCGAGAAGCGTGGGGTTTTCAAGAGCTGGACTGTGTTGCTTGCCATTGCGGCCTTCTCGCTGAGTCTGCTCGGCACCTTCCTGGTGCGCTCCGGTGTACTTACCTCGGTTCACGCCTTTGCGACCGATCCGGAGCGCGGGGTGTTCGTGCTTGGTTTCCTGCTGGTCGTGGTCGGTGGTTCGCTGCTGCTTTATGCCCTGCGCGCGCCGGTGGTCAAGAGTCAGATCGGTTTTGCCTGGAACTCGCGCGAAGCCCTGCTGCTGGTCAACAACGTGGTGCTGGTGGTGGCAGCGCTGATGGTCCTGCTCGGTACCCTGTATCCGCTGATCATGTCGGCGTTCGATACGCTGGTGTCGGTTGGCCCGCCGTACTTCAACGGCATGTTCCTGCCGCTGATGGCGATTCTGATGGCTGCCCTGGGTGTGGGCATTCTCAGCCGCTGGAAGCAGACCCCGCTGGACTGGCTGGTCGGTCAGCTCAAGTGGGTACTGTTGCTCGCTGCGGTCGGCGCCGTCGGGATTGCCCTTTGGATCGGCGCCCATCAACTTGCCGTTGGCAGCATGCTGCTGCTGGTGATCTGGGTGTGCGGCGCCAGTGTGCGCGACATCCTGCACAAGAGCCGCAACAAGGGTTTGGTTGCCGGTGTGCGTGCGCTGCCGCGTAGTTACTGGGGCATGACACTGGCGCACGTTGGTATCGCCGTCTGCGCTGTTGGGGTGGTTGGTGCCAGCCTGTTCGACAACCAGCGCGACCTGCGTATGGCGCCAGGCGACAGCCTGGATCTGGGCGGCTACACCTTCGTGTTTGATGGCGTGCGCCACCGCGAGGGTCCGAACTGGGTGTCTGATCAGGGCACGGTCAGCGTTTACGCCAATGATCGCCTGCTCACGACCCTGCATCCGGAGAAGCGTCTGTACCGGGTGAAAAACCAGGTAATGACCGAGGCGGGCATCGATGCCGGCTTCACCCGCGACCTGTTCGTCGCCATGGGCGAGCCGCTGGAAGGCGATGCCTGGGCGCTGCGGGTGCATATCAAGCCGTTCGTACGCTGGATCTGGTTGGGCGGTCTGATGATGATGGCCGGTGGTCTGCTGGCGGCCAGTGATAAGCGCTACCGTCTGAAGGCGCGTCAGCGCGCCGACAAACCGGCCAATCGCGTTGCCGAGGAGCTTGCCTGATGCGTCGTCTGTTACTGATTTTGCCGCTGCTGCTGTTTCTGGTCATGGCCGGGTTCTTTCTGCAGAGTCTGATGACCAAGGAAGAGGGCGTTACCGAGCTGGAATTGCCCTCGCCGCTGCTGAACAAGCCGTTCCCGAGCTTCGATCTGCCGTCGGTAATCGACGGTGAGCCGCGCATTACCCAGGCTGATCTCAAGGGCCCGGCGCTGGTCAATATCTGGGCCACCTGGTGCGTCGCCTGCCGCGTGGAGCATCCGGTGCTGAACCGCCTGGCTGCTGACGGTGTAGTGATCTACGGGGTCAACTACAAGGACAACAGCACGGATGCGATCAAGTGGCTGAAGGATTTTCATAATCCCTATCAGTTGAACATCAGTGACGCCGATGGCCGCCTGGGGCTCGATCTGGGCGTTTACGGTGCGCCGGAAACCTATCTGATCGATGCCAAGGGTGTGATTCGCCACAAATTCATTGGCGTGATCGATGACCGGGTCTGGGATACCGATCTGGGCGCGCGTTATCAGGCGCTGATCGAGGAGGCCAAATGAGCCGACGTCTGCATTGGCTGACACTGGGTCTGCTGCTGGTTCTCGGCAGCGCCAGCGCAGCGGTGGATACCTTCGAGTTCAGTTCCGAACAGGAGCGCGATCGTTTCTACGCCATCGGCTCCGAGCTGCGTTGCCCGAAATGTCAGAACCAGAACATCGCCGACTCTGATGCGCCAATTGCTGCTGACCTGCGCCAGGAGGTGTTTCGGTTGCTGCAGGACGGCCGCAGCGACGACGACATCGTCGACTATATGGTCGCGCGCTACGGCGAGTTCGTGCGCTACAAGCCGGCGCTGAACCGCGACACCCTGGTGCTCTGGTTTGGTCCGCTGTTCTTCCTGCTGGTGGGGATGCTGGCAGTTGTCTTACTGGTTCGCCGCCGGCAACGGGCGGTGAGCGAATCGCCGGATACCGGTCTGTCGCCGCAGGAACAACAGCGGCTGGACGACCTGCTGAACAAGAAGAGCCAAGATGATTGATTTGTGGTTGGGAGCTGCCGCGCTGTTGCTTGTCGCGGCCTTGCTGGTGCTGTGGCCGCTGCGCCGTCGTCAGCACCTAGAGCGGGTGGATCGCACCGCGCTGAACGTTGCGCTGTATGAAGAGCGGGTTGCCGAGCTTGAAGCCCAGGCGCGTGCCGGCGACCTGACCGAGGCGCAGCTGGCGGCCGCCAAGGGTGAGGCCAGTCGTCTGCTGCTGGAAGATACCGCCGCTGCCGATGCGCGTCAGGCACCGCTGACCCGCCAGTTCACTTGGCTGTTGATCATCGCTGTGCTGGTGCTGCCGCTGGCAGTGCTGGGCCTTTATCGCCAGTGGGGCGCGGCGGATGGTCTGGCGCTGTACCGCGAAATGCAGGCGACACCGCAGGTCGACTCCCTCGAAGCCCTGATTGATCGTACTCAGCGTGTGGTCAAGGTGCAGCCGGAAAACGGCGAAGCCTGGTACATGCTGGGGCGTGCCTACATCAGTGCGCAGAATCCGGAGAAGGCGGCTGATGCGTTCGGCAATGCGCTGGCGCGGCTGGGTGAGCAGCCTGAGGTGCTGGCGCAGTTGGCGCAGGCACGCTACTTCGCCAACGGCAACAAGCTCGATGCCGAGTCCGCGCTGGCGCTGGACAAGGCCATCGAGCTGGACCCGCAGCAACCTACCGCCCTGGGCTTGCTCGGTATTGCTGCCTTTGAGGCTGACGACTTTGCCGGTGCGATTCGCTACTGGCAGGCGCTGCAGCAGGGCATGGCGGCTGATAGCCCCGGTATTCAGGCGATTCAGGGCGGCATCGACCGCGCCCGGCAGCGCATGATCGACGCTGGGCAAACGCCGCCGGAAGCGCCGGTCCAACTGGCGGTCAAGGCGCAGATCAGCATCGATCCGGCACTGCGCGCCAGTCTGCCGGACGATGCCAGCGTGTTTGTCTTTATTCGTGACCCGAACGGCCCGCCGATGCCTTTGGCGGCCAAGCGTCTGACACTGGCCGAGCTGCCGCTGGAGCTGAGCCTGAGTGAGGCCAACGCCATGCTGCCCGGTGTGCATCTGAGCGCTGAGCAGCCGCTGGAACTGGTGGCACGCGTGTCGCTCGATGGTGACGCTCGCAGTGGCACGCACCTGGGTCGTGTTGATGATGTACGCGCGGGGTCCGAGCAGGTCTATCAACTGGTTATCAACCAGCCCGTCGAGTAAGTCCCTGCAGATTCCCGGCCGTTCGGCCGGGAATCAAGTTCTGCTTCCTGTTGTCTAAACGGCCATGCTCTCACCACCAGCGGGAGAGTGTCAGACAGGAGGCGATCGCCATGTTCACTCAGATTCCCTTTGCTAACGACAAGGTGCTGGGCATCCGCATCGAAGGCAAGATCACCAGTGACATGCTGGACGAGATTTACAAGGTGCTTGATGCCAAGTTGGCGGAGCACCCCAAGGCGCGGATCTACGTTGAGATGCCTGCATTTGAAGGGATGTCCGCCGAAGCCTTCTACCGAGACCTCAAATACAGCCTCAGTCACTGGACGCGCTTCGAGCGCGAAGCGGTGGTTACCGACCAGCATTGGCTGGAGGTCGTCGCCAGTGTGGCTGGGCGCCTGCTTCCGAATGTCGAGGTAAAGGTCTTTTCAATGAGCGAGGCGGACGCCGCCCGAGACTGGATTCAGGCGCTCTGAATCAGTCCTGCTGTACTTCCGGCAGCGATACTGCCAGCAGGGCGCCAAGCAAGCCGATGCCCGACAGCAGTAACAGCATGCCGGCGGCGCCAATCAGCGAGCTGAGCAGGCCGAATAGTCCAGTGGCGAGCAGAATCAGGCCGATCACGCTGTTGCTGACCGAGACGTAGTCGGTGCGCTTGTTGCCACCAGCCATGTCGAGCACATAGGTTTTGCGACCAACGCGAACACCTGCGTGGGCAATGCCGAGCACGAAGAATGCCAGCGGAAACAGCCAGGCGTGCAGCGCGTCAGGCAGGTTGGCCCAACGATCAACTGCAATCACTATCGGCCCCAGCAGGCTTGCCAGCAGCGCGGCGCGAATCAGCACCTGGCGGCTCGATGCATCCGACATCCGCCCCCAGATACCGGCGCTCAGGCTGCTGGCCAGGCCGTTGGCAACCAGGAAGGCGCCGAGCATGCCAAAGCCGCTTTCCACATCCCGCGCCATAACGACGTAGTACGGCGCAGACAGCGCCGAACACAGCAGCAGCGCGCGGGTGACAACAAAACGCCGAAAGGGTGCATCATCGCGCAGCAGGCTGATGTTACCCAGCGCGTGGCTGAAGGCGTTGCCACCCCCTTCGGTCGCACCGGGAGCCTCGTCGATACGGCGATAGACGGCCGCGGCAGCGAGCCAAAGCAGCGCTGAGGCAACCAGCAGACTGGCGTAGAACAGCATGTCATCGTCGCTTGGCGGGAAGAACAGACAGTAGACCCCGAACGCCAGCGCCAGCCAGCCGGACAGGCTGGTCGCCAGGCCGTTAAGGCGGCCGCGGCGGGTCTTGGGAACGGTCTTGCCGATCACATCCTTGCTCGCTACCGAGCACAGGCCGCGGGCGAGGCTGAAGACGATCAGGCAGGTAATGATCAGGCCGCCAGCCAGTGTCCCTTCGAAGAACCAGGCCACCGCGCCCATCGCCAGCAGCGCCAGCGCTTGCAGCAGGCTGCCAATGACCCAAACGCCACGACGATACGGCAGGCGGCGTATCCATGCCGCGATCAGCAGTTGTGGCAGCATCGAGCCGGACTCACGGATCGGCACCAGCCAGGCGATCAGCGCAACCGGTGCGCCGACGACACCCAGCAGCCAGGCGAGGGTGGTTTTCGGGTTGGTCAGGGTGTCGCCGAGGCTGGTCAGGGTGTTGGCCAGCACTTGCAGAAAGAAGTTCTGCGGTACGTCCGAGCAAGCGGAATCGGGAATGTCCTTGCAGACTCTGGCGTCTTCCTCGTTCATGATTTTGCTGTAGAGGCTGTCGAGGCGTGATTCCAGGGCCATTATGCGGTCTCGTGTCCTTAGGGTTGGTGTCCGAAAGTGTGCCGCAAGCAGTGACCTCAGGCCAGTATTTGCCGCAGGGGCTTCTCATCACCGGGCAGACCGGGTAAAAATGCGGGTTTGGCTGGTCGGTTCGGCCAGCGGCAAGGCAGTGCAAGGACATGCCCCCCAATGCGACTCAAGTGCATCAAGCTGGCCGGCTTCAAATCCTTCGTTGATCCGACCACCGTTTACTTCCCGACCAATATGGGCGCGGTAGTCGGGCCGAACGGCTGTGGCAAGTCCAATATCATCGATGCGGTGCGCTGGGTCATGGGCGAAAGCTCGGCCAAGAATCTGCGCGGCGAGTCGATGACCGACGTCATTTTCAATGGCTCCAACTCGCGCAAGCCGGTCGGGCAGGCGTCCATCGAACTGGTGTTCGATAACAGCGATGGCACCCTGCAGGGCGAATACGCCGGGTACAACGAGATCTCCATTCGCCGCAAGGTTACGCGCGAGGCGCAGAACCAGTATTTCCTCAATGGCACCAAGTGCCGTCGCCGCGACATTACCGATATCTTCATGGGCACCGGTCTCGGGCCGCGCAGCTACTCAATCATCGAACAGGGCATGATCTCGCGCCTGATCGAGGCCAAGCCGGAAGACCTGCGCCTGTTTATTGAAGAAGCCGCCGGTATCTCCCGCTATAAGGATCGTCGCCGCGAGACCGAAAACCGTATTCGCCGTACCCACGAGAACCTGTCGCGCCTCACCGACCTGCGTGAAGAACTGGAACGCCAGCTTGCGCATTTGCATCGGCAGGCGCAGGCGGCCGAGAAGTACAAGGAATACAAGGCTGAAGAGCGGCAGTTGAAGGCGCAGTTGCAGGCCCTGCGCTGGCAGAGTCTGAATGAGCAGGTGGGCCAGCGCGAGCACCGGGTACGCGACCTAGAGGTGGCGCTGGAGGCGCTGATTGCCGAGCAGCGCAACGCCGACAGCGAGATCGAAAAACAGCGCGATCAGCACAGTGACCTGACCGAGACCTTCAACCGGGTGCAGGCCCAGTATTACAGCGTCGGTGCCGATATCAGCCGCATCGAGCAGATACTGCAGTTCAATCGCGACCGTCAGCGTCAGTTGCACAGCGATATCGAGGAAACCGAGCAGGCCTGGCAGGAAGCACAGAGCCACCTGACCCAGGACGAAGCCCTGCTGGCTGACCTGCAGGCCGAACTGGATGGTATTGAGCCCGAGCTGGAAATGGCTGGGGCCGCTGAAGAAGACATCGCGATCTCACTGCAAAGCGCCGAAGACGCCATGCAGAACTGGCAGAGCGCCTGGGATCAGTTCAACCAGCGCGCGGCCGAGCCGCGTCAGCAGGCGGAGGTTGAGCAGTCGCGCATTCGCCACATGGAGCAGTCGGTCGAACGGCTCGGTGAGCGCATTCAGCGTCTTGAAGATGAACGCAGCGGGCTGAACGCCGGCTCGCTGGATGACGAATTGGCCGAACTGGCGGAACAGCTGGCCGAGCTGGAGCTGCGCAGCGAAACGGATCAGATGCAGCTGGCCGACGTCGGCGAGCGCCTGCAGCAGGATCGCGAGACGCTGAACGCGTTGCAGCAGGAACAGGATATTCACCGTGGCGAACTGCAGCGTGGCAGTGGCCGTCTGGCCTCGCTGGAAGCGTTGCAGCAGGCAGCGCTGGCCAAGGGCAGCGACGTCGGTGACTGGCTGGCAGACCAGGGCGTGCAGGGCCATGGCCTGCTGGCCGAGCAGTTGCAGGTCGAGAGCGGCTGGGAACGGGCGGTCGAGGCGGTGCTCGCCGACGATCTGCAGGCCATCGCGCTGGATGACCTCGATCAGCTGGACGCCGCGCTGGCCAGTTTCGAGCAGGGTAGTCTGCGTCTGCTGCAGCGCGGTAGCACGGTTGCCACTGTGCCGGGTAGCTTGCTCGACAAGGTCAGCAGCAATCTGGATCTGAGTCCCTGGCTGGCCAGTATTCGCCCGGCCGAGAGTCTGGCGCAGGCGCTGAGCGCGCGCGCGACCCTGGCTGCGCACGAGTCCTTTATTACCCGCGAAGGCCACTGGGTTGGCCCCAACTGGCTGCGGTTCCGTCGTGGCGAGGCCAGCGAGACCGGCGTATTGGCGCGTCAGCAGGAGATGGAGCAGCTGCAGGCCAGTCTCGATCAACAGCAGGCGGCGCTGGAGTCAGGGCAGGAGCGGGTTGACCAGTTGCGTGAAGCGCTGCGGCGACTGGAACTGGAGCGTGACGCGCTGCAGCAGACCTTGGCTGGCACGGGGCGTCAGCAGGGCGAGATCAAGGCGCAGTGGTCGGCGCGCCAGGTACGTCTGGAGCAGATCAACGCCCGTCGCCAGCGCATCGGCGAAGACCTCGAAGAACTCAAACGCCAGCGTGGTGACGAACTGGAGCAGATCGGCGAAGCTCGGTTGACTCTGCAGGCGGCGCTGGACAGCATGGCCGAAGACACCGGCCAGCGTGAAGAACTGCTGCGCCAGCGCGATCTGGCCCGCGAAACCCTCGATTTGGCCCGTCAGCAGTCACGGCAGCAAAAAGACCGCGCGCATCAGCTGGCGCTGCGCGCGCAGTCACTCAACGCACAGCTCAAAAGCACCCGTCAGGGGCTGGAGCGGCAGCAGGTACAGGCCGAGCGCCTCTCCGAGCGTCGCGAGCAGCTGCGCATGACGCTGGAAGAGAGTCAGGCCCCGGAAGACGATCAACGTATCGAGCTGGAAACCCTGCTCGAGCAGCGTATTACGGTCGAGCAGGAGCTGAGTGCAGCCCGTCAGGCGCTGGAAGGGGTCGACCAGCAGATGCGCGCGCAGGAAACCCGGCGCGTGCAGGCCGAACAGCAGGCGCAGGTGCTGCGCACCCAGCTGGATGAGCAGCGGCTCAATGCGCGTGACCTGCAAACCCGCCGCCAAGGGCTGCAGGAGCAGTTGGCCGAGGCCGGTTATGACCTGCATGGCGTGCTGGCAACCCTGCCGCAGGGCGCCAGTGAAACGGATTGGGAGCAGCAGTTGGCGCAGCTGGACGCGCGTATTCAGCGTCTGGGTGCGATTAACCTGGCCGCCATCGAAGAATACGAACAGCAGTCAGAGCGCAAACGCTACCTGGATGCACAGAACGCCGACCTTGAAGAGGCGCTCGGGACGCTCGAACAGGTCATCCGCAAGATTGACCGGGAAACCCGCGCACGCTTCAAGGAAACCTTCGACAAGGTCAATCAGGGGCTGCAGACGCTGTTTCCCAAGGTGTTTGGCGGCGGCCATGCCTATCTGGAACTGACCGGCGACGACCTGCTCGATACCGGTGTCGCCATCATGGCGCGCCCGCCGGGCAAGAAGAACAGCACCATTCACCTGCTGTCGGGTGGGGAAAAGGCGCTCACGGCGATTGCCCTGGTGTTCTCGATCTTCCAGCTCAATCCAGCGCCGTTCTGCATGCTCGATGAAGTCGATGCGCCGCTGGATGATGCCAACGTCGGCCGTTATGCGCGTATGGTGAAGGAGATGTCGGCGCGGGTGCAGTTCATCTACATCACCCACAACAAGATCGCCATGGAAATGGCCGATCAGTTGATGGGGGTCACCATGCATGAACCAGGCTGCTCAAGGCTGGTCACAGTAGACGTGGAAGAAGCGGCTGCGTTGGCGGCAGTGTAGTTTTAATGGCGGCCGTGCTAGCATCCGGCCAGACATAAGGCGGACAGTCAACCGCCCGATCAGCAAAGTGACGACAGGAACGGGTATTCATGGATTTCGGTTTGCGTGAGTGGCTTTTCATCATTGGCCTGCTGGTGATCGCCGGCATTCTGTTTGATGGCTGGCGGCGCATGGGTGGACGCTCAAAGATCCGCTTCAAACTCGAACGCAATCTTGCTGACCTCCCAGAGGACGGCAACGACGAGTTGCTCGGACCGCCGCGTGTCGTCAACCGTCAGGAGCGTGCTGAGCCGTCCTTTGGTGACGACAAACCGGACGTGCCGGTGTCTGTTGAGGGCGAAAAGTGGCACGAGCCCGAGCAGGTAGGTCTGGATCTGGACGAGCCGCCAGTGCTGGTTGACCCTGTCGTCGCTGAGCCGCGCAGCAAGAGCAAGCCCGCCGACAAGCCTGCCGCGAGTGCCTCCGCGCCGCGGCCTGAGCAGCAAAGCCTGCCAGTCGAACTGGTGCTGGTTATCAATGTAGTTGCTCGCGATGAAGAGGGTTTCCCTGGATCGGCGCTGCACCAGAGCATCCTCGAAAGCGGTCTGCGCTTTGGCGACATGAACATTTTCCATCGTCACGAGAGCATGAGCGGCAATGGTGACGTCCTGTTCTCCATGGCTAACGCGCTCAAACCGGGGGTATTTGACCTGGACGAGCTGGACCAGAGCCACGTGCGTGCTGTCAGCTTCTTTATGGGCCTGCCGGGTCCGCGTCATCCGAAGCAGGCGCTGGATCTGATGATCGCCGCAGCGCGTAAGCTGTCCCATGAACTGGGCGGCGATCTGAAGGACGAGCAGCGCAGCGTGCTGACCGCGCAGACCATCGAGCATTATCGTCAGCGCATCGCCGAGTTTGAACGTCTGAATTACAGTCAGCGCCGTTAATCCCTTCCTGACCTCGCTCTGACCGCCTGACGCGGGCAGGGCGCTTGGTTACAATGGGCGACCTGTCAGCCACTGATCGCGTCGCCCAATGACCCAGCAAGCCAACCCTGCCGACCGCGCCCTTGCTCTGCGCGAAGAAATCGCCCAGCACAACTACAGCTACTACGTTCTCGACGAGCCCGCCGTGCCGGATGCCGAGTACGACCGGCTGTTCAATGAACTCAAGGCGATTGAGGCGGAACATCCCGACCTGGTAACACCTGATTCGCCGACCCAGCGGGTAGGCGGCGCGCCGGCGTCGGGTTTTGGCGAGGTCAAGCACGAAGTCCCAATGCTGAGTCTGGGCAACGCGTTTGCCGAGCAGGACATGCTGGACTTTGACCGCAGGGTGCGCGAGGGGCTGGATCTGCCAGCCGGCGATCTGTTCGGCGGCGGCGCTGAAGTCGAGTACTGCTGCGAACCCAAGCTGGACGGTCTGGCGGTCAGCCTGTTGTATGAAAACGGTCTACTGGTGCGCGGTGCTACCCGCGGCGATGGCAGCACCGGTGAAGATATCTCCACCAACGTCCGTACTATCCGCAACATTCCGCTCAAGCTGCGCGGCGAAGGCTGGCCCGCTGTATTGGAAGTGCGTGGCGAAGTGTTCATGAGCAAGGCTGGCTTTGAGGCGTTGAACGAGCGCGCGCGTGAGGCGGGCAGCAAGACCTTCGCCAACCCGCGCAACGCGGCAGCCGGCAGCTTGCGGCAGCTTGATCCGACCATTACCGCCAGCCGCCCGCTGGAGTTCTGTTGCTATGGCTTTGGCCGTGTTGAGGGTGACTTGCCCGACAACCAGTACGCCATCCTGCAGGCATTCAAAGGCTGGGGTATTCCAATCAGCCGTGAATTGAAATTGATGAAAGGCGTCGACGGCACGCTGGATTACTACCGCGATATCGGCGAGCGCCGCGCCGCGCTGGAATATGAGATCGACGGCGTGGTGTTCAAGGTCAATCAGCTTTCTTATCAGCGCGAGCTGGGCTTCCGCGCCCGTGAGCCGCGCTGGGCCATTGCCCATAAGTTCCCCGCCATGGAAGAGCTGACCGAGCTGCTGGACGTTGAGTTTCAGGTTGGGCGCACCGGTGCGGTGACGCCGGTGGCGCGACTCAAGCCCGTACAGGTGGCGGGGGTCACCGTATCCAACGCGACGCTGCACAACATGGATGAAGTCGCGCGTCTGGGTGTGATGATCGGCGACACGGTCATTATCCGCCGCGCCGGTGATGTCATCCCGCAGGTGATGCAGGTGGTCACCGAGCGTCGCCCGGTCGATGCGCGTCCGGTCGAGGTGCCGTCCGTGTGCCCGGTGTGTGGCTCTGCGGTAGAACGCACGCAGCTGGTCAAGCGCGGCAAGTCGGGTTCTACCACTAGCGAGGGTTCGGTCTACCGCTGTGTTGGCCGGCTTACCTGTCAGGCGCAGCTCAAGCAATCGATCATCCACTTCGTCTCGCGCCGCGCCATGGATATTGACGGTCTGGGCGAGAAGAGCGTGGAGCAACTGGTGGATACCGGGCTGGTGGCGTCCCCGGCTGACCTTTACCGGCTGACCTTTGAACAGGTACTGGCGCTGGACGGCTTCGCGGAGCTGTCGACCACCAACCTGCTGACCGCCATTCAGGCCAGTAAGAAGCCGACGCTGGCGCGTTTCATCTATGCCCTTGGCATTCCGGATGTGGGTGAAGAGACCGCCAAACTGCTGGCGCGTGCGCTCGGCAAGCTGGAGCGTATCGAGCGTGCGCTGCCCGAGGTGCTGGTCTATCTGCCGGATGTCGGGCTGGAAGTGGCGCATGAGATTCATTCGTTCTTTGCCGATGCGCACAACCGTCAGGTGATTGATCAACTGTTGGAACGCGGCGTAACGCCTGAGGAGCCGGGTGAATTGGGGGCCGAGTTTGCTGCGTGCGTCTCGTTGGCCGATTTTCTGGCGCGACTGAATATCCCGGGCATCGCCAATACCGGTGCTGAGCGGCTGGCGAGCCAGTTCGGCAGTCTGGAGAAGATCATCAACGCCGAATGGCTGGAGCTGAAACAGGTTGAACGGCTGAACGACAAGGCAATCAAGGCGCTGCGCGAGTATTTTCAGACCGAATCCCTGCGTGCCGGCGCCGAAACCATCGAGCAACAGCTGCGCGAGTTCGGAATGCATTGGGAAAGCCCGCGCGCCGAGGCGTCCGGCGGACTGTCGCTGGCAGGCCAGACCTGGGTGCTGACCGGTACGCTTGAAGCCATGTCCCGCGACGTTGCCAAGGCGCATCTGGAAAGCCTGGGCGCCAAGGTCGCCGGCAGTGTGTCGGCCAAAACCCATTGTGTTGTCGCCGGCCCGGGTGCAGGCAGCAAGTTGGCCAAGGCCGAGCAGCTTGGTGTCACGGTCTGGACCGAGCAGCAGCTGCTCGACATGCTGGCGGAGCAGGGCATCAGCGCATGAGCCGCCCTGAGCGTATGAGTGGCCCTGTTGTGCTGGCCCCGATGGAGGGGCTGGCCGACGCGCCAATGCGCGACGTGCTGACCCGCATCGGCGGTATCGACTGGTGCGTGAGTGAATTTATTCGGGTCACCGAAGGCCTGCTCAACGTTGCCACCATTCGCCGCAGCGTACCGGAGAGCGAACATGGCTGGCGCACCCGCGCCGGTGTGCCGGTACGCCCGCAGTTGCTCGGCTCGGATTCGCGCTGGATGGGCGAGAACGCCGCGCTCCTGGCTTCGATGGATGCGCCGGCGATTGACCTCAATTTCGGCTGCCCGGCCAAAACGGTTAACCGCCACCGCGGCGGCGCGGCGCTGCTGACCGAACCGGAGCTGCTGCGCGAGATCGTTGCCAGCGTGCGTGCGGCGACGCCTTTGCATATTCCGGTCACCGCCAAGATGCGTCTTGGGCTGACCGACACCAGCCAGACGTTGGAGTGCGCACAGGCGCTTGCCGATGGCGGCGCCAGCGAGATTACCGTGCACGCGCGCACCAAGGTCGAAGGCTACAAGCCACCGGCGCATTGGGAATGGCTGGCGCGTATTCGCGAAGCGGTTGATGTGCCGGTGATTGCCAATGGTGAGGTGTGGACTACCGAAGACTACCGCGGGATTCGTGAGGTCAGTGGCTGCGAGGCGGTGATGATTGGGCGCGGGCTGGTGCGCTGCCCCGATCTCGGGCTGCGCATCCGTCAAAACAGCGATGCGGCAGTGCTCGACTGGCCGACGCTCTGGCCCTGGTTGGCCGACTTCTATCGGCAGACTCGCCTGCGGGTGGTGGATCGCCATGCGCCGGGCAGGCTGAAACAATGGCTGGCCATGCTCGGTCAGCATTACCCCGAAGCGCGGGAGTTGTTCGACAGCCTGCGCCGCGAGACCTGCGCCGATGCCGTCACCCGGCGGTTGGAAGGTGATCTCGACGCGGTGGCCTGAGCACCCGCTGTTTACTGCTCAGGTTTATACCCCAAACGCAGCCCGCCCCAGTGCTGTCCGTTCACCCTGATCGGCACCGACAAGTCGTGCATTACTTCACCGGTATCGCGCTTGTACGTCTGCAGCAGCAGTGTCTGCTCGTGGCTGCCGCACCGCCGTCCGGTTGGATCATCGAACAGCCGTTTGCTGCGGCAGTAGAGCGTGTCGTGCTGTACGTCGCCGGTCGGCTGCTTGCTGAAGCGCTGGTTGTGGGTTGGCACGTACCCTGACGGGATGGCGGCAATCGCGTAGACCAGTTCCGGGTGCTGTTGCAGCAGCGGCTCCTGCAGGGCCGGCAGGACCTGGTCGGTGTAGTTGTCGAAGGCGCTGCGATAGCGGGCCGGGTTGCTACCGGGAATCAGCGTCAGGTTGCGGTCGAACAAGGCGGCTCGCTGAATCTGTCCGCTGGCAAGATCGGCCTCGAAACGTTCGGCTATGGCGGCCGCTGTCTGCTGGGCGGCATCGAAGAAACGTTGGTGGTACTCGTCCAGCGCCACGTCGGCCAGCATCTCACTGACTTGTTCTGCTATCGACACCAGATTGACCGCCTCGCCACCGAGGCGCTGGGTCTGCTCGTCGCTTTGCTCGATATCACTACGCACCTGTTCCAGTGCGCTGCTGAGGCTGGCCAACTGATCACGGTTGGTCAGGCTGCTGCCGGCGATCTGCTCGGTCACGGTTTTGACTTCACTGCCCTGGGCGCTGATTTGCTCCAGCTGACCTGCGGCATTCTCAATCAGGGTTACGCCCCCGCGTACCTGCTCGACCAGCGCAGCGAAGTCTGCATTTACGCGCTGACTTTGCTGGTGCATGCGCTCAATAATCTCGGCGACTTCGGAGGTGGATGAGGCGGTGCGGCCGGCCAGCGCGCGCACTTCGTCGGCTACGACCGCAAAGCCGCGACCCATCTCGCCGGCGCGGGCCGCTTCGATGGCGGCGTTCAGGGCCAGCAGGTTGGTTTGGCTGGCGATGGCTTCGATGACCTCGGTTACTTGTACGATCTTGGCTGTCTGAGCGTTCAACTCATTCAGCACGGTATTGGACTCATCCGCCTGGGTAGCCAGACGATGCATGACTGCGGTTGCCTGTTCCAGCGCATTGCGTCCGTCCTGGCTGCGGCTGCGCGCCTGCTCGGCGGCGCTGTCGGCCCGTTCGGCGTACTGGCTGGTGGCATCGACCTCGGCGGCGATCTGCTGCGCGCTGTCGGCCACCTGACGGATGGCAATCAATTGCGACTGCTGGCGCTGGCGCAGTTGCTCTACCGAATGGGCAACCTCGGCTGCGGCGATGGCATTCTGGCTGGTCGCACGGGAAAGGCGGGCGCTTAGATCGGTGTTGTCGCTGGCGGCTGATGCGTGCATTGCCGGGGAGGCGTCATCTGCGGGCGGGTAGAACCACGGCAGACCGATCCAGGGCAGCAGGCAGAGAATGAGGGCAGGGGCTAATGCATCGATGCCGGCAAGGTGGTACAGCCAGCCAAGGGTGCTCAGTTGCAGCAGGGCGAGAATTGCCTTGCTGAGAAATCCGGTGCGCATACGGGTGTGTCCGTTCTGGGCTCGGGGGCCTGATTATTGTGTTTGTTGTGCCATTTAGCCAGCTGTCTCATGGCTAGACAATCGATCTTTGGTCTTGGGTCGCAAGACCGTGATCTCAGTCCATTTGCAGGCTGCGCATGAAATCGGTGTCGAGTTTGTCCTTCAGCCACATCGCGGCGCTGCTGTGAATTGCCAATGGCCCGTAGCAGGCGAGTGCCTGCTGATCGGCGGTGGCCAGCAGGGCCAGCGCCCTGGGTTGCGGTTGGTAATGCTGCTGGGGCTGCTGCCCCCGGAGCAGCGCCCGCAGATTGGCACCTAGTGTCGGCCCCTGGCGCACGGCATAGACGCCAGAGCGTGGGCAGCCCGCCAGTGCTGCGCAGTCACCGCTGGCGAAAATGGACGGGTGCGACTGACTTTGCAGTGTGGCGCTGACTCGGATAAATCCCGCGCTATCGGTTGCGAGCCCGCTACTGTGCTGCCAGGCAGCGGGCGCAGCGCCGGTTGCCAGAATGGCCGCATCGGCAGCAACTGGATCACCTGTGGTCGCGTGCAGGTAGCCATTCTCAATGCGGCTAATGGTGGCTCCCTCATGCAGTGCTATGCCGCGCCGGAGCAGCAAGGTGCGGATCAGGCGGGCAGCGCGCGGCGGTTGTCCGCTCAGTAGTGGGTTGCTGCTGAACAGCAGAATCTGGCATTCGCTCAAGGCCTTTTGCAGTGCCAGCGCTAGTTCCACGGCCGCTGCGCCGCCACCCAAAATCGCCAGGCGGGCTGGAGCGCCACTGCGTCGCCACTGTTGCCAATGTTGATACAGGTCGCCAAAGGGCTTTGCACCTATCACCGGGATGCTGTTGTCGTGTTCGGGAGCGGGGTTGGATGCGCCGCTGTTGAGCGACAGCACGCCGGCGCGCAACTGCTGACCACTGGCGAGGGTTACAAATCGGCTGTCAGCGTCGAGCTGTACCAGTTGCCCCTCCTGCAGGGCCATGCCGGTGGCGTTGCACAACGGGGCAAGGTCGATGCGGCAGTGTTCGGTCTGCCAGCGACCGGCGAGCAGCCCCGGCATCATGCCTGAGTACCAGGCGTAGCGTTCTGGGGTGATCAGCAGACTGCCGGGTGGAGCGTGATAACCCTGTTCAATCCAGCCGCGTAGCGTGACCAGATGGGCATGGCCGGCGCCGACCATAATTAGCGGTTGAGTCATGCTATGACTGCTCTGTCAGGCGGGTTCCGGGAACGCTCTGCGGAACACATAGCCCCCGGTGATAGGTGCGCATTGAAGTTGCTAATCGCTTTATTTCGAAATCGACTTTCGCTGTGCGAACCTGATAGTCTCGACATGCTGATAATTCCAACTACAAGAAATGGAGCATAGCGTGAACGAGAATAATAGCTACCCGTCGCCCAAACGAGCCTGGTTGACGGTAGGAATTCTGCTGATTGCCTATGTTCTGTCTTTTATCGACCGTCAGATTTTGAACCTGCTGGTTGGCCCAATTCGCCAGGACCTGCAGATATCCGATACCGAGATGAGCCTGTTGATGGGACTGTCATTCGCCGTTTTTTACACGGTTGCCGGTATTCCGCTGGGGCGGATTGCCGACTCCAAGAGCCGTCGTGGCCTGATCGCCGCGGGTGTGGCCGTGTGGAGCCTGATGACCGCGTTCTGCGGTCTGGCGCAGCAGTACTGGCACTTCATCATTGGCCGTATCGGTGTGGGCGCCGGTGAAGCAGCGCTGTCCCCCGCTGCCTACTCATTGATTGCTGACAGCTTCCCCGCCAATCGCCGCGCTACCGCCATCAGCGTCTACGCCATGGGTATCTACCTCGGTGCCGGCGCGGCTTTCCTGTTGGGCGGTCTGGTGGTCACCTGGGCTAACGCGCAGGGGCCGATGGTGCTGCCGGTGTTGGGTGAAGTCCGCCCGTGGCAACTGATCTTCCTGGTGCTGGGTGCCGTTGGTCTGATGTTCTGTCTGGTGCTGTTGGCGATCAAAGAGCCGAGCCGCAAGGGTATTGGTGCTGGTGTGGCAGTGCCGTTGCAGGATGTTGGCCGCTATCTGCTGGGTATCCGCAAGGCGGTGCTGTGCCACAACTTCGGTTTTGCCTGCCTGTCGTTCGCCTCTTACGGTGCGTCAGCGTGGATTCCGACCTTCTTTATCCGTAACCACGGCCTGACCCCGGGTGAAGTCGGTGTCTATTACGGCAGCCTGGTGATGGTTGCCGGCTCGCTGGGTATCGTCTTTGGTGGCCGTCTGGCGGACTATTTGGCTCATCGTGGCTACCGCGATGCCAACATGCGGGTCGGTCTGCTGTCGGCTATTCTGACGCTGCTGTGCAATGCGGTGTATCTGGTCGACAACATGCCGTTGCTGTGGACCATCATGTTCTTCAACGTCTTTACTGTAGCAATGCCGTTTGGTGTTGCACCGGCCGCCATCCAGGAGGTCATGCCGAACGCCATGCGCGGTCAGGCTTCGGCGATCTACCTCTTCACCATTACCCTGATCGGTCTGGGTATCGGGCCGACCGCCGTTGCCATGTTTACTGACTACGTGTTCCAGGACGACATGGCGATCCGTTATTCCATATTCATCGTTGCCAGCGTGATTACCGTGGGCGCCATCATCCTTCTGGCTATGGGGCTAAAGCCCTACCGGGAGGCACGGGACACGCTGACACGCTGGGGTGAACAGCAGGGCCAGCCGGGCTGAGGGGCAACCCCGGTCGCAGGCTGATGTACTTGAATTTCAACAGGAGCAACAACATGACAGACGCAGTTATCGTATCCACGGCCCGTACCGGCCTGGGCAAATCCTATCGCGGCGCACTGAACAACACTCACAGTGTTGACATGGCTGGCTTCGTGATCGAAGAAGCGGTCAAGCGCGCAGGTATCGACCCGGCGCTGGTTGAAGACGTGATCCTCGGCGCGACTTTCCACGAAGGTGCGCAAGGCAAGAACATGGCGCGTCTGGCTGCCATCCGTGGCGGTCTGCCGGTGACTACCGCGGGTATGTCCCTGAACCGTTTCTGCAGCTCTGGCCTGCAGTCCATCGCTATCGCCGCTCAGCGCGTTGTCAGCGAGAAGATTCCGGCTATCGTTGCCGGTGGCGTTGAGTCCATCAGCCTGTGCCAGAACGACAAGATCAACATGTTCCACGGCACCAACGAGTGGATCATGAAGAACAAGCCGGAGCTGTACCTGTCCATGATCGAGACCGCAGACATCGTAGCCCAGCGCTACAACGTCAGCCGCGAGTCCCAGGACGAGTACTCCCTGCTGAGCCAGCAGCGCGTTGCCGCCGGTCAGCAGAGCGGCAAGTTCGCTGACGAAATCGTTCCGTTCAAGGCCACCATGAAGGTCCAGAACAAGGAAACCGGCGAAATCACCGACCAGGAAGTGGTTCTGGATCGTGACGAGTGCAACCGTCCGAGCACCACCCTGGAAGCGCTGTCTTCCCTGCAAGCCGTGCGTGGCCCGGGCAACTTCATCACTGCCGGTAACGCCAGCCAGCTGTCTGACGGAGCGTCTGTCTGTACCGTTATGAACAGCAAGGTTGCCGAGCAGCTGAACGTTGAGCCGATGGGTATCTTCCGCGGCTTCGCTGTTGCCGGTTGCGAGCCTGACGAAATGGGCATCGGCCCGGTCTTCGCTATCCCGCGCCTGCTGCAGCGCAATGGCCTGACCATGGACGACATCGGCCTGTGGGAACTGAACGAAGCCTTCGCTTCCCAGGTTGTCTACTGCCGTGACCGTCTGGGCATTCCGGCTGAAAACCTGAACGTCAACGGTGGCTCCATCGCTATCGGTCACCCGTACGGTGTAACCGGCTCTCGCCTGACTGGCCACGCGCTGATCGAAGGCAAGCGTCGCGGCGTCAAGTACGTGGTTGTCACCATGTGCATCGGCGGTGGTCAGGGTGCAGCCGGTCTGTTCGAGATCGTCTGATCCGCCAGTATTGAGCGTCAGCCTGGCTGACGCTTTGGCTGAAGGCCGAACGCCTGCGGGCGCTCGGCCTTCGGTGTCTTAATCTTTAATGTTTGCGGGTTCCTGCAGTACCCGCAGGAGTCTGACCTGTGTCCCAGAAAATCATCAATACCGATGATCTCGCGTTTCTGCTCTATGAAATGCTGGATATCGAACGTTTTACCCAATTTCCGCGTTACGAAGACCACAGCCGCGATACCTTTGATGCCGCCATCGAGCTGGCGCTGAAAGTCGCGAGCGAAACCTTCGCACCGCACAACCGCCTGTGTGACGAAGAAGAGCCGCGCTTCGAGAACGGCAAGGTCGTTATTCGTCCGGAAGTCTCCGAGGCCTTGGCAGTGCTGCGCGACACCGGCCTGATGGCTGCATCGCAGGACTACGAGCGCGGTGGCATGCAGCTGCCGGCGGCTGTTTCTCAGACCTGTATCGGTCTGATCAAGGGCGCCAACGTCAGCACTCAGGCGTACGCCGGTCTGACCATCGCCGCCTGCAACCTGATCATGGCCCACGGCACCGACGAGCAGAAGCAGCGCTATGCCGAACCGATGATGGCTGGTCGCTTCTTCGGCACTATGTGCCTGACCGAGCCGCACGCCGGTTCCTCGCTGGGTGATATCAAGTCCCGCGCCATTCCGCAGGATGACGGCACCTACCGCATCAGCGGCAACAAGATCTTCATCTCCGCCGGTGATCACGAGCTGAGCGAAAACATCGTTCACCTGGTACTGGCCAAGCTGCCTGATGCGCCGCCCGGCGCCAAGGGCATCTCGCTGTTCATCGTGCCCAAGTTCCTGGTTAACGACGACGGCAGCCTCGGCGAGCGCAACGATGTTCAACTGGCTGGCCTGATTCACAAGATGGGCTACCGCGGCACCACCTCCACCATGCTCAACTTCGGTGAGAAGGGCGGCGCGGTCGGTTATCTGGTCGGCGAGCCGCACAACGGTCTGGCCGGCATGTTCCACATGATGAACGAGGCGCGCATCGGCGTTGGCCTGGGTTCGGTCATGCTGGGTTACACCGGTTACCTGCACGCGCTGGAATACGCCCGTGAGCGTACTCAGGGCCGTGGTCAGGCCGAGCGTGATCCGACTACGCCGATGATCCCGCTGGTTCAGCACGCTGATATTCGTCGCTTGCTGCTGGCGCAGAAAGCCTTCGTGGAAGGTGGTCTGTCGCTGTGTCTGTTCTCTTCGACTCTGGTCGACGAGAAGAAGCACGCGCCGGATGCGGCAGTGCGTGAAGAGGCGGCTGGTTTGCTCGATCTGCTCACGCCGATCGTCAAGTCCTGGCCGTCGCAGTTCTGTCTGGAAGCCAACAGCCTGGCGATTCAGGTGCACGGTGGCTACGGCTACACCCGTGAATACCCGGTCGAGCAGTTCTACCGCGACAACCGCCTGAACCCGATCCACGAAGGTACCCACGGCATTCAGGGGCAGGATTTGCTGGGCCGCAAGGTGAGCATGGCCGGTGGTCGTTTCTACCAGAGCCTGCTGACCCGCATCCGCGCGACCCTCAGCGAATGCGCCAACGTCGCCGAGTTGAAGGCGAATGCCGAGCTGCTCAGCAACGCGCTGAACACCGTTGAAGGCGTCACCGAAGCGCTGCAGGCAATGAAGAAGAGCGATCCGGATCGTGCCCTGGCCAACGCCTACCTGTACATGGAGTGCTTCGGCCATCTGGTCGTTGGCTGGCTCTGGCTGCGTCAGGCACAGGCCGCACTGCGCGGTCTGCAGAGCGCTGGCGAGCGTCCGGCGAGCTTCTATCAAGGCAAGCTCAACGCCTGCGAGTACTTCCTGCGCTACGAGTTGCCCAAGCCGCTGGCACTAGCCGACGTGCTGCGTGACGCTGATCGCACCACGCTGGATATGCCGCTGGATTGTTTCTGATCTGGTGAGCGTGAAAAAAACCGGGCCTTGTGCCCGGTTTTTTTATGAGCGTCTGAACAGTTGCTGCTGCGCGCAGGGCGGATTTGTTATCTAGACTTACGCCAGACCATAACAAGCAGCTACGTTCAGCTCGTCGATTGAGCGAGAAAGGACGAGTCAGCTTGTGCGATCCGCAAAGAAGTAAAAGGAGTCTGGGGTTGATTCGAAGAACCTGTCGCCAGCACTGGTTTGGCGCGTTGTTGTTGGGCGTCTTCCTGGCACCGATAACCCTACCGGCTCACGCCGCTAAGTGTTCCACGACGGGACGGTTGATCTTTCTGGGCAAAACCGCTGATCTGTCGCAATCAGTGTGGCTCTCTGGCACCGGGTCCGGCGCTTTTGACCTGGAGGCGCCCGGCAACAACGTGGTCGATAGTTGGACGCGCAGCCGATCTGGTTTGCATCTGTCGCTCTCGCCGGTTGTATCTAATGGTTCCGGGCCGCTGCACACCCTGCTGGATGTGACTGGCGTCCCGTGTGTCCTCGATCGTGGCACGCAGAAAGGCGGCATCATCTTTCCGCCAGCGCTAAACGTCCATCCCGAGTTTCCCATCGGCAAATTGCCACCGGATCTCATCACGCCTGAACAGCCGATTGGGGTGAGGCCGCCTATCGGCACACTGCCGCCAGCGACGATAACGCCTGAAGTACCTGTCGCTTCCAAGCCGCCCATCGGCGTGCTGCCACCCGAGACCATCACGCCGGAGGTTCCGGTGGGGGTGATACCGCCAATCGGCACACTGCCGCCAGTGACGATAACGCCTGAAGTACCTGTCGCATCCAAGCCGCCCATCGGCGTACTTCCTCCAGAACCTATCACACCTGAAGTGCCGGTCGGAGTAAGGCCGCCCATCGGAATCGTGCCACCCGAGACCATCACACCAGAGGTTCCTGTTGCCGTGCGTCCCCCGATTGGAACGCTTCCGCCCGACCCCATCATGCCGGTAGTGCCTATGCGGGAGCTGCCTCCGTTGCCGGCGCTGGACGGTGGCGAGCTGGAAGGCGAGGGGCTGAACGATGCTTATAAACGTCGCTTCCTGCAAGCACCGAAATGGAATTTTTGGGCAGACAATCGATTGCTCTCCGTGACTGATCGCCGCGGCGGCTCGGATCTGGATGGCTATTCGGGTTACATCATGCTCGGCGGTGATTACCGGGTCGCTTCAGATCTCGCGGTCGGTGCGTTGGCGTTTGTGGAACACACCGGTTCGGATGCCTTTGGTGGTGATTGGGAGGTCGACTCAGACGGCATCAGTTTTGGGCCGTATCTGGCCTATCGGCTTTCTCCCCACTGGACCATGGACGCGGCTTACACCTACGGTCGACTGAGTAACGACAACCGCTTGGCCGTTTTGCGAGCGCGATACGACACCGAGCGCCACTCGCTCAGGGTTAATGCCTCGGGGCAGTACGTGGTGAACGAGTTTATTCTGGTTCCGGAGTTTGCGCTGAGCTACAGCCAGTACCAGAACGAAGGGCACCAGATGAAAGGTGTGATTTACGGCCAGCCCATCAGTCTTTCGATCAAACGACAGCATCTCAGTTACGGTTCTGCAGAAGGCGGATTGCGCGTGATCCGCGGCTATCGTGACCGGCGCGGCGGCGACTGGTTTCCCTATGCGGAGCTCAGCGTTATCAACGAGTTTCAGCAGCCTTACGACGGTGACGGCCTCATCGGCAAGCTGATCGAAGACGCGCCGCGCTGGCGCGGCGCTCTGCGACTCGGGTTGCAGGCTTCACCGAGCCCTGCGACCAGAATTGATGGCAATCTGGGGTATCTGAGCATCGGGCAACACGGGCTTGATGTATGGGAAGGGCGCCTGGTTTTCTCGTATCAGTTCTGACGTGATGGCGCCGCCTGATGCGGTCGGCCGCTGTATGCACCGCCAGCGTCGGGTTATCCTAGCGCCATGTTTAGTCTTGCCCATCCCGTTACCAGTACGCTGGAAGTCCGCAAAAGCCGCTTTCTGGCCTGCGTCGAACCCATTGCCGACCGTGCCGCCGCCCAAGCGCGCGTCAATGAGCTGCGTCTGCAGCATCCGGGCTGCGCTCACGTGTGCTGGGCACTGTTGGCGGGCGGCCACAGCGCAGCAGTAGACGACGGTGAGCCGTCCGGCACCGCAGGCCGGCCAATGCTGGATGTATTGCGCCACCAGGATTTGGACGGTGTGCTTGCGACCGTGGTGCGCTATTTCGGCGGGGTAAAACTCGGCGCCGGCGGCCTGGTACGCGCCTACACCGATGCAGTCGCTCAGGCACTGCTGCAGGCGGAAAAAATCGAACACATTCCCAGCATGACGCTTGATTGCGAATTGGCCTACGCCCACGAAGGTGTCGCCCGTAATCTGATTGCTGAGCTGGGTGGTGAGCTGCTGGCGGTCAGTCACGGCCAAGCCGTGTGCTTGCAGGTAAGGTTGCCGACGACCGCAGCTGAGCTGCTCCAGGAGCAGTTGCTGTCGATCACCCGAGGCGAGTTGGGGTGGGCGGTTGTTGCTCCATCTGGCGATTAAGCCATCATCAGGCAAGCTATGCCATTCAGGCGGATTCGGAGTGCATAGCCTTTGCGGCTATGGTCCTTTTCAACCAGGCCTGCTGTTGATTCCAGAGTGTTTGATGGGGCTGCCTGTGTCAGCCCCATTTTTCGTGCTGAATTATCCTGCCTTAGCCAGGCGCGCTGTTGAGACGATCTGCTCTGCCAAGTATTCGGCATCTCTTGCTATGCCGCTGAAGCGTCCAGACCCCCAAGTGTGCAGCCAGGGTAGGCCGAGGAAGTACAGGCCAGGCTGGGCGGTGACGCCGCGGTGGTGTACCGGGTGGCCGTGGCCGTCGAATACGCTGGCCTCCACGTAGCGAAAATCAGGCGCGAAGCCGATGCACCAGATGATGCTGGTTATACCTGCGGTTCTCAGATCCAGTTGCTCGCGCTCTGCCTCTGGCTGCCAGACCGGCTGGTAGTGCGTGCCGGCGGGCGCGTCGATTGCATTTTCCTCGATGTATTTGTCGATGCTGCGATTGATGCGTTCGTACACCGCATCTGCCGCGTCCAGTTTGCTGGCCAAGTCGGGCGCGAACTGCAGGGTGCTGCCCTCCAGTCCAGTCAGCAAACCAAACAGCTCCATGCCTTCGGTAGCGAAACGGCGCAGGTCGATATCGCGCCCGCCGTCGCGGCCTGTCAGGTAATGGTTGGTGTTGTCGCGTACACCCTCACGCAGCGGATGCTTGTCTACGCTGATGTCGTAGTACTTCATTTCGTCCAGCCAATCGACCACATCTCTGCCCCGGTAGAAGCGGGCGCAGCGCGGCGCATCGCCGACGGCCAGAAACACCTTGCGACCGGCAAGGTGCAGGTCTTCAGCTATCTGTGCACCTGACTGCCCGGAGCCCACCACCAGCACGTTGCCTTCGGGTAGCAGATCCGCGTTGCGGTACTGTTCGGAGTGGATCTGTTTAATCTCCGCCGGTACGCGCTCGGCCAGACGCGGGATGATCGGTACCTGATAGCCACCGGAAGCAACGATCACCTGATCGGCTGTGAACTCGCCATCGCTGGTCCGCACCAGATAGCCACCCTGGGCGCGTGGCTTGACCTGTTGCACCGTGACCCCGGTTCGGCAGGGCGCGTTGACCATCTCGATAAAGCCATCAAGGTAGGCAATGATCTCGTCTTTTTTCATGAATCCGTGCGGGTCGTCGCCTGCGTACGGGTAGCCAGGCAGCTGGCATTGCCAGTTGGGGGTCACCAGGCAGAAGGCGTCCCAGCGTTGGGTCCGCCAGGCGTTGGTGAGAGCGCTCTTTTCCAGCAGCAGATGGTCAACACCCTGTTGCTGCAGGTAGTAGCTGGCCGACAGGCCAGCCTGACCGCCACCAATGATGATGACGCTGTGGTGTGGGGTTTTGGTTGTTGAAGTCATGTTGGGGTCCTGTGAATTGGGGGTTGGCTCAGAGCGTTTGCGTGAAGCGGACGTGCACTTCACCTTGGCTGAATGATCTGGAGGCGTGGCGCAGCTGGCTGAGCGTGTCCATCGCCGCGCTGCAATAAAAACCCTTGAGCTCGCGCACGCGCTCGGACGCCGCATCCAGCGCAGTTTCGGCACGTTGCAGGAACTCCTCCATTGGGTAGGAAGCGTTGTGCTCAAGGTGCTGATGAATCACCGTTGAGGGTGAGTAGGCAACGGTCTCCTGGCCATCAGGCCAGCGAACCGTGAAGGTGACGGCGGGCATGTCAGGGCTCCTGTCTTGGATAGGTGAATCCGGTAAAAGGTGTGCTGGCCAGATCCCAGAAGGTCGAAACATGATCGGCCTGGCATACGTCCAGACGGGCGCTGGCATTGATGCTGCCGATGCGCGCACAGCTAATACCCTCTGCGGTAAAAGCGGCCTGTACCGAGTCCCAGTCATCGGCGTTCAAACTGAGCAGAAAGCCGAAGCTGGGAAACGCCTGCAGCCAGCGCAGCAGATCGCCGTCAGCCGGACGGGGTAGCTGATCAAGGTCGATCTCTGCGCCGCAGCCGGTTGGCTCCAGGAGCATCAGCAGGGTGCCGAGCAGACCAGCATTGCTGATGTCCTTGGCTGCTTGCAGAAGGCCAGCTTCTGCCAGTGTTGGCAGCACCTCCAGCTTGCGGCGCAGCAGTTCGGCAGGTACTTGCTCGAAGGCTTTCCAGTAGGGCGTTTCGGCATGCCATTGGCCATTCAGGTCGACCGCCAGTGCCAGAACCTGTCCGGGTGCTACATGCAATGTGGATAGCAGGTGGGTAGCCATGCCGGTAATGGCTACGGCCAGCGCGGCGGGGTTGCCGGTTGCCTGGCTGGTATGACCGCCGGCCAGTATCAGGCCGTAAGCCCGGCAGGCTTCGCGAATACCAGCAAGGACCTGGTCTGCGCAGGTGGGGTCGTGATGCCAGTAAGCGTTGACTACGGCGGTGGCGCGTCCGCCCATGGCGGCGATGTCGCTGACATTGGCCATCACCGCCGACCAGCCAGCGAACCACGGTGCCTGCTCGACAAAGCGCGGAATCATTCCTTCAATTGCCAGCAACTGGTAGTGGTCGCCGCAGCGGATGGCGGCGGTATCATCCCCCGGCAGGGCGTAGAGCGCATCCCGATCCTGTGGCCGGGATTGGCTCAGCGCCGTGGCCGGCCGCTGAATTGAAGCCTTCGAGTGCATGGCCGGGGTCTCGCGCAGTGCATCGAGCAGGGCATCCAGGCTGTGCTTGGCAGGGATCCGCATCGGCTTACCCATGGCGGCGCGCCCGCAGAGGCAGCAGCGAGATTTCTCGCGGCATGAAAGGGTAGTGCTGCAATTCAACCTGCATCACTGCATGCGGTTGGCCATGCAGCTCGATGTGCTCAAGCGTGCGCCAATGCAGGCGCTGAAAATAGTCTTCATTGGACTGCTGAACAGTGGCCAGGAAGCGCTCGCAGCCGATGTCCCGGGCGCGCGACACGGCCTCGTTGATCAAGGCTGTGCCAATCATGCTGTGGCGGCGGTAGTCGGCGGCGACACAGAGCCGGCCGCCATACCAGAGACCCGGTTGCGGCTGGTAGATACGCACGGCGCCGACAACGGCGTTGGGCATGCCGCACTGGCAGGCCAATGCGACGATGGGGATGGCCTGAAAGTCGTGCTCGTCCTTGTCCTGATGCAGTAATTGCTGCTCCTCGGAAAACACGCGGCGGCGCAGCGCAAAGTACTCGGCTTTTTCCCAGGCCTCACTGGCAGGCTTGACCAGTACATCGTCGGCGCGAAAGTCCGGGAAGCTGTCGTCGGTCAATGCAAAGAGATGCTCGGCCATGCGCGGATCCTCACTCGTGTCGTTTCAGTGCCGAGCACGCGCCACACTTGGCGCAGCCGGCCTTGATGTCATCTGAATGCAAGCCGTGACGCTGCAGGCTTGCGCCAATCTGCGGGTACAAGCGCTGCATCATGGCGTTGTCGGGTTTCGGATGGTTGGCCAGGGGCGTGCCGTCAATTGGTACAAACGGCACCACGAAGGGATACACGCCCATGGCTGCGAGTAACTCGCTCATCTCGACGATGGCCTCTTCCGAATCGCCTAGCCCGGCGAGGATGTAGGTGCTCACCTGGCCCCGGCCAAACACCTCGACGGCGGCCTTGAAGGCGGAGAAGTAGCGTGTGAGCGGAACCTCGGCCTTGCCCGGCATGATGCGCGCGCGTACCGGGTCGCTTACCGCTTCCAGATGCATACCCAGCGATACCACGCCGCTGTCCTTCAGGCGCTGGAACCAGCGGTCGTCATCCGGCGGCTCGCATTGGGCCTGGATCGGCAGATCGACCGCTGCGGTCACGGCGGCCGCCGACTCACAGAGGATGGCTGCGCCGCGATCGGAGGTTTGCGGGGTGCCGGTGGTCATCACCATGTGTTTGACCCCGTCCAGCTCAACCGCGGCTTTGGCGACTTCAGCCAGCTGCGCCGGGCGCTTTCGGGCGATGGTTTTGTCGTTTTTTAGCGACTGGTTGATGGCGCAGAACTGGCAGGCGCTGGCGGCGTCGTTCATGCGGATGCAGTGCTGCAAGATGGTGGTCGCCAGTACATCCTTGCTGTGCAGGGTGGCGATCTTCCAGTACGGCGTGCCATCGGCAGTGGACAGCGCATAGAAATTGGGCACGCCGGGGATGCTGACCTGACCGACCACGCGGCCATCGCGCAGGATCTCTGCCTCGCCGCCGTTGGCTGATGGCCGGGCCAGGTAGGGGGAGTCCAGCGAAGCCCGATTGAGAATCGGGATCATCGAGGTGTGTTCGCCGACGCTCAGTGCCTTGTGATCCGACGGCCCGGCACCGCCTTGACGCGACAGCCCGGTGGCGTCCTGCCAGCGCACGCCGTGGCACTGCAGCTCACTGAGCAGATCGGTGACGATCAGTTGATTGGAGGCCAGTTCAGAGGCTTGCATAGTCAGGCTCCTCAGTCATGATCGAGCTGCTGCTCTGGGGCTCGGCATCGCGCTCGTGCAGGTGGGGGGCGGGCCGCCGGTCGATCAGCAGGCTGAGCAACTCAGGACGGCTGTAGTGCCCGACCGAATCCATCATGCGTTTGCGTTTGTCGATCAGTGTCAGGTCCAGGTCGGCGATAACTGCACCTTCGCCGCTGCGCAGCGGCTCACCGAGCAATTTGCCTTCGGGACTAACGATGGCGCTGAAGCAGCCATGACTGATCTGTGCAACATCACAGCCGGTGTCGGCAACGATCTGTTGCTGCTGCTCGGGGTCCAGCCAGGCTGTTGCGTTGACCACAAAACAGCCGGATTCCAGCGCGTGGTGGCGTATCGTCACTTCCATCTGCTCGGCGAAAATGGGGCCGACCAGCGAGCCGGGAAACATCGCGGCATGAATCTGTTCGCCATCGGCCATCAGGGCATAACGCGCCAGTGGGTTGTAGTGCTCCCAGCAGGCCAGTGAGCCGATACGACCAACCTGGCTGTCTACCGCTCGCAGTCCTGAACCGTCGCCTTGGCCCCAGATCATCCGCTCATGGTAGGTGGGGGTTATCTTGCGTCGATGTTGCAGCAGGGTGCCGTCGGCATCGAACAGCAACTGAGTGTTGTAGATGGTGCCGCCGTCACGTTCATTGACGCCGATACTCACCACCATGCCTGCGCGGCGGCAGGCTTCACCGATAGCTGCCGTGGTTGCCGAAGGCACCACTACGGATTCGTCAAGCAGCTTGAGGTGCTCCTTGCCCATCTTGAAGGGAGGCTGCACATAGGAAAAATAGGGGTAGTAGGGCACAACTGTCTCGGGAAAGACCGCAAACTGAACCCCTTGTTGGCCCAGCTCGGCGATGGTCCGGCAGACCTTGTCCACTGTGCCCTCACGGCTGTAGAGCACAGGACTGAGCTGGACGGCAGCGGCTTTGATGATTGTCATACCGGATCCTCCGGTGGAAAACGAAAACAATGAAGCTCCCTCCCGATGGCGGGAGGGATGGGGTTCAGGCGGTCCAGGTATCGATGATCAATGCGCCTTCGCGACGCATCAGCAGGCGCAGGTCCATAACGTCCAATGGGTTGATCGGACGGATGCCTTCGATCAGGGCTTTCTCGGTCTGGCCATACAGGGCTTGCAAGGCAAAGCGGCAGGCATAAACTTCGCCGCCTTCCTCCATGAATGCCTTGATCTGATTGTTGACTGCCAGGTGCCCCGGGAACGCCTCGGCGCCCAGTGTCGGGAAGCCGCGTTGCACACCCAGCTGCACGCCCGGGCCATACAGAAGGACTTTGGTTTCGAAGCCTTTGCGCAACAAGCGCTTGGCCTGAAGCATATTGACCAGGCCGATGGAGCCTTCAAAGGCAATGGTGTGGAAGGTCAACAAGGCTTTTTCGCCGGGCTCGGCTTTGACGTCCTCGAAAACCTTTTCTTCGTAATTGACGAGAAAGTCACCGTCTTTGTAGTGGGGCGTTTCGACTGTAGGCATTCTGATTCTCCAGTTGGGTTAACGACGCAGTGAGTGACTGCGGTTAACCTGACTAGAGCAACGGCTGTGCCAGAGCCGCATATTCTTTCGCAAGCTTTTGACTTAAAAAGAGTTATTGATCTGACACGGTTTTTAATGGCGAAACTGAGCCTGTTGTTGGCCTACGACATGTCGTATAACTACGAAATCGCGTAGCAGCAACCACGAAAGGTCGTAGCCATGAGTTTGGAAGATGTCGATTATTTATCCGGCTGGTCTGGCATGGCCTATCCGTCGCGGCATCTGGTGTTTGAGCATTGCAACGCAGGCATCGTGCAGTTTGATCCTGTAGGTAACCGCTTTGTCGACATCAATATTGCCGCCTGCAAGTTGCTGGGCTATCCACGACATGAAATTCTCGAGCTAACCGTTACCAAGCTGTTTGGCCATGCACTGCCAGAGCTGATTGTCTTCACCCAGGCGGTACTGGAAGAAGGCACGGGCTGGACCGACTCCCTGACCTGCGCGCGTCGCGACGGTGAGCGGATCGAACTTGAGATGTCGGCCTCAACACTCAAGCTCAAGGGCGTGGTCTATCTGATACTGGTTCTGCGCGAGCGGGATGAAGAGCGTTACCGCCAGAACCAGGCCAATGTTGAACGCACCATGCGCGGCGGGCTGATCGAGTGGCAGAACATACTGTCGCTGTTTGAGGAGAGCGAGCGGGAGAACCAGCTACTGCTGAGCGCGGTGGGTGACGGTATTTACAGTATCGACAGTGAAGGCTTGGCTACCTACGTAAACCCGGCAGCGGCCCGCATGCTTGGTTGGGAAGTCGACCAAATGATCGGCAAGAACATCCATCGAATTCATCACCACAGCCATGCCGATGGCAGCCATTACCCGGTGGAGGATTGCCCCATCTACAAGGCGGTGCACGACGGCCTGGTACATGAAGGGCAGCAGGAAGTGTTCTGGCGCCGCGATGGCAGCATGTTTCCGGTGGAGTTCACCAGTACGCCGGTGATCTCGGGTGGCTCCATCATCGGGTCGGTGGTGGTATTCCGGGACATTACCGAAAGGCAAATGACCCAGCAGCGCCTGCAGAGCGCCATGGACGAGTTGCGTGAACTGAAGCAGCGGCTCGAACAACAGAATGCCTACCTGCAGGAAGAGATTCTGATCGAACATCATTTCCGCGAGATCGTCGGGCAGAGCGACCCGATACTGACCATCGTCAAACAGATTGACGTGGTCGGGCCCACCGATGCCAGTGTGCTGATCCACGGTGAATCGGGCACCGGCAAGGAGTTGATCGCTCGCGCCATTCATCAGTCCAGCCGTCGCAGCGACAACCCGCTGATCCGGGTCAACTGTGCGGCCATCCCCGCCGAGTTGTTTGAAAGCGAGTTCTTTGGGCACGTCAAAGGTGCGTTTACTGGCGCCATGCGTGACCGGGTCGGCCGCTTTGAGTTGGCTGATGGTGGCACCTTGTTTCTCGACGAAATCGGCGAGATTCCCCTGGAGTTGCAAAGCAAGTTGCTGCGCGTACTGCAGGAGGGGCAGTTCGAGCGGGTTGGTGAAGAGCGCACGCGCAAGGTTGATGTGCGGATCATCACCGCAACCAATCGCGACCTGCTGGCCGAGGTGAAGGCCAAGCGCTTCCGCGAAGATCTGTACTTTCGACTCAACGTCTTCCCGATCCTGTCACCCGCATTGCGCGAGCGTCCGGAGGATATCCCGCTGCTGGCCAGCCACTTCGTTAAGCAGATCTGCTCGCGGCTCGGCCGACCGCCGGCACGGTTACGCAAGGCCGACGTCGAACGCATGCAAAGCTACAGTTGGCCGGGCAATATCCGCGAGCTGCAGAACGTCATCGAGCGCGCATTGATCACCAGCAAAGGGCCGGATTTGCTGATCGATATGCCGGTTGGCCAATCTGACACCGTGCGGCCCGCGGAAGCCGGTTCGCCGCAGGTCAGTGGCATTCTTACCGAGGAGCAACTGCGCGCGTTGGAGAAAGACAACCTCAACGCCGCATTGGCCGCCTGTGGCGGCAAGATCTTTGGCAAGGATGGTGCCGCAGCCCTGCTGGGCCTCAAGCCAACCACCCTGGCATCGCGGCTGAAGCGCTTTGGTATCGCCACCTAGAGAACTGTGCGGCACCTCGGTGTCGGGATTCCATCTTGAACGAGGCGCTCTCTGTACGGCAGGAACTTTTGCATTCGCGCCTTGGGTCCTCTTGATGGCGCATTCCGGTCGTCCGGTTCTAGGCGAAAGATGCGTGCTTAAGAGGCCAGTATCGGCTAGGCAGAACTGTAGCGGGCGCTCGTTATCTTTCCGCGGTCTGCGTGCCGCTCGGCCAAGCCATGAGGAACACACTTCCCTCGCCACGGGGTAGGCATACTGCATTACCGCCGTGTGCTTGCGCGATGGCCTTGACCACCGCGAGCCCGAGTCCGCTGCCGCCGCTTTTGCGTGAGCGCGAGGGGTCGCCGCGGCGAAAGGCCTCGAATATGGCGTCGGTCAGGGTGCTGTCTATGCCGGGGCCTTCGTCTTGCACACTCAACTGGCACAGGCCGTCTGCCTGACTGAGCCTGACCCGCAGGTTGCCGGGGTTGGCGTGCTGCAGGGCGTTTTCCAGCAGGCCCATCAGCGCCTGCCGGATGCGCACCGGATCGCATTCCACCTGCAGAGTCGCATCCAGTTCACTGTGCAGCTGAAACCCTTTTGCGATAAGCGGCGCGGTATACGCTTGAAGCACCGGGGTGAGCTCCTCCGCCAGCCTGACCGATACCTTTTGGATATCCAGGTGGCCATTTTCATTCAGGCTTAGCACGCGCAGGTCTTCGATCAGGCGACTGAGCCCTTCCACCTGACGCAGCAATCCCTCAAAAATCTCGCCACTGGGTGTGAATACGCCCTCTGCCAGGCCCTGCAACCGGCCGCGCAGAATGGTGACTGGCGTGCGCAGCTCATGGGCAATGGCGGCGCTCCAGAACTCGCGCTCGCGGGTCATCTGTTGCAGGCGCTCGGCCATGGTATTGAAGTCGCGTACCAGTTGCGCTGTCTCACCCATGGTTTGGTCGTCAAGCGAGGCGCGGGCATCGAGTTTGCCTTGGGCAACTTCGCGCAGGCTGTGCGCTACCGAGTTGAGCGGGGTGATCAAGCGACGAGACAGGCGGATTGCGACGAACACAGCCATGCTCAGGGCGGCAATGATGGTGCAGCCGATCCAGATCATCTCCACCTGCGAGGGCACAAAGGTTTCAGAGATGCTGCCCGGCAGATAGGTGACGGCGATCGCGTAAAACACATACGAGCCGAACACGGCTATCACGATGATGCCCAGGGCCATAATGGCGAGGGACTGGATTATCTGCCGACGCAGGCCCGGTGCCGGCTTCATGGCTCGTTACCAAAGCGATAGCCCACGCCCCAGACGCTCGCGGGTACGCCCTGAATGCCGAGCGCTTCGAGCTTTTTACGCAGCTTGCTGATGTGACTGTCTACAGTACGCTCCTGGGTGTCACCCTCGGGTAGACAGTTGACCAGCAGCTCAGCGCGACTGAACGCCCGTTTGGGCGCACGCATCAGGTAGACAAGCAGCTTGAACTCGGTCAGGGTCAGTTCAAGCGCGTGCTGCTTGCCATCACGCTGCACGCTTGCCTCGTGGTTTTCCAGATCGACCTGAAACGCACCGACACGCAGCATTTGCGTGGCGGCGGGGGGCCTTGAGCGGGTGCGCCGCAATACGGCCTCAACCCGCGCCACGACCTCGGCCGGGTTGAAGGGCTTGCCCACATAGTCATCAGCGCCCAGCCGCAGGCCCATGAGCTTGTCGATGTCCTGGTCGAGTGCGGTGAGCATGATGACGGGCGTGTCGGAACTGGAGCGGATTTCGCTGAGGACTTTCCAGCCGTCTGCACGTGGCATCTGGACATCCAGTAATACCAGGTCGGGCTTGAGTGCGCGGTGCATGGCCAGCGCTTCATGACCGTCTGTGGCGTGCTGGGTGCGCAGCCCGCTGCGCTGCAGGTAGGCCGCGAGGATGTCGGCGATCTCGGCTTCGTCCTCTGCAATCAATACCAGTGCTGGCGGCAGGGCATCAGGGCGTACGCTCTCGATCAGATCAGACATGGTCAGGCTCGCAAGCAAAGAGGCGAAAGTATATCGCTCCCTCCACACCATCTCCACACAGCCTCGAATCATTCGCAACAGAGCACCATCAGAATGCACCTGGGTCAGCCTCGGATGCTATCTGCTCGGGGCTCAAGTATTCAGTGAAGGGGGATGGTTATGGGGATCAAACGGCGGCGTCTCGGTTTTCTGCTGGCAGGGCTCGCCGTATTGGGGCTTGTTGGTTGTGACGCGCCCGCGCAGGAGGAGCCGGTGCCCGAGCCGGTGCAGGTATCGGTGATGACCCTGGAGCCGCACGCGATGTCGGTCAGCGAGGTGTTACCGGCACGAATAGCCGCCGTGCGCAGCGCCGAGATTCGTGCGCAGGTCGGCGGCATTGTGCAGCGCCGGCTGTTTGAGCAGGGCGCGGAAATTGACGCGGGCACGACGCTGTTCCAGATCAACCCGGCCCCCTTTAAAGCCGAGGTCGACAGTGCGGCGGCCGCCTTGCAGCGCGCCGAAGCGGTGCTTGCCCGTGCCAGTCTGCAGACCCGCCGCCTTGCGCCCTTGATGGAAGCCGAGGCGATCAGCCGTCAGTTGTATGACGATGCGGTGGCTCAGCGCGACCAGGCTGCTGCCGATGTGGCGCAGGCCAGAGCGACGCTGGCTCGGCGCAAGCTTGACCTGGCGTTCGCCAGTGTTGAGGCGCCGATTGCTGGGCGTATCGATCAGGCTCTGGTCAGTGAGGGGGCGCTGGTTTCGCCGACCGACGCCGCGCCCATGGCGCTGATTCAGCAGATCGACCAGGTCTATGTGGATGTTCGCCAGTCGGCCTCGGTTCTTGAGGTGCTGCGCCGGCAAGCCAGCTCGGCGGCACCGGAGATGGTGGTCGAGGTGCTTGGTAGCGACGGCAAACCGCTCGGTATGCACGGCCGCATTCTGTTCTCCGGCGTTGAAGTGGATGCCGGCACTGGCGACGTGCTGCTGCGCGTCCTGGTCGACAACCCGCAGCGTCGCCTGCTGCCAGGCCTGTACGTGCAGGCGCGGGTGCCGCGTGCGCAGTATGCCAACGCCCTTAGCGTGCCCCAGCAGGCGGTGATGCGCATCGCTGGCCAGGCCAGTGTGTGGGTGGTGGATTCTCAGGGGCAGGTGCAGCAGGTGCCGGTTGAGGTCGGTGAGTTGGTCGAGGGCCGGTATCGCGTGATCTCGGGTCTCAGCGTCGGCCAACAGGTAGTAATCGAAGGTATCGAGCGCTTGAGCCCGGCAGCTGACGTCGCCGTACGCCCTTGGCAGCCTGCTGTGAACAGCGCACCGCACAGTGCCGCAGCGCACTGAGCCCGGAGAATTCCAAATGCCCCAGTTTTTTATCAACCGCCCGGTATTCGCCTGGGTTATCGCGCTGTTTATCGTGCTGATCGGCGTTATTGCCATCCCGCAGTTGCCAATTGCCCGCTATCCGTCGGTTGCGCCACCTTCGGTAAGCCTCTATGCCTCCTACCCTGGTGCGACGCCGCAGACGCTTAACGACTCGGTAATTAGCCTGGTCGAGCGTGAGCTGTCCGGGGTGAAGAACCTGCTCTATTTCGAATCCTCGGCAGACACCTCGGGTAGCGCGCAGATTACAGCCACCTTCAAGCCAGGGACTGATCCCGAGCTGGCCCAGGTGGATGTGCAGAACCGCATCAAGGCGGTTGAGCCGCGGCTGCCGCAGGCGGTGCGGCAAAATGGCCTGCAGGTGGAGTCGGCTTCCTCGAGCTTCCTGATGATTGTCGGCATGACGTCGCCCAATGGCCAGTTCAATGAAGTTGCGCTGAATGACTACTTCGCACGCAACCTTGTTGAGGAGCTGCGCCGTATTGACGGGGTAGGGCGGGTGCAAATGTTCGGTGCTGAGCAGGCCATGCGCGTGTGGGTCGATCCCAACAAGCTCACTGCGTTCGGGCTGACCATGAACGAGCTGGCTCAGGCCATCGAGCAGCAGAATGCGCAGATTGCCCCGGGCCGGATTGGCGACGAACCCGCGCTGCCGGGCCAGCGTCTGACCGTGCCGTTGACGGTGCAGGGCCAATTGACCACGCCCGAGGAGTTCGCTGCCATCGTCCTACGCGCCAGTGCCGACGGTGCAAGGGTTACTCTCGGTGATGTTGCCCGAGTCGAACTAGGCGCTCAGTCCTATGGCTTTTCCAACCGCGAGAACGGCGTGGCGGCTACCAGTGCTGCGATTCAGCTCTCGCCTGGAGCCAATGCGGTACGCACCGCGGCAAAGGTGCGCGAGCGCTTGGCTGAGCTGGCGCCCAGCATCCCCGCGGGTATGACCTATTCGGTGCCGTTCGATACGGCGCCCTTCGTCAAAGTGTCGATCGAAAAGGTGATCTACACCTTGTTCGAGGCCATGGCGCTGGTGTTTCTGGTGATGTTTCTGTTCCTGCAGAACATACGCTACACCTTGATCCCGGCCATCGTCGCGCCCATCGCGCTGCTGGGTACCTTTGCAGTGATGTTGCTGGCCGGGTTCTCGATCAATTCGCTGACCATGTTCGGCATGGTGCTGGCGATCGGCATCATTGTTGATGACGCTATCGTGGTGGTCGAGAACGTCGAGCGGCTGATGGCCAAGCACGGCTTGTCGCCGAAGGAAGCAACCCGCCGGGCGATGCAGGAAATCACCGGCGCGATCATCGGTATTACTCTGGTGTTGACCGCTGTGTTTATCCCCATGGCCTTTGGCAGCGGCTCGGTCGGGGTGATTTATCAACAGTTCACCCTGTCGATGGCGGTATCGATCCTGTTCTCCGCCTTCCTTGCCCTGACTCTGACGCCGGCGCTATGCGCCACGCTGTTGCGTCCGATTAGTGCCGACCATCACCACAAACGCGGCTTTTTCGGTGCATTCAACCGGGGCTTCGAGCGCCTCACGGAACGTTACGGCACGCGAGTAGCACGGTTGGTCGGGCGTAGCGGGCGGATGATGGTGGCGTTCGCGGTGCTCTGCGCGGTCCTGGTTATCGCCGCGCAACAGTTGCCGTCGTCCTTTCTGCCCGAGGAGGATCAGGGCTATTTCATGACGTCCATCCAGCTGCCCACCGGTGCCACCAGCGAACGTACGCTGGAAGTGGTCAAGACATTTGAAGCCCACGTCGCCTCGCGACCGGCGCTGGATGCCAATATGGTGGTACTGGGCTTTAGTTTTGCAGGGTCCGGCCCTAACGCCGCGATGGCGTTTACCATGCTCAAGGACTGGGACCAGCGTGACGGTGCAACGGCTGCCGAAGAGGCAGAACTCGCCCAACAGGCCATGGCCGATAGCGTTGAAGGGACGGTGATGAGCCTGATGCCGCCGGCCATTGACGAGTTGGGGACGTCTTCTGGTTTCACCTTGTTCTTGCAGGATCGCGCCAATCGTGGCGAGGCCGCGCTGCTGGAGGCTCAGGCGCAACTGCTGGAACTGGCCGCGCAGAGCAGCCTGGTCAGCGATGTGTATCCCGATGGTTTGCCGCCTGGCGAGAGTATTCGACTGGAGATTGATCGGCAGAAGGCGGAGGCGATGGGACTGTCTTTCAGCGCAGTGAGCAGTACGCTCTCGGCGGCCATGGGCTCGCTGTATGTTAACGACTTCCCCAATGCCGGACGTATGCAGCAAGTCATCCTCCAGGCAGACGCTGCCGCGCGCATGCAGCTGGATGATGTGCTCGGCCTGCGGGTGCGCAATGCCACCGGCGGCATGGTGCCGCTACGCGAAGTGGTGACGCCAGTGTGGAGTGAATCACCGCAGCAGATGATGCGCTTTCAGGGCTTTTCCGCGGTGCGTATTTCCGGCGGGGCGGCTCCCGGAGTCTCCAGTGGGGTGGCCATGGCTGAGATGGAACGCCTGGTAGCGCAGCTTCCGCATGGGTTTGCGGTGGCCTGGACGGGGCAGTCTTTGCAGGAGCGCCAGTCCGCAGCGCAGGCTCCACTGCTGATGCTGCTGTCTACACTCGTGGTCTTCCTGGTGCTGGCGGCACTCTACGAGAGCTGGAGTATTCCGCTGTCGGTGATGCTGGTCGTGCCGCTTGGCCTACTCGGCGCCGTGGCCGCGGTGATGCTGCGTGGCATGCCGAACGATGTGTTCTTCAAGGTCGGGATGATCACCATCATTGGGTTGTCGGCCAAAAACGCCATCCTGATTGTCGAATTTGCCCGTCAGTTGCGTAGTCAGGGGCATACGCTGATCGATTCGGCCGTAACCGCGGCACGCCTGCGCCTGCGCCCGATCCTGATGACCTCGCTGGCCTTCACATTGGGCGTGGTGCCACTGATGTTGGCCAGTGGCGCGAGCGCAGAAACCCAGCATGCTATCGGCACCGGTGTGTTTGGCGGCATGCTCAGCGGCACGGTGTTGGCGGTGTTCTTTGTTCCAGTCTTTTTCGTTTTCGTCATCGGTGCGCAGGAGCGCTTCAGCGCCTGGCGTACGCAGCGGTCGGCGGTACCGACCGGGGAGAATCCGTGATGCGTTTGTTATTCATCTTGCCGCTGATTGTGAGTCTCTCGGCGTGTTCACTAAAGCCTGATCTGCAGATGCCGCCTGCACCGGTGCCAGAGCATTTTCCGGTGCAGTACCAGGCCGCTGCCTCAGTGCCGCCGGCCAGCGCGCTTGGCTGGCGCGCGATGTTCGGCGATCCGCGGCTGCAACGCCTGATAGAACTGGCGCTGGAGAACAATCGTGACCTGCGCCTGGCCGCGCTTAACGTCCAGGCGGCACAGGCCCAAACGGTTGTAGCGGGTGCCGCGCGTCTGCCTGCGGTTGGGCTGGAAGGCACGCACACGCGAGAACGCGCGCTCGATAGCGGTGGCAGTCGCTCCGGTGCTGGCGCAGTGAGTCAGCAAACCGGCTTGAACGTTGCCCTCAGCGCCTTTGAACTGGACCTGTTCGGTCGCGTGCGTTCGCTCTCCGATGCCGCCTTCGCACGCTATCTTGCCAGCCAGCATGGGCGCGACGCGGCACAGATCACGCTGGTTGGCGCAGTAGCCGAGGCGTACTTTGCCCAGCGTTTGGCTGACGAGCAGGTACAACTGGCCGAACAGACTCTGGCGGACTGGCAGCAGTCATTGGATCTGGCACGCCTGCTCAAACAGTCCGATCAGAGCAGCAGCCTGGATGTGGCCCAGGCCGAGAGCCAGGTGGCGCTGGCCGACGCTGGGCTTGAAGCGGGGCGCCGCAGGTTGCTTCTGGCCAACAACGCACTGCAACTTGTACTGGGCGGCTCGCTACCTGCCGATCTGCCGCCGGCACAGCCGTTGGAGCGCCAACCGGTGATTGCCCGTCTACCGGCCGGGCTGCCAGCAGACCTTTTGCTGAACCGGCCGGACCTGCGGCAGGCCGAGCAGGTGTTGGTAGCCGCCAATGCGGATATCGGCGCGGCGCGGGCTGCGTTCTTCCCGCAGATTTCGCTGACTGCATCGTTGGGCTATGCCAGCACGTCGCTCAAGGATCTGTTTGATCCAGCAATTCAGGTCTGGCGCTTTGCTCCGCAGATCTCGCAGCCGCTGTTTCAGGGCGGGCGCCTGCGCGCTGAGCTGCGTCTGGCGGAGATCCGCAAGTCCGAGGCCGTCGCATTCTACGAGCGCGCGGTTCAGGTCGCCTTCCGCGAGGTGGCTGATGCTCTGGCAGGAACGGCAAGCTTCGACCGTCAGATCGACGCGCAATTGCGCGCGGTTAAGGCTGCGGAGCGCCGTCTGCATTTGTCTGACCTGCGCTACCGGGCAGGTCTGGATGGCCGGCTGGAGCTGCTCGACGCACAGCGCCAGTTGCAGGCAGCGCGGCAAGCCTTACTGGAGCTGCGTGGTGCAGACATTGCCAACCGGGTAGCGCTTTACAAGTCCCTTGGCGGTGGCCTGCACGAGCGCGATGGCGAGAGACCCAGCGTTATTGCCGAGGCCCTTTAGACGCGGCCTAGGTTGGCGTCAATCCGCTGCTGTTGGCGGTACGTTGCCGATAGGCATGGGCGAGCTTGAACGGTCGCTCAATGACGTAGCTGCCGTGCGCCTGGGTACCGCTTGAGTGGCCACAGTCCTGCATGTGTCAAAAGCCGGCGTAAGAGTCCTGCCATACGAAGCAACCAGTCCGACTGTCAGCGCACCTTCCTGAACGTCAGGTTGTACCTGAGCGCACCTGTCTGCGGGTGACTGGCCTTCTTGCCCAGCGGCGCGACGCCGTGGAAGTGCAGCCGGCTCTCGCCACCCCAGACGACTATGTCTCCATGTTCCAGTAACCAGCGGCTGGTCGGGTCGCTGCGGTTGGGGCCGCCGAACAGGAAGGTGATGGGGGCGCCGAGTGAGATGGAGACGATGGGGGCGTTGAAGTCCTGTTCGTCCTTGTCCTGATGCAGGCCCATGCGCGCGCCGGTGGTGTAGCGGTTGATCAGGCAGGCTTCAGGGGCGAAGTGAGCGAAGCCTGCTCTTTCGGCGGCGCGCTCTGCCAGCTCGCTGAACAACCTAGGCATCGCGGGCCAGGGCTGGTTGCCTTGCGGGTCGAGGGCGCTGTAGCGATATCCGTGGCGATCGGTGACCCAGCCGTAGGCGCCGCAGCTGCTCATGGCCGCGGACATCTCATAGCCGCCGGGGGTGACTTGATGGCGAAAGGGCGCCTGCGCTGCGACCCGCTCAATGGCGGCTAGCAGAGCGTCGGCATCGTTCAGCGCGAAGCCTTTCAGCAGCCAGGCATCGGGGCCGATCGGCTGTCTTGCTGCTGACTCGGGTGCGCCGAGATCAAGCAGACCTTGCATGGCTGCAGTCCGGATTCACAGGGTTGGAGGGGAGGTACAACATGGGCGAGCCGGTGGTTGAAAGCGTCGGGCCATGATGGCGTAACGTGACGGTTGGCTCAAGACGCCCCCGCCGGATGGCGGGGGCGATGGGACATCAGAATTTCATGCCCGGCAGGTTGAGCGAGGCGGTGTTGCCGCCGTCGACGGCCAGTGCCTGGCCGGTAACAAAGCTGGCATCGTCGCTGGCGAGGAAGGCAATGGCGCCGGCGATTTCTTCCGGGCGGCCATAGCGGCGCAGCTCGCAGCGGGTGCCGAGTTTGTCTTCCTTGTTGTTTTCGCGGGCGTACTTGAATACCGGTGCGGTCATGCCGGTTTCGATCAGGCCGGGGCACACGGCGTTGACGCGAATATTGAACTGGCCGAGGTCGCAGGCAGCCGTCATGGTGAAGTTGATCACGCCAGCCTTGGAGGCGCTGTAGGCGTTGCCGCCGGCACCGGAGCGAATGCCTGCCACCGAGGCGGTGTTAACGATCGCGCCGGTGTTCTGTTCGCGCATCTGACGCGAGGCGTACTTGGTGAAAAGCATGACGCCGAACAGGTTGACGTTGATGATCTTTTGCCAGGTTTCCAGGCTCTGATCGGTGGCGATGCTGTAGTCACCACCAGCGATACCGGCGTTGTTGCAGAGCACATCCAGGCGGCCGAAATGGGCGATGGTGTCGGCGACACATTGCTCAACGGCGGCTTCGTCACTGACGTCCAGCGCGCGGTGCAGCACCTCGGTGCCTGCCGGGAGTTCGCTGATGGTCTGCTCTAGACCTTCAGCGTTGCGGTCGACCAGCATCAGGCGGGCGCCTTCGCTAGCCAGGCGTTTGGCGGTGGCACGGCCGATGCCGCTGCCGGCGCCGGTGATCAGGGCAATTCGATTCTCGAAGCGTTGCATTTCAAACTCCTTGGCAGGCAATGGGCTGAAAGCCTTCAGCGGGTGTTCAGTGACTGATGCTGGGATCGTCGGCGACAGGATCGTCGACGCCGTTCTGATCAATGCCGAGTTGGTCGGCCATGTTGCCGGTGTCGACCTGCCAGCTGCTGGCAATGTCGCGCTCAAAGCGCACCGGAGACAGGGCGATCAGGCCGTCGCGCAGGGCGCCGACGTCGGTCTGGCGGCCGGTGATGCGGTCGGTCTGGCGCTGGAAGCCGAGCCAGTAGTAGGGCACACCGCGGGTGTCTTCCCGACGCTCGATGTTGACGCCGCCGATGCTGCCGCGTTGCGGGCGGCAGATGGCGACGCCGCGCACTTGTTCTGGTGGCCGGGCTGGGAAGTTGATGTTCATCGCGCAGTCTTCCGGCCAGCCGGCGTCCAGCAGTTGGCGAACCAGTTTGGCGCCGTAGTGGCGCGAGGTTTCCCAGTGCACCTCGTTGCCGGGGTGGTAGGCCTGGCTGAGGGCGATGGATGGAATGCCCAGCAGAGTGCCGGTCAGGGCACCGCCGATGGTGCCGGAGTAGGCGACTGAGTCGCTGATATTGGCGCCGTTGTTGACGCCGGACAGCACCAGATCGGGCTTGACCGGCAGCAGCTCGGCAACGCCCAGCAGGACGCAGTCGCTCGGGGTGCCGCTGACGCTGAAGCGGCGTTCTTCAAACTGATGAACGCGCAGCGGGTGGTGGACGGAAATGGACATGGATACGCCGCTTTGGTCCAGATCGGGGGAGACGATCCACACTTCCTCGGCGATCTCGTGGGCAATTTCTTCGAGCACTTGCAGGCCCGGGCCGCGCCAGCCGTCGTCGTTCGTCAGCAGCACGCGTTTGACGGGTTTGCTCATGGGCAATCCTTATTGTTGGAAACGGGGGGCTTGGATGTGCAACGGGGCAGCTTGAGCTGCCCCGTTTGGTCTTACCGCTGGGCGATTTCCCAGCCACGCTCGGCCAGCAGGCTGGCGCGCTTGCCGACTTCGAGGGCGTCGGCGTTGCTGGCGTTGCCTTGCAGTGCGCGGTGGTACACGCCCTGAACAATGGCCGCCAGACGGAACAGCGAGAAGGCGATGTAGTAGTTCCAGTTCGGCACACCGGTGCGGCCGGTGTACTGGCAGTACCAGTCCAGCAGCTGCTGCTCTTCCGGCAGACCCAGTGATTTCAGGTCTGCGCCGACCATGCCCTTGGCGCCGTCGACGTTGACCGGCATGTGGTAGGGCAGGCAGCAGTAGGCCAGATCCGACAGCGGGTGGCCGAGGGTGGCCAGCTCCCAGTCGAGGATGGAAACCACCTTGGACTCGGTCGGGTGCAGCATCAGGTTGCCGATGCGGAAGTCGCCGTGCGCGATGGTGGTGCTCTCGTCGGCCGGGATGTTTTCCGGCAGCCACTTCATCAGGGCGTCCATCTCCGGCATGTCGTGGGTGCGGCTGGCTTCGAACTGACCGCCCCAGCGTTTGACCTGACGGGCGATGTAGTTGTCGGGCTTGCCGTAGCCTTCCAGACCGATGGCCTTCCAGTCGGCGTTGTGCATCTTGGCCATGGTTTCGATCATCGACTGATAGATCGGCATGCGCTCTTCCTGAGCAACTTCGCTCAGCAGCGGCTGGGAGTAGACGCGGCCTTCGACGTAATCCATGACGTAGAACGCGGTACCGATGATCTCGGGGTCTTCACACAGCAGGCGTGCGGTCGGTACCGGTACGTCGGTCTTGCCCAGGGCGTTGATGACCTGGAACTCGCGCTCGACCATGTGGGCTGAGGGCAGCAGCTTTCCCGGCGGCTTCTTGCGCAGTACGTAGCGCTTGCCGGCGATTTCCAGCAGGAATGTCGGGTTGGACTGGCCACCCTGAAACTGCTGAACCTTGATGCCCTGGTTGGCTCCCGGAAGGTAGTCCTGCAGGTAGTTGGCGAGTTTTGCCTCGTCGAACTTGTGGGCAGGCAATACGTCAATCAGGGTCGCTCCGCTCATCTTTGAAGATCCTGTTGTTGATGGGTCTGATGGGTCAAGTACGGGAAAATAACACGCCAGAGCGAGCCCTGGCGCGTTGAACAGCGAGGTGAATCAGGCGTTATCAGGCAATGGTATCGCCGCCATCGGCGACGATGGTCTGCCCGGTAACGTAGGCCGAGGCGCTGGAGGCCAGGAACAGCGCGACCCCGGCGATGTCTACCGGCTCGCCGACGCGGCGCAGCGGCAGCTTCTCTTCGACCTTGCGCAGGCGGTCCGGATCTTCCAGCAGGGCCTGGGCAAAATCGGTGCGGATCAGGCCCGGGGCGATGCTGTTGACGCGGATGCCCTGCGGGCCCCACTCCAGCGACAGGTTGCGGGCCAGGCCGGCTTCGGCGGCCTTGGACATGCCGTAGACGCCGATGTTGGCGCTGGCGCGCAGACCCGCAATGCTCGACAGCAGCACGATGGAGCCGCCGCCTTGCTCGACCATGTGCGGGATGACCATGTTGCAGAGCCAGAAGGTGCCTTTGACGTTGGTGCCCATGATCTTGTCGAAGGCCTCGTCGCTGACGTTGTGCGTCGGGCCGTAGACCGGGTTGGTGGCGGCGTTGCAGACCAGTACGTCGATACGGCCAAAGGCTTCCAGGGTGCGATCAACCAGATTCTGCAGCTGGGCCTTGTCACCCACGTGGCAGGCAACCGGCAGGGCGTCGAAGCCTTGCGCACGCAGTTCGTCGGCAACCTGTTGGCAGGCGTCAGCCTTGCGGCTGGAAATCACGACCTTGGCGCCAGCCTTGGCGTATTCCTCGGCAATCGACTTACCGATGCCCTTGGTCGAGCCGGTGATGATGGCGACCTTGCCGGTCAGATCAAACAGCTTGCTCATGGTGTTCTCCACAAAAAGGCCGAGCATGAGCTCGGCCTGTTGTATTGCGAATGGATCAGAGGTACTGGCTCATTTCCATTTTGGCGATGGCGTTCAGGTGCACCTCGTCCGGGCCGTCGGCCAGGCGCAGGGTACGGGCTTTGGCGTAGGCGGAGGCGAGGAAGGTGTCTTGGCACACGCCCTTGGCGCCGAAGATCTGGATCGCACGGTCGATCACGTTGCAGGCCATGGTCGGCGCAACGGCCTTGATCATGGCAATCTGCTGACGGGCAACCTTGTTGCCGAACTGGTCCATGCTGCGCGCGGCGTGCAGGGTCAGCAGGCGAGCCTGGTCGATCTCGCAACGGGAGCGGGCGATCATTTCCGGCACGCTGCCCAGCTTGTACATTGGCTTGCCGAAGGCAACGCGCTCGCTGGCACGGCGGCACATGGCTTCCAGTGCGCGCTCGGCGATACCGATGCTGCGCATGCAGTGGTGGATACGGCCCGGGCCAAGGCGACCCTGAGCGATCTCGAAGCCACGACCTTCACCCAGCAGGATGTTGGAAGCCGGGACGCGGACGTTGTTGTATTCGATCTCGGCGTGGCCGTGCGGGGCGTGGTCGTAACCGAACACGTGCAGGTCGCGCACGATCTTCACGCCGGGGGTGTCCAGCGGTACCAGAATCATGCTCTGTTGCAGGTGCTTCGGTGCGTTGACGTCGGTCTTGCCCATGACGATGGCGATCTTGCAATGCTCGTTCATGGCTCCGGAGGACCACCACTTGGTGCCGTTGATGACGTACTCGTCACCTTCACGGCGGATTTCGCACTCGATGTTGGTGGCGTCCGAGGAGGCGACGTCTGGCTCGGTCATGGAGAAGCAGGAGCGGATTTCACCCGCCAGCAACGGTTTGAGCCAGCGCTCTTTCTGCTCTTCGTTGCCGTAGCGCTCGATGGTTTCCATGTTGCCGGTGTCCGGCGCGTTGCAATTGAAAACTTCACCGGCGAAGGACACGCGGCCCATGATTTCGCACAGGTGAGCGTACTCTTCGTTGGTCAGACCAGCACCGCGCTCGGATTCAGGCAGGAACAGATTCCACAGACCCTGTGCGCGGGCCTTTTCCTTGAGCTCTTCAAGGATTGCCGGGTGGCCCCACTTGTTCTGTTTTACCTGCTCGTAGAAGACGGCTTCGTTCGGATAGATGTACTCATCCATAAAACCCTGAAGCTTGGCTTTGAGGTCCTGGACGCGGGGGCTGAGGTCAAACATGGGGAATCCTTTGGCAGTGGTTCATCTGAATGCGGTGTGATGCCGCTGACCATATAGTCACTGGGGCCAAAGGAGAACGATGTGCGGGTGCCGGCAATACGTATGTATAAGCCAGGCTAATAACTCTGGGCGCGCATTATTAGTGCATGCGAGACAAAGTTGTCACACCGCGTTTTGCAGGGTTATGTCTCGCAGCTCGCTGGGCAGTCGGGCGAGATCGCCCGGGGTGTCTAAATCCCATAGTGCGGGGCCTTCCCACAGGGTCAGGCCAGCTGCTTGCAGGCGTTGGCGAGTGTCTTCGAGTACCTGTTCATGGCTCCAGTCCATGCTCTCAAAGGGCGCCGGGTTGGCTTCACGCTGGCCGATCAAGACATAGCCGCCGTCTTCGCTGGGAATGATGGCGGTATCGTGCCGATTTAGTGCACGGCAGGCAGCTAGGACGTGTGCGCTGTCCATGTCGGGGCAGTCGCTGCCGATCAACAGGGCTCCGTCCGGATGCTCGGCGATGGCATTGGCCATGCGTTCGCCGAGGTCTTCACCAAATTGCTGGCGTAACTTCAGGCCATGCTCGGTGGCGAGTGCACGCAATAAAGGATGCGTTGGGTCGCTGGCATAAAGGAAGCGGGGGCCCGGCCAGTCGAAGGTTTGAGTCAGGGTGCGCTTGAGCAGGCGGACGTAGAGGTCGCAGGCGCCGGAAGCGCCGAGTGCCGGTATCAGACGGGTTTTCACCTGGCCCGGCTCGGGTGCTTTAGCGAAGATCAACAAAGGCAGGAAGGCAGATTCGAATTGCATGGCTGTTTCTCGCTCGCAGGGCACTCAGAGGCTATGACCTAGAGCCCTGCAAAATGTTCGCCAGCCTGGCCGCACGGCGGCGGCACAGGCGCATTTTTGTGATGCAGGTCGTTGTTCTCTTTTCAGCATAGATTTTGCGCGGGGCGGCTGCGTTGTCTGCCGACCGCTGGTCATGCCTGTTCACGCCGACCGCTGTAGCGCCGGGCCAGGTCACCCGGGTCTGCACCCAGCCAGTAGCGCAGCCGCAGTTGCCACATCAGCGCGATGGTGCGCAGGGTGCCATATTGCTGCCAGCGTCGACTGGAGGTCGTGAGGCGCTCGGACAGGCACAGCGGTTTGTCGTGGTGCCGCAGCCGTTTGCTCAGCTCGATGTCCTCCATCAGCGCGATCGGCGCGTAGCCACCGAGCTGCTCGAACAGGCTGCGCTCGACAAAGATGGCCTGGTCCCCAGTGCACACGGCGGTTAGCCGCGAGCGCCAGTTCATCATCCATGCGATTACCGCCAGCAGCGGTGAGGAGGGGCTTAGCGCGACATCGAAGCGACCCCATCGATGCGGACTGCCCGGCGCAGGCAGCAGGGAGATGAAACCGTCGGGCAGCCGGGTATCGGCGTGAAGAAACAGCAACCACTCGCCGCTAGCCACTGCCGCTCCGGCGTTCATTTGGGTGGCTCGGCCCGACGCAGACTGAATCAGCTGATCCACCAGCGGTGTAGCGAGGGCGACGGTCTCGTCGGTGCTGCCGCCATCGACCAGGATGATTTCCAGCTCGCCGCGCAGCGGCTGCAGTGGTGTAAGGGCGGCGACGATGCCGGTGGCTTCGTTGCGCACCGGCACGATGATTGACAGCCTCAACCGCGCCTCCAGGCGTGAAAGCGAGCGACCCATTGCAGCAAGCGTTCGGGCTGATGCGCGCGTTTCCACTGGCCGGCGGCGTATTTGTTGGCTTCGCTCAAGGTCGGGTAGCTGTGCACGGTGCCGAGAATCTTGTTCAGGCCGAGGTTGTGCTTCATCGCCAGCACGTATTCGGCGATCAGCTCACCGGCGTGCGCGCCGACAATGGTGACACCGAGAATGCGGTCGCGGCCGGGCTCGGTCAGCACCTTGACGAAGCCTTCGGCGGCTTCGTCGGCGATGGCGCGGTCAAGGTCATCAATGCCGTAGCGGGTCACCTCATATTCCACACCTTGCGCCTGCGCTTCGCTTTCCGACAGGCCGACGCGAGCGACTTCCGGGTCGGTAAAGGTGCAGTGCGGCAGCACTCGGTAGTCCACTTTGAAACGACGGAAGCTGCCGAACAGCGCATTCACGGCGGCATACCAGGCCTGATGCGATGCTGCGTGGGTGAACTGGTAGGGGCCGGTCACGTCGCCGACGGCGAAGATGTTGGGGAAGCGGGTGGCGAGATACTCGTTGGTCTCCAGCGTGCCGTTGTCGCGCACCGTCAGATCCAGCGTATCAAGGCCGTAGCCTTGGGTGTTGGCTACCCGGCCAAGGGCGACCAGCACGCAGTCGAATTCGATCTCGACCGGGCTGTCATTATCCAGTGAGCGGCAGATGACGGTCGGCGTACCATCGCGCAGCTCGAACCGTTCGGCCTGATGGCTCAGGCGCAGATCGACGCCTGCGCTACCCATGCTGACCATCACCAGCTCGCTGGCGTCTGCATCTTCGCGGGGCAGCAGGCGCGCGCCGCGCTCAATCTGGATGACTTGTGAGCCGAGCTGCTGGAAGGCCAGCGCCAGCTCGCAGCCGATCGGGCCGCCGCCGATGACCAGCAACCGGCGTGGTTGCTCGCGCAGGTTCCAGACGGTGTCTGAGGTGACCATCGGTACGCTGTCCAGCCCCGGCAGATCCGGCACTAAGGGGCGGGCACCGGCGGCGATGATGATATTGCGCGTACTGATGCTGCGCCCGTTCACCTCGACGTGCCAGGGCGAGGTGATACGCGCCTCGCCGGTGATGACGTCGACACCGAGGTCGGTGTAGCGCTCGACCGAATCATGCGGCTCGATCTGCTTGATCACCCGCTGGACGCGCTCCATCACCGCGGCAAAGTCGACGGTTGCCTCGGCGTGGCTGTAGCCCAGCGCTGGCGCCTTGCGGATCTCGGCGGCGAGCTTGGCTGAACGGATCAGCGCTTTGGAGGGCACGCAGCCGGTGTTCAGACAGTCGCCGCCCATGGCGTGCTTCTCGATCAGGCTGACGTCGGCCTTCACGGCGGCGGCAATGTAGGCACTAACGAGGCCGCCACTGCCGGCACCAATCACCACCAGATTGCGGTCGAACTGCCTGGGCTTTTGCCAGCCCTGATAGACCCGGCGCGCCTTGATCACGTCCAGCAGGCGCCGGGCGATCAGCGGGAAAAGGCCCAGCAGCACGAAGGCGCCGAGTAGCCCCGGCGAGAGAATGCCCGCCAGCGAGTCCAGTTGGCCGAGTTCACGTCCGGCGTTCACGTACACCAGCGTGCCGGGCAGCATGCCGAGTTGGCTGACCCACCAGAAGGTGCGAGCGGGTAGGCGGGTGAGCCCCATCGCCAGATTGATCAGAAAGAACGGAAACGCCGGCACCAGCCGCAGGGCAAACAGGTAGAACGCGCCTTCGCGGTCGATACCCTGATTGATGCGTTCCAGGCGCGTGTCAAAGCGCTTTTGCACCCAGTCCTGCAGCAGGAAGCGGCTGATCAGCATCGCCAGGGTCGCCCCGGCGGTGGAGGCAAAGGACACCAGCAGCAGGCCCCAGCCAAGGCCAAACAGGGCGCCGCCGATCAGGGTCAGCAGCGCCGCGCCCGGCAACGACAGCGCGGTCACCAGCACATAGAGCCCGACATACAACGCGCTGGCGAGTATCGGCTGGTCGATTACGTGCTGGTTAAGCACCTGCTGTTGGGCTTTCAGCGCATCCAGGCTCAAATGCTGCTGCAGGCCGGAGGCGAAGAAGCCGACGACCAGTGCGGCGACAACGGCCAGTAGCAGGAGGCGGCGCAGATTCATGACAGCATCTCCAGCGCACAGAGTGTGCTCGCGAGGGTGAAGCCTTTGATGCAGGCCTGTTCGGGCGTCATGTTGGTTCCTTGGTTGATGCGCTGCCAGTAAGACAGCGCAGCGGGTGAGTCGTCAGACCACTGGCGTTTGAACTCGTCGGCAAAGGCGCGCTGGTCATAGGGGATGGGTAGCGCTTCGACGACCAGTGGGCCGACCTGTGCGCGGTAGATCGCGGTAGCCGACGCGCTGCGCGCGATGCGGGTGATCAGGCCGTAGCGGCCGTTGTTGAAGTTGGGCATACCGGCGGCACCGTTGTTGATCACCGCCCACTCGCCGTTGCTCAGCGCGGCCGGGCTGCAGGTGTGGCTGCAGGCGAGGGCGCGGATGTGGTGTTTCGTGAACCAGTGGTCCAGCTGCTGCTGGCGTTCGGGGCTTTGCAGTTGGGCATGATCGCACTGCCAGCCGGCCAGCGATTGCTCGTCACCGTGGCTGATGGCGACGCGCTCACCCGCGACCTCGGCGACCAGCCATGCCGGTCGAGCGCCCAGTTGTTCCGCCATGCCGGGCAGGCTGTTGACCGTCTGCTGCAGCAACTGATGAATGCGGTTGGAGCGCTCGACTGTTGCTGTGTCGGTCTGCTCCGGATAGGCGCAGCCGCAGCCGAAGTCGTCGCCTGCACGGGCCAGTTCGGTTTCCACGTTGCCGCGCAGGGGGTAGTGCGCTTGCAGGTGTTGCTCAATAGCGCTGAACACCGCCGGGTCGCGGTCGAACCAGTGGGCGTCGCCATTGAACACCGCGACCGCGCCGGGCTCGGCGGCCAGCCTGCGCTCGATGGCATCCAGTGCCTGCCGGTTACCATAGAGCCCGCCGATCACGTACAGCACATTGCACTCGAGGCTGGCGGGTGCATTGAAGGTCTCGACGGGCAGGCGGTAATCTGCCGGGCAGCTGCGGCCCTTGCTCATGCCACTCTCCGGTTCAGCAGGCTTGGCAGCAGGTAGCCAGCGGTACAGAGGATCAAACCATACAGGTTGGTGCCGAGCAGCAGTGCGTAGCGACCGTCACCAATAGCCCAACTCTGCGGGATCCAACCGAGGGTGAGGGCAATGCCCAGTCCGATGCCGGTCCAGAAGCTCAGATGAAAACCGAGGCGGGTGGGCCGCACGAAGCCGTGCAGCAGAAACACCGGTGCCAGGCCGATGACCATGGTGCCGCTGATGGTCGTGGCTTTGAGAATGTCGGTGCCGGCGAGCATCGGCAGGTTGCCGAGCAGGGCGAATACCAGCATCGTCGCCATGCCGACGCCAATGGCCTTCTGGCCCAGATCGCGCTGCAGCAGGGCTGGCAGCTCGCGGCCGCTGAGACGGGCGAGACTGGAAAAGGTCGAGTCGAGGGTGGAGCCAGCGGCGGAAATCATTACCAGCGTCATCACGATCAGCGCGCCAACGCCCAGACTTTTTGCCAGCGCGGCGGGCACGTTGCCACCGGCCTCGATGCCGCCAAGGGTGGCGTGTACGCCGATCAGGCTGAAGGCGAGAATCGCAACAAAGCCCAGCACGCCAGCCAGCGTAAAGGCGCGCAGCATGGATTTCTCCTCGCTGATGAAGCCGCGGTCGGTCAGCACCGGATCGTGGAAGGGGTAACTCAGCAGTTGCAGGCAGGCCACCAGAAACAGATCCACACCGGCGTTAAGCGCCCAGTGGCTGGTGCTGGTCAGCTCGGCGGTGCTGTGATTCGGCAAGACCAATCCCAGTACCCACACCAGTGCGATGACGAAGATCGCCGCCTGCGCTGCATCGGTCAGGATCGAACTGCGCAGCCCGCCTCGCAGGCTGTAGGCCAGCGTCACAGCGGTAAATAGAAGCGCCGCGCCGATAAACGCCGGGCTGCCGCTGTCGCCGTAGTAGCCGCCCACGACGGCGGTGTTGCTCCAGACCTCGTTGAACAGACGAATCAGAATCGCCGCAGAGAACGCCAGCGCGGCCCCGCGTCCGTAATTGCTGGTCAGAAAGCTGACCAGACTGGTTGCCTGGAAGCGTCGGCGCAGGCGGTAAATCACCAATCCGCAGAGCGGGATGGATAGCCAGTAGGTGGCGTAAGCCAGGCCGCCGACCAGGCCGAACTCGGCACCGAGGTTGGCGGCGTTGGTGACCGACTTGGCAAAGATCCAGCTGATAAAGATGCTGGTGGTCAGCAGCAGCGGCGAGGCCTGGCGGCCCTGGCTGTCTTCGCCGTTGAAGAAGCCGCCAACGGTTACAGTGCGCGGCGAGAGCCAGTACATCAAACCGCCGTAGGCGATCAGAAAGCCCCAGAAGAACAGGCCGGTAAGGCTGGTTACGGTCATGTGGTGCAATCCTGTCTTGGGTCAGTCGTTAACCAGCACGCCGCCACAGCTGGAACCCTGTCCGGCGGTGCAGGCAAAGCAATGGTCGCGGGTGGCGATGGGGTGGTTTGGCAACTCGGCGTTCAGCAGATCACGCAGGTGTGGCCGGTCCGATGCCAGTACCGGCATTGGCAGCTCCAGCATCTGGTTGAAGTCGCAGTCGTATAGATAGCCACGCCAGTCGACGCTGACCGTGCTGCGGCACATGAGACCGGGCAGGTTGCCTGCGCTGAAGTTATCGCGCAGCAGCTGCATGTACTGGTTGAACTGGCCGCGGCTGACCAGGGTACTGCCGAAGCGCGCAATCGGCTGGTTGGTGATGGTGTGCAGGTGGTTGAACTGGATGCCGAAGTCATCCTGCAGATGCTGCTTGTAGTCAGCTTCCAGTGCCTGTTGCGGTGGCGGCAGGCTGGGGCCTTGCGGGTTGTAGACCAAATTCAGCTCCAAGCCGCTTTCAGCCTGGCCGTAGCCAAGGGCGTTCAGTTGTCGCAGGCCTTCGATGCTGCGTTCAAACACGCCGTCGCCGCGCTGGCTGTCGACGTTGTCGCGCGAATAGCAGGGCAGGGAGGCGGAAATGGCGACGCCCGAATCGGCCAGAAATTGCGCCAGATCTTCGTGGCCGGGCTCGGACAGGATGGTCAGGTTGCAGCGGTCGATCACCTTCAGCCCTGCGGCGCGGGCGCGGCTGGCCAGTGTACGAAATTGCGGATGCATTTCCGGCGCGCCGCCAGTCAGGTCCAGCGTGTTGACCGGGTGTGCATCAATCACCTCACAGAGCAGCTCGATCAGCTCGTCCGACATGGCCTCAGTGCGGGTTGGTCCGGCGTTGACGTGGCAGTGCAGGCAGCGCTGGTTGCAGCGGTAGGTCAGGTTGACTTGCAAGGTTTCCAGCACGCCGCGCTGAAGGGGCGGAAAGTCTAGCTGATTCAATAATGGCAGGGTGTCGCGCACGTTGCTTCCTCGTATCTGTTACCCATCAGACGCAGCAAAGCGGGTTCTGTTACAGCGTCGCACAACTTGGCTGTTAGAGCATCAAAGTCTGAGCTTTGAGCTGTTGACGCGCCAGTGTCAGTAAAGCGGCAGAGCAACAGCAAGGCCGACCCTCAGGGTCGGCTATTGGCGTGTGCGCTGGCTGGCGGGGTAGTGGTGGTGGGGCTGCAGGGACGCGGCGGCTCAGTCGCCCTTATTGGTACGCCCCAATTCCCGGCGGTAGGCCGTCGGACTCATGTTTGTCCAGCGTCTGAAGGCACGGGTGAAACTGCTGGGGTCAAGGAAGCCGAGCTCATAGGCAATGCTGGTCAGCGAGAGCTGACCGTCGCTGATCATGCGGATGGCGGCTTCCCGGCGTACGTCGTCAGCCAATTGCTCGTAGCTGGTGCCTTCCTGGCTCAGTTTGCGGCGCAGATGACGAGGGCTGATATTGAGCGGGGCCGCCACACGCTCGGCACTGATATCACCGGAGCCTAGCAGCAGATGGATGCGGCGTTTGACTTGCTCGCTCAGGTCCTGACTGGGAATGACCGCCTGCATCGCTTCCAGAATCTCGACCAGTTTGGGCAGGATAAACGGGCTGGAGGTCGCCAGTGGCTTGTGCATCAGGCGACGATCCAGCACCAGCGCGTAACGGTCGCCAAACTCGACGTTGTTACGTGCAAAAAGACGGCGCTGACCGTCAGGGTCCTCCTCGCCGCGCACCAGCTGTAGCGAGCGCACCAGGCCCTGATCGTCGAGATCAAGTCTGTTGAAATAGCGAGCGAGGTAGCCAATGACGGCTTCAATATGTTGCTGATGCGGGTTGCCGATCGGCAGCAACGTCAGGGCAACACCGTTTTCATCCGGCAGGCAGACGAGCTTCAGTTGAATGCTGAAGATGCTGAAGAAACGGGTCAGCAGTGCGAGTGCTGCTTCGATGTTCTCGCTGGCGGCCGCTGCCAGGGCGAGGGTAGTGAAGGGGGTCGGCACAAATACGCGATGCATGCGCAGGGCGAAGTGAGGATCTTCCGAGACCCGAAGTGCCTCGCTCCAGCCATGGGAACACAGTTCCTGATCAACGAACTGGGGTTGACCCACGGGCAGGGAAATCCAGGGAGCCAGGCGACAGGAGTCACCCAGGGAAACACCATACTGTTTGAGTGCCTGTTCCATGGCGCGTAGCCAGAAAGCACTTTCGCGCACGCGCGCGAAGGAATCTGAGCTGGAGTGTTCTAGCATCGACACACCGATCCGTTCTTGTTGTGACAAAACAGCATTTTGTCTTTTTCGGCGGGCAGTATAACGATTAATCCGGCAGGAAAAAGCCCGTCTTCGGTTCCGCACTGCAGAATTATGTTGCAGTTAATGTATACGTTAGAATTTTTCGAGATCGGTAGTAAGGGTGTACGGCTGTATTGCTGAGGGTGGTCTATTCGGCGTTTTTAAGGCCCTCAGTGCGAGGGAAGATCTTTTGAGCATGCCTCTAGCGCTGATGTTTCACCGACATGCGTCGCTTTGATCCGTTTTTAGCCAACGGTGAAGGGTCAAAAAGTCATTCTGTTTATAGTGTCAATTCATCCGTTGAATGTCCTTCTCGGTCAAATATGTTGGCCGGTAAGGGCAAGTGTTCCGTGCTGGCCTCGTGACAGACTGCGGGGGTCTTGAACACGCACAGGCTGTGCGTGAGTTCATGTCACCCAAACGGAGCAGCACAATGACAAAAAAAATGCATGGCTGGTCTCTTGCCGCATTGCCTCTGGCGATTGGCATGGCCACTTTCTCTGGTTCTGCAAACGCAGTAGCCTTCAATATTGGTGAAGTCGAAGCCCAACTGGACTCTCAGCTGTCCGTTGGTGTGAGCATGTCTACGCAGAATGCGGACAAGCGTTTTATTTCTGTGAGTAATGGCGGTGAAGCCGCTTCTCGTACGTCTGATGACGGCCGTCTGAACTATGGATCCGGTGACGTTTTCTCCAAGATTTTCCGTGGTGTGCACGATTTGGAGCTGCGCTATGGCGACTCCGGTGCATTCCTCCGCGGCAAATACTGGTACGACTTTGAAACTAAAGACGGGCACCAAAGCTTTTACGATATTGACGACTCCGGTCGTGACCCGCTGCAGAAAGGCTCTGGCGTAGCCCTGCTCGACGCATTCGTCTATCACAACTATTTCATCGGCAACAACCCGGGCAACATCCGTCTGGGCCGCCAGGTTGTCAGCTGGGGTGAGTCTACTTTCATCCAGAACTCCATCAACTCCATCAACCCGATTGACGTTGCCGCTCTGCGCCGTCCGGGTGCTGAGTTGAAAGAAGGTCTGCTGCCTGTCGAGATGCTGTATCTGTCTCAGGGTCTGACTGAAAACCTGAGCATGGAAGCGTTCTATCAATTGAAGTGGGCGCCGACCGTTCTGGATAACTGCGGTACTTTCTTCGGCTCAGATACGCTTGCGAAAGGTTGCTATGACCGCCTCGTGGTAAACGGCACCGATTTCCCACAGGGAGACTCCAACCTCCAGTCGGGTTGGCTTCTGAACCCAGGAATGGCGAACTATATCGTCCGTGCGCGTAAAGATAAGGAAGCGAAGGACGAAGGGCAGTTTGGTGTGGCTTTCCGCTGGTTCGTCCCGGAGCTGAACGACTCCGAGTTTGGCTTCTATGCCATGAACTACCACAGTCGCGCTCCGATCTACTCGAACATTGCCGGCCCGGGCTTCGCTGCGGCGCAGGGTGCCAGCGGTATCATCGGTCTAGATGGCATCGAGGGCCCAGCTGGTTATTTCTTTGAATATCCGGAAGATATTCGTTTGTACGGCGTTAGTTTCCAGACCAGTATTGCGGGTGCATCGGTTGGTGGTGAAATCAGCTACCGTCCGAATATGCCAATGCAGATTAACACCGGCGACATGAGCCGCACCGCTCTGCAGCTTGGCCAAGACAACACGCATCGTGATTATGTTGGCGTTGCTGCTGGTTCCTACATTCAGGGCTATGAGCGTAAGGAATTCTGGCAGGCCCAGGTCAGCGTCATTCAGTTCTTTGATCGCGTGCTCGGTGCAAGCCGTCTGGCTCTGGTTGGAGAGGCCGGGGTCAACTACATCGGTGGTTTGGGGGATACGACCAAGTTCGGACGTGACTCTCTATTCGGTCAAAGCCCCTATGTCCCGGGTGATGCTGGCAATGTTGGTGAGTGTGCTTCCCAAACTACCGGCCGCGGGAATACTTGGTGTGAGAATGATGGTTTCTACACTGCCTGGTCTTCTGGGTACCGCATCCGTGCGTCGCTGGACTACAGCAACGTGATCGCCGGTATCAACCTGAGCCCGAACATGTCCTGGTCCCATGATGTTGAGGGTTACGGCCCGAACTTCACTGAAAATGCCAAGGCGATCAGCGTTGGTCTGAACGCGGACTACGGCAACAAGTACAACGCCAGCATCAGCTACACCGACTTCTTCGACGGTAAGTACAACACCGCCGTTGACCGCGACTTTGCGTCCGTCAGCTTCAGCGTAAGCTTCTAAGACTGACCACAGGAGAATAACAATATGCGTATGCAACAAACTCTGATGGGTGTTGGTGGTCTGGCACTCAGCCTGATGGCAACTGGCGTTATGGCTCAAACCCTGACCCAGGCCGAAATTGACCAACTGGGTACCACTCTGACGCCGATTGGTGCAGAGAAGGCCGGCAATGCCGCTGGCACTATCCCGGAATGGACTGGCGGTCTGCCAACTGACGCCGGTCAGTCGCTGCCGAACAACTTCCTGGAAAGCCCGTACAAGGGTGACCAGCCGGAGTTCGTGATCACGGCTCAAAACCTTGAGCAGTACAAGGCCAACCTGACTCCGGGCCAGATCGCGCTGTTCGAGCGTTATCCGGAAACCTTCCGTATGCCGATCTACAAGACCGAGCGTTCTGTGGGCTTCCCGCAGTCTGTCTACGATCAAGTTAAGGCAACTGCTGGTCAGGCCAAGCTGGTCAACAACGGTGACGGCATCTCCAACTTCGCTCACGGCTCCTTCGCCTTCCCGATTCCGAAGTCTGGTGCTGAGGTGGTGTGGAACCACAACACCCGCTACCGCCTGAACATCCACCGCTGGTACATGCAGGCCATGCCGCAGACCAATGGATCGTTCACGCTGATCAAGATGGAAGAGGAAGTGGGCTATCCGGAGCAGATGTCTGATGTAGACGCTGCGTCCATGCCGAACACTCTGCTGTTCTTCAAGCAGCGCGTAAGTGCACCTGCGCGTCTGGCCGGTAACGTACTGCTGGTACATGACAGCCTGGATCAGCTGAAAGAGCCGCGCATGGCGTGGGTTTACAACGCCGGTCAGCGCCGCGTACGTCGTGCCCCGCAGGTTGCCTATGATGGTCCGGGTACTGCTTCTGACGGTATGCGTACTTCCGACAACTTCTCCATGTATAACGGTGCACCTGACCGTTACAACTGGAAGCTGGTTGGCAAGAAGGAAATCTACATTCCGTACAACAGCGGCAAGCTGACCGAGCCAGGCGTTCAGTACGCCGACGTTCTGCAAGCTGGTCACATCAACCCGGACTACACCCGCTTCGAGCTGCACCGCGTGTGGGAAGTGCAGGGCAACGTCAAGGAAGGTCAGCGTCACATTTACGCTCAGCGTAATTTCTTCGTTGACGAAGACTCCTGGATGATCAGCCTGGCCGACCATTACGACGGTCGCGGCACTCTGTGGCGCGTAGGCGAAGGCCACCTTGGCTTCAACTACCAGCAGAAGATCCCGGGTTATGCCATTGAAACGCTGTACGACCTGCTGGCAGGCCGTTACATCGCTCTGGGTATGTACACCGAAGAAAACTCTGCACCGCAGTATGACTTCGATCCGAGCTACAACCAGTTCACTCCGGCCGCACTGCGTGCATCCGGCGTTCGCTGAGTTAAGCTGATCGCAGTACAAAAAGGGAGCCGAAAGGCTCCCTTTTTTGTTGTTCGTGAAATGTGCTGGCCGGCTCGAAACGAGAGGCTCTCGCATGCTGGTGCGGGCAAGCCACATTGTCTAACTGCTTTAGGAGCGCTTTGCGATGGCTGCTTGGGATGGGGCAGATGTAGAGCGTCTTCTACTTGTGAGCTCAGCCGCAGCGTCTGAAACGGCGTGGTGATGGAGGGAGGGGCACAGGATTCTGTGCCCGTTCAGCTCAGGAGGGTACCGCGCTTTGCTTGGCTTGACTGCGGAAGCTGGTCGGGCTCATGCCGGTCCAGCGGCGGAATGCGCGAGTAAAGCTGCTGGGGTCGAGAAAGCCCAGTTCGAACGCAATACGCCCAAGGTTGAGTTTGCCTTCCTTTATAAGGCGAATGGCTAGCTCCATGCGCACCTCGTCGAGCAGCTTCTCGTAAGTGGTGCGTGTTTCGCTTAGCTTGCGACGCAGATGACGGGGGCTCATGTTGAATGGAGTGGCAACAAGCTCTTCGGATACCTCGCGCTCGGAGACCAGCACACGAATGCGCTGTTTTACCTGCTCAGCAAAGTCGAGGTTGGGCAGGTCGCCCAGCATGTCCTCCAGCGAACTGTCGAGCCGCTTGCGCAAAAACGCATCTGCATTGGGCAGTGTGGTGCGCAGCAGTTGACGGTTGATGCGGAACGACATGCGTTTGGCTCCGAGTCGCACGCGGCCACCGAGAATGGTTTCGCACAGATCGCGGTTACGCTCGTGCTCGCCGGTCAGGCGGCTTTCGAGCATTAGTGAGGCCTTGCCGATGCCGAGCCCTTCCCAGATTTTATTGCACTGGCTCATCACTGCTTCCATGTGCAGTGGATGCGGGCTGCCGCGTGGCTGGAAGTAGAGCGTGAGGTACTGGTCGTCTTCAACGGAGTACAGCTGCACCTGGCTGCTGAAGACGGGCATGAAGCGAATCAGCCGCTGGATGGCGTCACCCAGCGTCTCACTGGATGCGGCGGCCAGCCCGAGGAGTGACAGGGTGTTGGATTGATAGTGTCGGCCCATACGCAAGCCGAAGCATTCGTCTTGCGAGAGCTTCGCTGCTGCGTTCCATAGGCGGTTCATGTCGCTCTGGCTGACGTGAGCCTGGCTGAGATCAGCAGGCTTGCAGTGCTGACGCAGATCCGCAGGAAGGTCGCGAACGGTTTTGCCGTATAGCTCCAGGCCTTGGGCAATCCCCTGTGCCCAGAAGCAACGCTCGTGCACGCGCTCTGAAGATAGAGCATGGTTCTGTGGAGTCATGGGCTTTTGATGCCTTGATTTTATTATTTTGATCGACTGCAACTGGCGTTAACAATAAAACACAAAGTCTCATTGTGCAAAATTATGCAACGGATAATTGCAGGCTTTAGATCAAGGGTATTCAGCGCGTGAATGTCCATCTCGGCCAAAAAACTCGTCCGAATCGGTCAAATCGGCCGCGAATCTCATGACAGACTTGGTTCCGGTGCTAGACGGCTCGCGTCGTCTTGAACCCATGATTCAAATCTAACGGAGCAGCACAATGACAAAAAAAATGCATGCTTGGTCGCTCGCCGCGTTGCCGTTGGCAATCGGCCTGGCCAGTTTCTCTGGATCGGCTGGGGCAGTGAACTTCAATCTCGGTGAGGTAGAGGCGCAGCTGGACTCAACTTTGTCCGTCGGCGTAAGTGTTTCTACTCAAAATGCGGATAAGCGCTTTATCCATGCCGCTTCGGGCGGCGAAGCTGCTGCACGTACATCTGACGACGGCCGCCAGAACTACAGTTCTGGAGATGCGTTCTCCAAGATTTTCCGCGGTGTGCACGACCTTGAACTTCGCTATGGCGACTCCGGTGCATTCATTCGCGGCAAGTACTGGTACGACTTTGAGACCAAAGATGGCGACCAAGAGTTTTACAACATTGACGACTCCGGCCGTCCGCCGCTGGTCAAGGGCGCGGGCGTCGCCCTGTTGGATGCCTTCGTTTACCACAACTACTTCATCGGTAATAACCCGGGTAACGTTCGTCTGGGCCGCCAGGTAGTGAGCTGGGGTGAGTCCACCTTCATCGGTAACTCGATCAACTCCATTAACCCGATCGACGTGGCTGCCTTCCGTCGTCCGGGTGCTGAAATCAAGGAAGGTCTGCTGCCGGTTGAGATGCTGTATATCTCCCAAGGCCTGACCGAAAACCTGAGCCTGGAAGCGTTCTATCAGCTGAAATGGCACCCGTACGCGATTGACAACTGCGGTACCTTCTTCGGCGCTGATACCCTGGCAACTGGCTGTATTGATCGATTGGTCGTGGGTGGGGCGGACGCTCCCCAAGGTGATCCGACTCTGAATGGTCGTATTACCGTTCGTGCTCAAAAGGACGAAGAGGCTAAAGATGAGGGTCAGTTCGGTGTCGCTCTGCGTTGGTTTGTCCCGGAGCTGAACGACTCCGAGTTCGGCTTCTACGCGATGAACTACCATAGCCGTACGCCGATTTATAGCAACTTTGCTGGTCCGCAGGCTGGTCTCGGTGGATTGGGTGGCGGCGCAGGGTACTTCTTCGAATATCCGGAAGATATCCGCCTCTACGGTCTGAGTTTCCAGACCAGTGTTGCTGGCACCTCGCTTGGTGGTGAAATCAGCTACCGTCCGAACATGCCGATGCAAATCACTACCGGTAGTGTGAGTGTTGCCGGTCTGACCGGTAGTGGGATGTGGATCGGTCGAGACGATGCTTATGCGGCTGGCGATTATATTCAGGGTTACGACCGCAAGGGCGTCTTCCAGGCCCAGGTAACCGCAATCAAGTTCATCGAGCGCGTTTTGGGTGCTAGCCGTCTGGCGCTGGTCGGTGAAGCTGGTTACAACCATATTGAAGGTATCGGTTCTGATCCGGGCGATACCTTCTACGGCCGTGATTCTCTGTTCGGTCAGAGCCCTCTGGCAAACGGCACTTGCCCGCTTTCTCAAGGCGTTGGTCGTGGCGCGAGCTGGTGTGAAACCGATGGCTTCTACACCAGTGACTCTTGGGGCTACCGTGTTCGCGCGTCTCTTGACTACTCCAACGTCTTCGCCGGTATCAACCTGAGCCCGGTTGTGTCCTGGTCGCATGACGTTGAAGGCTACGGCCCGAACTTCAATGAAGACGCTAAGGCGATCAGCCTCGGCCTGAATGCTGACTACGCGAACAAGTACAACGCCAGCATCAGCTACACCAATTTCTTCGACGGTAAGTACAACACCGCCGTTGACCGTGACTTTGCGGCCGTCAGCTTCAGCGTAAGCTTCTAATCAGACAGGCCATAAGGAGAAACAACAATATGCGTATGCAACAAACTCTGATGGGTGTCGGTGGTCTGGCTCTGAGCCTGATGGCATCCTCTGTAATGGCGCAAACCCTGACCCAGGCTGAGATTGATCAGCTGGGTACTTCCCTGACGCCGATCGGTGCAGAGAAGGCCGGTAACGCCGCTGGCACTATTCCGGAATGGACTGGTGGTCTGCCACGCGATGCTGGTAAGGAATTGGAAGACCACTTCTACGAGAACCCCTTCGCTGGTGAGCAGCCGGAGTTCGTGATCACCGCTCAGAACTACCAGCAGTACAAGGACAATCTGACCCCGGGTCAGGTCGCCATGTTCGAGCGTTATCCGGAAACCTTCCGTATGCCGGTATACCAGAGCCGTCGTACCGTTGGTTACCCGCAGTCGGTCTATGACCAGGTCAAGGCTACTGCTGGCCAGGCCAAGCTGGTTAACGGTGGTGACGGTATCTCCAACTTCAGCCACGGTACCTTCGCATTCCCGATTCCGAAGTCCGGTGCCGAAGTTGTTTGGAACCACAACACCCGCTATCGCGTAAACGCGCAGCGCTGGTACATGCAGGCCATGCCGCAGACCAACGGTTCTTTCACGCTGATCAAGCTGGAAGAAGAAGTGGGTTACCCGCAGCTGATGGATGATGTCGATGAATCGACCATGCCGAACACCCTGCTGTTCTTCAAGCAGCGTGTAAACGCACCGGCTCGTCTGGCAGGTAACGTACTGCTGGTACACGACAGCCTGGATCAGCTGAAAGAGCCGCGCATGGCATGGGTATACAACGCCGGTCAGCGCCGCGTACGTCGCGCCCCGCAGGTTGCCTACGACGGCCCGGGTACCGCCTCTGACGGTATGCGTACTTCCGACAACTTCGCCATGTATAACGGTGCACCTGACCGTTACAACTGGAAGCTGGTTGGCAAGAAGGAAATCTACATTCCGTACAACAGCGGCAAGCTGACCGAGCCAGGCGTTCAGTACGCCGACGTTCTGCAAGCTGGTCACATCAACCCGGACTACACCCGCTTCGAGCTGCACCGCGTGTGGGAAGTGCAGGGCAACGTCAAGGAAGGTCAACGTCACATTTACGCTCAGCGTAACTTCTTCATGGACGAAGACTCCTGGATGATCAGCCTGGCTGACCATTACGACGGCCGTGGCACGCTATGGCGCGTAGGTGAAGGTCACCTGTCCTTCAACTACGACTACCAGATCCCGGGCTACTCGCTGGAAACGCTGTATGACCTGCTGGCAGGTCGTTACATCGCACTGGGTATGTACACCGAAGAGGTCTCTGCTCCGGACCTGACGTACACACCGACGTACAATCAGTTCACACCGGCTGCCCTGCGTGCTTCGGGTATCCGCTAAGTTCTGATGCTGCTTTAGATGTTTGGGTTTGAGGGGATATCTTCGGATATCCCCTTTTTTTATGCGTTGAATGGCCCGGACGGCGAGGATACGGCTGCACTCTGCTAAACTTCGCCTTTGTTTCCTTCCGAACTCCAGAGTGACTTCATTGTTCAGCCAATTTGATCTTCACGAGCGCGTACTCAAGGCGCTCGCCGAGCTTTCCTTTCAGCAGCCCACCGATGTTCAGGCGGCAGCGATCCCGCCTGCTATCGAAGGTAAAGACCTCTATGTCATTGCGCAGACGGGCAGCGGAAAAACTGCTGCTTTTGTGCTGCCGATGCTGCAGCGTCTGCTCGCTGATGACAGCAAGCCGCTGGCGCCGCGGGCGCTGATCCTGGTACCCACACGCGAACTGGCTCGTCAGGTGTCAAAGGATATTGCCGCGCTGGCAAAGTTCACGTTCATCAAGGCTGAGCAGGTCACCGGTGGTGAAGACTTCCGCGTTCAGGCAGCGCGTCTGCGCAAGAACCCGGATATCGTAGTGGCCACGCCAGGTCGTGCGCTGGAGCAGTTGACCGCAGGCAATCTTGAGTTGAACAGTGTGCAGACACTGGTGCTCGATGAGGCGGACCGCATGCTCGACATGGGCTTCGCCGAGGATGTCGGCAAGTTGGCGGGTGCCTGTCCGAGCGAGCGTCAGACCATGCTGTTTTCTGCCACCAAGGGCAACCGCGGTCTGCAGCGGATGATTGATACGGTCCTGACTGAGCCGCAGATTCTTGAGCTGAACTCGGTTCGTGATGACACACCAAGCATTACTCAGCAGGTGATTCCCGCGGATGACAATCCCCACAAGGAAGCGATGCTCAAGTGGCTGATGCTGAACCAGGGCGAGGGCAAGACTATTGTCTTTACTAATACCCGGGTAATGGCGGATCGCATCAATGGTGTGCTCCGAGCGCTTGATTTGCGTGTCTACGTGCTGCACGGCGAGAAGGACCAGAAAGATCGCTACATGGCTGTAGAGCGCTTCAAGCAGGGAGCCAATGGCATTCTGGTAGCTACCGATGTTGCCGCGCGCGGGCTGGATATCGTTGAGCTGGATCGGGTGGTCAACTTTGACATGCCGCGTAGTGGCGATGACTACCTGCATCGGGTTGGTCGCACGGGCCGAGCCGGTGCTGAGGGCCTGGCCATTTCGCTGGTCTGCCCGCATGAGTGGAATCTGATGTCGAGCATCGAACGTTACTTGCGCCGCCAGTTCGAGCGCCGTCTACTCGCTGAGGTGCCCGGCAGTTTCAAGGGGCCGAAGAAGGTCAAGGCGTCGGGTAAGCCGGTCGGCAGCAAGAAGAAGAAAGACGGCAAGAAGGATGGCAAGAAGGCTGCGCCGAAGTCCAAGAAGCCTAGGGCAGGCAAGCGTCCATCGCGTCCGCCGGTGGGGCAGGTGGTCACGTCTTCGGATGGTCTGGCACCGCCAAAGCGTCGCTGATGGACGACAGAAGGGGGTTGCGCCAGGCGCAACTCATCCGTTAGAGTCGGGGCATTGTTCAAAGGTAACCAAGCTATGACACTGCGTATCGCACAGAACAACACCGCCAGCGCCCTGCGTGCTGGCGCTGCTGCGCGCGCGGCGGTTGGTTACTTTTATTTTGGGTATTGGTTTAGCCAAAGGCGCGCCTGATACCCCACAGGCGCCCTGAATTAACGGGACGCCACCAGAGAATCAAGAAACCCCGGTCGGCCTCCCGACCGGGGTTTTTTATTTGGCTTTGCACTTTTGAGGAATGATCATGTACGTACACAGCACTTTTAACCCGCGTTCTTACTGCAGCTGGCGATTTTGCTCTGATGCCATGACCTCACGACATTCTCTCGATCGAACACCCAGATAGTGCCGCGGCGGCAAGACCGCCCCGGCTAAGGACGCAACGAAATGACTGCCACTGTAACTGCACTTGCCAGCGCCGCTTCCTCCGAACGCACCACGGCCCGTCGCACCCACGCCCTGCCGACACCGGCCCAGCTGCGTGAACGTCTCCCTTTGGGTGCGGACCAAGCTGAATCCATCGAGACCCACCGTCAGGCCATCCGCGACATTCTGGCTGGCAAGGATGATCGCCTGCTGGTTATCACCGGCCCCTGTTCCCTGCACGATCCGGATGCTGCCATTGAATACGCCGAACGGCTTGCCGAGCTGCAGAGCCGCGTTGCAGATCGCCTGTTGCTGGTGATGCGTGCCTATGTTGAGAAACCGCGTACGACGGTTGGCTGGAAGGGCATGCTCTACGATCCGCAGCTGGACGGCAGCGGCGATATGGCCGCGGGCCTGGCGCTGTCACGCCGTACCATGCTGGCAATCGCTGAGTTAGGTTTGCCGATCGCAACCGAGTTGCTGCAGCCGCTGGCAGCCAGCTACCTGGATGACCTGCTGAGCTGGGGCTGCATTGGTGCTCGTACCAGTGAGTCGCAGGTTCACCGTGAGATGGTAAGCGGTTTGCACATGCCGGTCGGCTTCAAGAACGGTACCGATGGCAGCATGACCGTCGCCTGCGATGCGATGCGCTCGGCGCAGCACCCGCACCAGCATTTCGGTATGGATATGCACGGCCGTCCGGCACTGGTTGAAACGGTCGGCAACCCGGATACCCATATTGTGCTGCGCGGTGGCCATAGTGGCCCAAACTACCACGCCGAGGCGGTTGCCAAGGTGCGTGCAGAGCTGGACCGTCTGGGTGTGCCGGCTGCGCTGGTGGTGGACTGCAGTCATGCCAACAGCGGCAAGGATCCGCTGCGTCAGCCCGAGGTACTGGCGGATGTGGTTGCCCAGCGAGTGGCGGGCGACAACAGTCTGCGGGGCGTCATGCTGGAAAGCCATCTGTTCGATGGTTGCCAGCCGTTGTCCAGCGAGTTGCGTTACGGTGTGTCCGTTACCGATGGTTGTCTTGGCTGGGTAGCTACCGAGCAGGCTTTGCTGGCTGCAGCAGCTACGCTGCTGCCAGCCTAACCGGACGGATGCATTCGGGTCGCTATTGACGCGCGACCTGCTGGTTGATTGCTTGCAGGTCGTTCTGCCGGTGCAAGGCAAAGCCAATCATGGCTGCGACGGCACCGGTGCAAAGCGTTGCGCCGAGACTCAAACCTGTCGAGAGCGGCAAGGCGCTGATCAGCCAGGTGGCCGTTGCAGCGACAGCCATCTGCAAAAAACCAAGCAGTGATGAGGCAAGCCCGGCCTGCTCGGCAAAGGGTTGCAGGGTGATCGCGATGCCTAGTGGGTTAATGACGCCCATGCCCGCGAGAAACAGGCAGATTGCGATGCTGAACTGGCCCAGCTGCTGATCCTGGTAGAACAACACCTGCAGAACGCCCCCAGTCAGCGCAACCGCGCCCCCCGTCAGCGCCACCGGAACACTACCCCAGCGCTGCGCCAATTTCGGCGCGAGTATGCCCGAACTGAACACCACGAAGACCGTTGCCGCAAAGAAAAGACCTAATTGAACGCTGCTGTATCCCATCCCGCGAATCATGATCGCGGGGGCTGCGGCGAAAAAGGCGTAAAGGCCGCCAATAACAAGGCTGACTGCCAACGCGGGAAGCGCAAATCGCCGGTCACCCAAGAGCTGCAGGTAGGCCTTGACGATGGCGCTGGCGGTCATCTTGAGGCGAGCCGATGGCGCGTGTGTTTCCCCGAGCGAGAACGTGTAACCGACAATCAGAATGACGCCCGCGGCGGCTACCAGCAGGAAACTGATGCGCCAGCCGAGATGGCTGTCGATCAAACTGCCAAGCAGTGGCGAGAACCCCGGCGCTGCCGCCATGGCAACCATGATGAAGGCCAGGGCTTTGGCCAGCGCCGGGCCGTCATACAGGTCGCGGGCAACCGCACGTGCCAGTACCGATGCCGCGCACACGCCGGCGGCTTGTATCACCCGAGCAGCAATCATGGAGTTCAGGTCGGTTGCGCTGGCACCCAGCAGGCTGCCGAGTACAAACAGAACCAGGCCTGACAAGATCACTGGGCGGCGCCCATAGCGGTCAGAAAGCGGCCCGACCAGCAGCTGCCCGACGGCAAACACCAGGAAAAAACAGCTTAGCGTCAGTGCCATGTCCTGGGGCGCTGCATTTAGCGATGCAGCCATCGCCGGGAAGGACGGCAGAATGATGGTCGTCGACAGGGTGCCGACCGCTGCCAGACCGGACAGCAGCGCCAGAGTGCGGCTCGAGGTACTCATGCCTGCGCTCCGGCTTTATGGGCGCTGCTAAGCAGTGCGCAACTGCGGGCAATCACCTGAGGGTCGGTCAGAATACGGCGATGTCCGAGACCTTCCAGCTCGACCAGCTCGGAGCCGGGCCAGTGGCGGTGCAGGTCTGTCGAAGCGGCGAATGGCACAACGCGGTCGGCCGGGTCGTGCATGATCAGCGCCGGGTGTTGCAGCCCATGCTTCAGCGACGGGAGATCCATCTCTGCTGGCGTGATGCCGATGTGCTGCTCCACCCATGTGTGGAATTCGGCCTGTTCCTCCGGCGAGAGGCTATGCCCGAGCGCCTGCAACTGCAGCATCGGGCTGAGCGAGGAGGGGCCGCAAAGGTGCACGCTGGCGTTGACCTTCAGACCGTGGGCAAATGCCCACAGACTTGCTGCCGAGCCCAGCGAGTGCGCTATCACACCGTGGATTGGACCGAGCTGTTCTGCCAGCGCGGCCAGGGCGCGACCAGCGTGTACCGGACTGCTGAGGCTGCCACCGGAGTCGCCGTGGGCGGGCAAGTCAAACAGCGTAACGGCAAAGCCAGCGCGCAGCAGTGGCTCGACGAAGGCTGCCAGGTGCGAGCCGCGGCTGTCCCAGCCGTGGACCAGCAGCACACGCGGGCCGAGCCCGAGGCTCCAGACCGAGATATCGCCGTCGTCGTAAGGGAAGGTGCTGTGCTGAGCTTGAGCGAGGGCTGAACGTTCAAGGCTGCTCGCCTGAATACGCTGGGGCACGCTGAATGCGCGGCAGGCGCCATCCAGTGCAGAAGAGGGGGCGGCGCTAGCGTGATGACTGTTCATGACGGTGCTCCTTTTATATGACGGTGTTAATTTAAATTAAATGTCGTTCATCATCTAAAAAGAGTCAAGCCTTTTTTCGCTTCCAGCAAGGAGGGTTAGCTGGAAGCGGAGTCCCCAGCCAGTGCGTCGAGAAAGCTTTCGAGTACCAAATGCGGCCGCCGGCCTTTGCGTGTCACGGCCGACAACACAAGATCGTAGTGATAGCGGGCGGGATCCAGGGCCCGCATCCGGCCGCTTGTTACCCATTGGGCGGCGTAGTGGTCGGGCAGGTAACCGATGTAATGCCCGGTCAACAGCAGGAAAGCGATACCTTCGCGGTCCGAGGCAGTGGCGGTGCAGCGCAGAGCCTGAAACTGCTCCTGCACCTCTGCCGGGACGCGAAAACTGGGTGAGATCGCATCGTGGCGACGCAGTGTATCCAGCGTCAGCTTGCTGTCTTCCAGCGCAAACAGCGGGTGCCCGGCGGCGCAGTAGAGCTGGGCGCGTTCACTGTACAGCGGCTGATACTCGAGCCCTGACAAGGCGCCGACCTGCGGGATGACGCCGACGTGCAGACGGCCGTCGAGCACGCCTTGCTCGACCTGGCCCGGCGCCGACATGCTGATCTGTATGCGCACATCCGGGCCGCGGGTTTTGAGGCGCGCCAGCGCATCGGTAACGCGCATGTGCGGCATGGTGACCAGATTGTCGGTCAGTCCGATATTGAGTTCACCGCGCAGGTGCTGATGCAGCCCATTTACCTCGGTGCGGAAGTTTTCTACCGCTGAAAACAGTTGCAGTGTCGCCTGATAGACCTCGCGGCCGTCTTCGGTCATGGCGAAGCCGGCGCGTCCGCGCTGGCACAGGCGCAGGCCCAGACGCTGTTCAAGGTCACTCATCTGCTGACTGATCGCCGAGCGGCCGATACCCAGCACGCTTTCGGCGACCGAAAAGCCGCCGCATTCGACAACGGTGCGGAATACGCGCAGCAGGCGCAGATCAATATCCGAGAGCTGGGCAAGCGGGGCAGGGCGACGGGATTTCATTGTTTAGTGGTTTCCGAACTGAAGGTATAAAAAGTCATGTTTTATCATAACTTTTGCTGTGGCAACGTATAGCCATTGAAAACACCGGTGCAGACGCGCCCTTTGCCGACTTTTCGTGAGGCAGCAGCATGCAAGACCAAAACACTCAACAGCTCGCCAGCCAGCTCAAGCTGGATGCGCACTGGATGCCGTTTTCGGCTAACCGCAACTTCCATCGCGACCCGCGGCTGATCGTTGCCGCAGAAGGTAGCTGGCTGACCGATGCCGACGGGCGGCGGGTCTATGACAGCCTCTCTGGTCTCTGGACCTGTGGGGCGGGCCACTCCCGTAGCGAGATCCAGCAGGCGGTTGCCAAGCAACTCGGCACCCTGGACTACTCGCCGGGCTTCCAGTTCGGGCATCCGATGTCGTTCCAACTGGCTGAACAGATTGCTGCCAAGCTACCGGGTGACCTGAACCATGTGTTTTTCACCAACTCCGGGTCAGAGTGTGCCGACACGGCGGTGAAGATGGCCCGAGCCTACTGGCGCTTGAAGGGGCAGCCCAACAAGGCACGGATGATCGGCCGCGCCCGTGGCTATCACGGCGTCAATATCGCCGGCACCAGCTTGGGTGGCATTGGTGGCAATCGCAAGATGTTCGGTCAACTGATGGAGGCCGATCACCTGCCGCACACCCTGCAGCCGGGCATGGCGTTCACCCGTGGCATGGCCGAGACCGGCGGTGTCGAGCTGGCCAACGAGATGCTCAAGCTGATCGAGCTGCACGACGCCTCCAACATTGCGGCGGTTATCGTCGAGCCGATGTCCGGCTCGGCAGGTGCCATCGTACCGCCCAAGGGCTACCTGCAGCGCCTGCGCGAGATCTGTGATCAGCACGATATTCTGCTGATCTTTGACGAGGTGATCACCGGTTTTGGTCGTCTGGGCACCTGGACCGGCGCCGAGTACTTCGGCGTTAAGCCGGACATCATGAATCTGGCCAAGCAGATCACCAACGGCGCGATTCCGATGGGTGCGGTGGCTGCGACCAGTGAAATCTACAACACCTTCATGCAGCAGAATGCCCCGGAGCACGCGGTCGAATTTGGCCACGGCTACACCTATTCGGCGCACCCGGTGGCCTGTGCGGCCGGCCTGGCCACGCTGAAACTGCTGGAAGATGACGCGCTGGTGCAGCAGGCTGCCGAGTTGGCGCCACACTTTGAGCGCACTCTGCATGGCCTGCAGGGCGCTAGTCATGTACTGGATATTCGTAACTGTGGTCTGGCGGGTGCCATCCAGTTGGCGCCGCGTGGCAGTGATCCGACCATTCGCCCCTTTGAAGCCGGCATGGCACTGTGGAAAGCAGGCTTTTATGTGCGCTTCGGTGGCGATACCCTGCAGTTCGGACCGACTTTTAATGCGCGCCCGGATGATCTGGACCGCCTGTTTGATGCTGTAGGCAGCGTGCTGAGCACGCTGGCCTGATTATTTTCCGGCTGTCTGCGCAGCAGGCAGTGACATGTTTCCGAGGAGTAGACGATGAATAACATTACCCACTTGATCGACGGCCATCCGGTCGCTGGCAGCGGTCGCAGCGCCGACGTGTATAACCCGTCCACCGGCACCGTCAGCGGTCAGGTACCGCTGGCCGACGACGCGGTCATTCAGCAGGCCATCGACTCGGCCAAGGCGGCTTTCCCGGCCTGGCGCCGTACCCCGGCAGCCAAGCGCGCGCAGATCATGTTCCGCTTCAAGCAATTGCTGGAAGAGAACGAAAACACCATCGCCGAGATGATCAGCGCCGAGCACGGCAAGACCATCGAGGACGCCATCGGCGAACTTAAGCGTGGTATCGAGAACGTCGAGTTCGCCTGCGCCGCGCCCGAGATCCTCAAGGGTGAGTACAGCCGCAACGTTGGCCCGGATATCGACGCCTGGAGTGATTTTCAGCCGGTTGGCGTGGTGGCTGGCATCACCCCGTTCAACTTCCCGGCCATGGTGCCGCTGTGGATGTACCCGCTGGCGATCGTTTGCGGTAACTGCTTCATCCTCAAGCCGTCCGAGCGCGATCCGAGCTCCACCCTGTTTATCGCCGAGCTGCTGCACCAGGCGGGTCTGCCCAAGGGTGTATTGAACGTTGTGCATGGCGACAAGCAGGCGGTTGACGCGCTGATCGCAGCGCCCGAGGTCAAGGCGCTGAGTTTTGTCGGCTCAACCCCGATTGCAGAGTACATCTACGCCGAAGGCACCAAGCGCGGCAAGCGCGTGCAAGCGCTTGGCGGGGCCAAGAACCACGCGGTGCTGATGCCCGATGCGGATCTGGACAACGCGGTCAGCGCCTTGATGGGCGCCGCTTACGGTTCCTGCGGCGAGCGTTGCATGGCTATTTCGGTCGCGGTCTGCGTTGGCGATCAGGTAGCTGATGCGCTGGTCGAGAAACTGGTTCCGCAGATCAAGGCACTGAAGGTTGGTCCGGGCACTACCTGCGGTCTGGATATGGGGCCGCTGGTGACTGGTCAGCATCTGGATAAGGTCACCGGTTACGTCGAAGACGGCGTGAAGGCCGGCGCGGAGCTGGTGGTCGATGGTCGCGGGCTGAGCATTGATGGCCACGAGCAGGGCTTCTTCCTCGGTGGTTGCCTGTTCGATCGCGTCACCCCTGAAATGCGCATCTATCAGGAAGAAATCTTTGGTCCGGTGCTGTGCGTCGTGCGCGTCAACAGCCTGGAAGAGGCGATGCAACTGATCAACGATCACGAGTACGGTAACGGCACGTGCATCTTCACCCGTGACGGTGAGTCTGCACGCCTGTTCTGTGATGAGATCGAAGTCGGCATGGTCGGCGTGAACGTACCGCTGCCGGTACCGGTTGCCTATCACAGCTTTGGTGGCTGGAAGCGTTCGCTGTTTGGTGACCTGCATGCTTACGGTCCGGACGGTGTGCGTTTCTACACCCGCCGCAAGGCGATCACCCAGCGCTGGCCCAAGCGCGCCAGCCATGAGGCCGCGCAGTTTGCCTTTCCCAGTAATGGCTAAGTAGTCCTGCATGGAAAGGCCGCCTTCGGGCGGCCTTTTTCGTTCAGGGGCTCATTGTTCTCACGCTATGGCCGATACAGTTCAGTGAGCGCAAAATGATATCGCTCGCATGGCTTGGCTCAGGGATACGGGCAGCCTACAATCAGCCTAGGGTTATAGGTGCGCGGCTCTGTCCGCTAGTTCAGGAGAGAACGAGAAGGCATGCCAGATAATAAAGTTGCGGATATGCACCGCAGTGAGCAGCGTCCCCAGTTCTGGGCTTTGTCCATGCGCTGTTGCCAACTGGCAGGCACGGTCGACATCAGTTTCTTTGTGATCTTTCTCTGGCTCGGCTCGCCGATTCTGGCCTGGGTCAACGTCATCAGTGTCGCGATGTATGTCTATGCCTATCGCGCCTTCCGCGACCACCGCAATCGCCTGGCAATCATGCTTATCCGTACCGAAGTGCTGGTCCATGCCGCACTCGGGACCTTGCTGATCGGTTGGGATAGCGGCTTTCACTACTTCCTGCTGATGTTTATCCCGGCGCTGTTTGCCACTATGCGACAACGCAGTGCCTGGACCTTGGCTATCTGCCTGTGGGCTTACTACGTCGGTATGTATGTGCTGATGTGGTTCGTGGATCCGCTGCAGCCGATCTCTGCAAATGCTTTGCTGTACGTGAACATCTTCAACTTCACCGTTGTCTTCCTGATGTTCTCTTACCTGACTATGTTCTATGTGTTGACGGTGACTCGAGCGCATCGCCGGCTGGCGCGCATGGCTACCACTGATCCGCTGACCGGACTGTTCAATCGCCGGCATATGGTCGAGCTGACCGAAAAACTGCTCGCCCGCGAGCAGCGTCAGCCGGGCAATCTGACGTTGATGCTGATGGATCTGGATCACTTCAAGGAAATCAACGACCAGTACGGCCACGAGTTGGGCGACCGGGTGCTGGAGCGGGTGGCAGCGCTACTGCGCGAGCAAGGACGTGAGCAAGACTTTGTCGGCCGCTGGGGTGGGGAGGAGTTTTTGGCAGTGATGCCGGAAACCGACCCGGTGCAGGCTCAGGCTGCTGGCGAGCGCATCCGTGCCGCGGTACAGGCGATGGACTGGCAGGACGTGCAGCCCGGACTGCAGGTGACGCTCTGCGTCGGCATTACGCAGTTGGGTGAAGAGGAAAGCTTCAGCAATGCCATTGCCCGCGCTGACCGTGCGCTCTACCGCGGCAAGGCCCATGGCCGAAATCGCGTCGAGCAGGGTGATGTCGGCGATCTTGATTCAACTCTGGTCGATCAGCCGGCCTGATCGCCTATTCGGCGTCGAGCGAGGGTCCGATCATTGCGGCAACCTGCTCATAGACGCCGGGGCAGGCCACCAGATAGGGGTTGCCTTTGAGCAACCCTTCGCCGCGCAAGAAGTCATTGCCGCGTCCGCCGGATTCCGCCAGTAATGCCAGGCCGGCAACACAATCCCAGCTCTTCAGGCAGGTTTCGTAGTAGCCGAGCAGCCGCCCGGCCGCGACGTACGCCGTCATCAGCGCGCCGGAACCGTTACGCAGGAACATGCCGCCTGCGTCCAGCAGCTTGCCCAAAAATGGCATGAAGTGCTGCTTGCCCTCAACGTAGAAAGTACCAACCCCCAGCAATCCCGCGTGCAGGTCGGTGGCCTGGCTGACCTGCATCGGCTGTTCATTAACCCAAGCGCCAAAGCCACGGCCGCCGTGGAACAGCTCGTCGTGGTTGGGGTCGGCGACCGCGCCGATGCAGGGTACCCCATCGACCAGCAGGCCAACGGAGACGCACCAGTTGTGCAGGCCGTGCAGGAAGCAGGCGGTGCCGTCGATCGGATCGATGACCCATACGCAGCGTGCATCCAGCCGCTCGGCGCCGGTTTCCTCGCCGACAAAGCCGTCTTCGGGAAATGCCTTCATCAGCTCGGCGCGAATAAACACCTCCAGCTCGCGGTCGGCGGCGCTGACCACATCCTGGCTGAACCCGCCTTTGTGCTCGACAGCCAGCAGGTCGCGCTGACGATACAGCCGCAGGCCACGTTGCGCTGCCTCGCGGGCTAGCTGGCAGGCCAGTTCGTAGCGGCGGCTAAGGTCGAGATCCTGAGTGTTTTGCATGACGGCTGCCCGGCTTGATGAAAGCGGGCAGCCTACTCAATTCAGCCACTGATGGTAAGGGGCAGCGGGGCATTTTGCTCTGCGCTTGTCCTGCAATCTAAACAGCGGGCGGGCGAACTCCTGCTCAAGCTCGGCGCGATTCTGGCCAATATCCGCCAGCATCCGGTCATCCAAGCGCAGCAAGAGGCGACAGGTACGCCTGCGACGCAGTACGGTTCGCCAGTGTTGTAGCAGTGCTGTGATCATCTCTAGTCCTCCAAACGGTGCGATGACCAATTTAGAGCTGGCAGCAAATTGGATACAGATGTAAATTTTATTTTTTTATAGATACAGATATCGATAGCGAGCCAGGTGTACGGCCGCTCGGTATCTAATCTGTATTGTTCTTGGAAGATTCTTGAGGTCTGTAATGAAGCGCTACGAGCTGGTTGCTGTAACCCTGCGTCAGCGTTTGGAGTCTGGTTTGTACCAGCCGGGCGATCGCTTACCGTCCATTCGGGATCCGTGTGCCGAGTTTGCGGTTAGTGTGTCGACGGTGCAGACAGCGTATGCCGAGCTTGAGGCGGCTGGGCTGGTCGCCGCTCGGCCTAAGTCGGGATACTTCGCTTTGGCGCGCGCGCGCCCTGGCACGTTGCCTGCGCCAAGCCGTCCAGCGCAGCGTCCCTTGGAAGTATCGCAGTGGGATCAGGTACTGAGTCTGGTTAACCAGCCGCCAGAGCACGGCTGCCTGCTGCTCGGCAGTGGCTCGCCTGATACAACGGGCGATACGCTTAAGCCCCTGCGCAGAAGTTTGTCTCGGTTGTATCGCCTTGCCGGCGCCGAATACGACAACTACGACTCGCTGGTCGGCAGCCCGTTGCTGCGCCTGCAGCTGGCGCGTCTGGCGGGCGCGTCGGGGACGGTTCTGCACGAGGACGATATTGTCATCACCTCCGGTTGCCAAGAGGCCCTGTCGATAGCCATCCGCACGCTCACCAGCCCCGGAGACGTGGTCGCGGTTGACTCTCCGAGCTTCTACGGCAGCATGCAGACGCTCAAGGCGCAGGGGCTGAAGGCGCTGGAACTGCCGACCGACCCGCAAACTGGTATTAGCCTTGAGGCGCTTGAACTGGCACTGGAGCAGTGGCCGATCAAGGCCATTCAGGTAACCCCAACGCACAACAACCCGCTCGGCTACACCATGCCTGATGCGCGCAAACGCGCCTTGGTGGCGTTGGCTCGGCGCTTCGACGTGGCCATCATCGAAGACGATGTATACGGTGATCTGGCCTATACCGCACCGCGCCCGAGAACCATCAAGTCCTGGGATGAGGACGGCCGCGTGCTGCTCTGCAGCGGTTTTTCGAAAACCCTGATGCCGTCGATGCGGTTGGGCTGGATTGCTCCCGGCCGGTATCGTGATCAGGTGCTGCACATGAAGTACGTTTCGACCGGGACAACGGCGATTGTTCCGCAACTGGCGGTCGCGGAGTTCATCGAGTCGGGTCAGTACGAGCGGCACCTGCGACATGTGGTGCGATCCTACCAGCGCAATCTTAATCTGGTACTGGGCTGGATTCACGCACTGTTTCCTGCTGATACCGCCGTTAGCTGCCCGCAGGGCGGCTTTGTACTGTGGCTAGAACTGACTGGGCTGGATTGTGTTCGCCTGAACGACAGGCTGGTTCAACAGGGTGTCCAGGTTGCGCCCGGCGTGCTGTTCTCCGCTTCGGGCAAGTATCGCGATTGCCTGCGGATCAATTTCACCAGAGCTGACGCTGAGGTCTACGCAGGGTTGCAGCGGATGGCGGATGAAATTGCGACGATGCGGCGGGAACTTGAGGAGCAGGTCTCTGGATGAGACCTGCTCTCGGGTTCAGGCATTGCTGGCGACGCAGTTAGGCTCGGCAGTGAAGGTACGCGAACTGTCGACGTTGCCGAGGCGGTCCAGGGTGCGGCGGCCAAGCAGCACGGGGTAATGCATGTTGCTGCGGTCGCGCAGCGAGAATTCTTCGTTCAGCCGTTCGCCGGCGATACAGACTTCCATCCGCACCACCGGGCGGTCTTCCGAGCCGCCAGCGCCGCGCACGCGCAGGTCACGTTCCAGCGGGCGCTCGAATACTTCACTGATCTGGTCCCGGGACTTGAGGTCCTCCAGGGCGACCCGGAAGCGTACCCATTGCTGGCCGTCGCGTTCGAAACGCTCGATGTCCTCGGCGTGCATGGAAGAGGTGAGGGCGCCGGTGTCCAGTTTGAACTTGACGGTCATGTCTGCTGGCTCGATGACACCTTGCTCAATCCAGCCCAGATTGCGGGGACTGTCGGCCAGGGTGAGCGGGGAGAAGGATGCAGCGGTGGTGATCAGGGTAGAGATGAACAGGGTCTTGATAGTGGAAGGCATCGGGATGTCTCCTGTTTACAGCCATTTCAATATGCACAAATGGAATGACCACGGGGAGCGGTAGATAATTCCGCTCCCCCTGACAGGAAAGGCTCCGTTTTCGCTATCGAGGGCGGGTCGTTGCAGTCTCTGCATCGACCCGCCCTATCACTGTGGGGTGAGTCGATAGAGGGCGTTGTCGATGTCGGACGCGAAGTATACGCGGCCCTCGCTATCGGCTGCCAGAGCCGTTGGTATGCCGGTCGGCGGCATGCCGGGGCCCGGGGCCAGACCAATCGGCAGCTGCTCTGCGGCAACCTCGGATTGACCGGTTTTCGGGTCAATGATCAGCAGCCGTTGGGCGCTGGGTTCAGCCACCAGCAGCCTGCCGTCCGGCAGCTCGGCCAGGCCCTCGGGCAGGCGCAGGCCTTCGGCAATGTTGGTCAGTTCACCGGTTTCAGGGTTGAAGCGGCTGACGGCGCCGCTCATTTGAGTCACATAGACCATACCGTCGCTGCCACGCATCATCTGCACCGGGCCTTGCAGGCCGGTGGCCGCATCACTGCGCTCGCCTAGGTCGGCGCCGGCCAGACGCAGTAGCTTGCCGCTGCCCATTTCGCTGACCAGGATGCTGCCGTCGTCCAACTCGACTGCTGCCGAAGGCGCGTTGAGGTGGTGGACCATTGCCAGCGTGCTGTTGTCGGCGCGGCTGATCAACTGCAGGGTGCCCGTGGAGAAACTGGTGACCAGCAGGCGCTCACGGCCAAGGCCGACGTTGATCGGGTATTCGGCGTCCGAGCCGTGGGCGCGGCGCAGGTCGGTCACCTTGCCGGTGGCGGTATCGACTGCACGCAGCGAGAAGACGTCTGCGAGATACAGCGTCTTGCCGTCTTCGCTGAGTGCCAGTCCGGCGGGGACTGCCAGCTCGCCACCGACAATCTGCCGGGTGTCGCCGGTCTGCGGGTTGACCCGGGTGATCCGGTTGTTGGCCATGTTGGAGACGTAGATGTTGTCCTGCGCGTCCACTGCCAGGTTGTCCAGCGCGCTGTCGAGCTGGGCGATCACGCGGGTTTCGCCGCTGCTCTGGTCAATCTGCTTGAGCTGACCGCTGAAGGTATCGATGGCGTAGAGATTGCCCTTGGAGTCGAAGTTGGCGGCAGCCGGGGTCTTGAAGTCACTGGAGATGACCTTGATCTCGCCGTCGGCCGGGTTGATGCGAACCACTTGTCCCTTGAACCAGAGCGGGCCATACAGCCAGCCATCGGTGCCGACCTCAAAGCCGTTGAAGCCGCCCATTTCCTTGACGATCAGTCTGGGAGGCTGCTCGCCAGCGCGGTCGATTTCCCAGAGTGCGTCGCCGAGAAACACCTGGCTGGCGTAGAGCGCGCCGGTCTCGTCGTTGAAATCCAGCGAGTTGATACCGGGCAGATCGCTTGCGAGCACCTGAATGGGCGCGGCGTCATTCTCCCGGTACATGACTTTGCCGGAGTAGAAGCCGGTCCAGGCCATTTCGCCATTAGGGCCGATAGCGATGTCGTCCGCTTGCCCCTCATCTGGACCGATCAGGGTAGTTACTTCGCCGCTCTCCGGGTTGACCTGATAGAGGCTGGCACCGACCACGCTGCCAGCAAGCAGGCGCCCCTGCTTGTCGACGGCCAGACCGTGGACGCCCTTGAACGGGGAGGGGGCGACGATGACTTCAGGATTGGAGTAGCTGGTGGCGAGAGCCAGAGGGGCGAGGCTGAACAGCCCGGTGAGGGCCAGTGCCCGCATGGGAGACTTCATCTGCGATCTTCCTTGTTGTTGTTTTGCTCCGATTCTAGACCCAGATAGCCGCCCGTGCGGGCGGCATCAACTGGTTTGATGACAGCGGATAAGTGAACAGCGAGAAAACGGTCGATCAGACCGGCTCGCTGGTCTCTTCCAGATCCTCGCCAATAAACCCGCCAGACTGGCGGGCCCAGAGGCGGGCATAGACGCCACCGTGAGCGATCAGTTCGGCGTGGGAGCCCTGCTCGATGATCTTGCCTTGCTCCATGACCACCAGTCGGTCCATCTGCGCGATGGTGGACAGGCGGTGGGCGATGGCGATCACGGTCTTGCCTTCCATCAATCGGTTGAGGTTCTCCTGAATCGCCGCTTCCACGTCGGAGTCGAGCGCCGAGGTGGCCTCGTCGAGAATCAGGATTGGTGCGTCCTTGAGCATCACCCGGGCAATGGCGATGCGCTGGCGCTGACCGCCGGACAGCTTGACTCCGCGCTCACCGACGTGGGCGTCGTAGCCGAAACGGCCCTTGGCATCTTCCAGGCTGGCAATGAACTGATCGGCTTCGGCGTTGCGCGCGGCTTTGCGCATCATCTGCTCATCGGCGTCCGGGCGACCATATAGGATGTTGTCGCGGACCGAGCGGTGCAGCAGCGAGGTATCCTGGGTGACCATGCCAATCTGCGCGCGCAGACTGTCCTGCTGCACCTCGGCGATGTTCTGGCCGTCGATCAGAATGCGGCCACTTTCGACGTCGTAGAAGCGCAGCAGCAGATTGACCAGGGTCGACTTGCCCGCGCCGGAGCGGCCGACCAGACCGATCTTCTCACCGGGGCGGATATGCAGGTTGAGGTGGTCCATTACACCGCCGCCCTTGCCGTAGTGAAACTCCACCGCCTCGAAGCGGATGTCGCCGTGCGGCACCAGCAACGGCTTGGCCTCGGGCAGGTCGTTGACCACCTGTGGGCGGGAGATCGAGTTGATGCCGTCCTGCACGGTGCCGATGTTCTCGAACAACGCAGACAGCTCCCACATGATCCACTGCGACATGCCCCACAGGCGCAGTACCAGACCGACCGCCACGGCAACCGCGCCGACGCTGATGGTGCCTTGCACCCAGAGCCACAATGCGGTTCCGGCCACGCCCAGCAGCAACAGGGCGTTGAGGATGTACAGCAGGGTGTAGAGCGTGGTGACCAGCCGCATCTGCTGGTACACGGTGACCATGAATTCGTTCATGCCCTCGCGGGCGTAATCGGATTCACGCTTGGCGTGGGAGAACAGTTTGACCGTCTGGATGTTGGTGTAGCTGTCGACGATGCGCCCGGTCATCACCGAGCGGGCGTCCGCCTGCACGTTGGCGACCTGACCCAGTACCGGAATGTAGTGGCGCATCAGCAGGATGTAGCCGACCAGCCAGGCGAGCATCGGCAGGGTCAGGCGCCAGTCGGCCAGGCCGACCAGCACCAGCGTGCCGATGAAATAGACGGCGATGTAGTTGAGGACGTCGATCAGCTTGATCACGCACTCGCGCACGGCCAGTGCCGTCTGCATCAGCTTGGTGGCGATGCGCCCGGCAAACTCATCCTGATAGAACGCCATCGACTGCTTGAGCAGGTAGCGGTGCACCAGCCAGCGGATGCGCATGGGATAGTTGCCCATCAACGTTTGATGGGTTGTCAGGCTGTTGATGAAGATCAGCGCAGGCAGGGCGACGAGCACGATGAACGCCATGCCGGCCAGCTTCCAGCCTTCGTTCTGCAGGAAGGTTTCGCGGGTCTGCGCCGACAGCCAATCCACGATATTGCCAAGGAAGCCGAACAGCCAGACCTCGGTCATGGCGATACCGGCCATCAGGATTGAGGCCAGGATGATGTAGGGCCAGGCGCCGCGGGTGAAATGCAGGCAGAACGGCAGCAGCTTGCGCGGCGGCTCGCTCAGCTCTTCGACGGGAAACGGATCAAGACGGTTTTCAAACCAGCGGAACATGCGTTGGGCCTGCGGAATGACAAGAATGGCGGGCCGAGCATTATGAGCGCCAAGGCGCTGTGTCTCAAGGGATGGCTGTCAGGAGGACCGAGCTGAAACTCGGCCCTCCCGGAGCATCAATCCAGTGCTTGCAGGATGCGGTTGGACAGCACACGGGAGCCAGCGGCGGTTGGGTGAATGCCATCGCTGGTGATGTAAAGGGCTTCACGGCCAGCGAAGTCGGCGCGCACATCCACAAACTTCACGCCCATGCCCGGATAGGCGGCGGCCTTGTAGTTCATGCTGTAGTTGTTGATGTCGTGCAGATCCTCGGCGCTGCCGACGGCGTTGTAGTAGCCGAGGAAGATGATCTCCTCGATGCCGTCGTTGCGCATTTTCTGCACCAGGGTAGCGATGCGGTCTTCCAGATCATTGAGCAGCGGCATGCAGGCGCTGAGCGACGGGCGGCAGCTGTTGAGCTGAATATCGTTACCGCCGCCGTTGAAGATCACCGTGCGGATGCCGCTCTTGTCGGCACGGGCGTACTGGTTCTCTACCGAATACAGGCGCGAGCAGAGGATGTTGCCACCGGTCAGCTGGCAGCCTGAGCGGGCGTAGGTGTCGATGTTTTCGTCGAGATCCGCTTCCAGATTCTCGTGGATATCCCCGGACAGGGCGAAAATCGAGTCGCCGAGGATCATGGTATCCGGGCGGCTGATACCTGGGTTGCTGGCCATTGCCGGGATGCTGAACAGGGCGCTGAGGGCGAGTGCTGCCAGGCCGTGCTTGAACAAAGTGTGCATGGGAGTTCCTTCTTGTTGTGGTGCTTATGGGTCTCCAGTAAGGCTGAATCTGATAATGAAACAAATGGAGACAGTTGCGCGTTATGCATCGCGCATCTTAGGCAGCAAGGCGGGTTAAACAAGCACCCAAACGGGCGACCGTGGCCGAACCCTGAGTGCACCATTGCGGACTCTGTAACGGCTTGATGCACCGCACTGGTTCGCGCGTAGGTGTGTCATGGCGTTCGGTATGGCTGGTTTTATTGTATTTAATTCTTTATTTATCAATAGTTTGTGTTGTTTATTTGGGCGCTTTTCAGATCTGGCACAGCTGTTGCTGGAGAGTTCTGCAAGGCCGACTACGATAGCCAGGCCCGTTGCTCAGGCACACAACGCACAGCGTCAGGGCCGAGCACCACAATTTGAGAATCAAAGGCAAAGGCGCCTGCAACTGGAGACAGTTGCAGGCGCCTTTTTTTGTTGTCTGCCCGAAAAGCAGACCCGTGACTGAGGACAGGCCATGAATGCGTTCGTCGCCCCGATCAAGAAAGAAACGCTGATCATCATCGGCAATGGCATGGTGGGTCACCATTGCATCGAGCAGCTCGTCGAGCAGGGTGCACTTGCCCATTATCAGGTGCACGTGTTCGGCGAAGAGCGCCAGCGGGCTTATGATCGAGTCCACCTGTCGGAGTACTTCGGTGGGCGTGATGCCGAGTCGCTGGCGCTCTGTGCTGCAGACTATTACAGCGAGCACGGCGTGCAGGCGCATCTGAACGAGGCGGTGCTGGAGATCGACCGCGAGCAGCAAGAGGTGGTCACTGCCACCGGCCGTCTTGCCTACGACAAGCTGATTCTGGCCACGGGTTCTTACCCGTTTGTACCGCCGATTCCGGGCGCCGAGGGTAACTCGCGACTGGTGTACCGCACGCTGGATGATCTGGATGCGATTCGTGCCGCAGCGGCCGGTGCCCGTCGCGGTGTAGTGGTCGGCGGCGGTTTGCTCGGGCTGGAAGCGGCCAACGCGCTGAAGTCACTGGGGCTGGAGGCGCACGTGGTCGAGTTCGCGCCACGGCTGATGCCGGTGCAGCTGGATGACGACGGTGGCGCGGCGCTGAAGGCACGGATCGAAGCGCTCGGCGTTGGCGTGCACCTGTCACGGGCCACCAGTGAGATTGTCGCTGGTGAGGATTACGCCTACCGCATGAACTTCGCCGACGGCGAATCGCTGGAAACTGACCTGATCGTGTTCTCTGCCGGTATCCGTCCGCAGGATACGCTGGCGCGGGCCTCAGGGTTGGCCGTTGCCGAGCGCGGCGGTGTGGTGATCGACGATGGTTTTTGCACCAGCGATCCGGCGATCTTCGCGATTGGCGAGTGCGCGTCCTGGCAGGGCCGGGTGTTCGGCCTGGTCGCCCCGGGTTACAGCATGGCGCGCAATCTGGCCGCGCTGCTGGTAGGTCGCCCGCACGAGGCGTTCTCCGGCGCGGACATGTCGACCAAACTCAAGTTGCTGGGCGTTGATGTGGGCTCCATCGGCGACGCCCACGGCGCTACCGAAGGCGCGCGCAGCTATCGCTATATCGATGACATCACCCACAGCTACCGTCGCCTGGTGGTGTCTGCCGATGGCAAGCGGGTGATTGGCGCGGTGCTGGTGGGTGACAACAGCTACTACGACACCCTGCTGCAATACGCCCTGAACGGCATCAAGCTGCCGGCGGATCCGGCCAGCCTGATTCTGCCGGTGGGCGAGGGTGCCCCGACGCTGGGTGCTGATGCACTGCCGGATACCGCAACCATCTGCTCCTGCCACAACGTCAGCAAGGGCGCGGTCTGCTGTCAGGTCGATGCCGGTTGCACCGATCTGGGCGAACTCAAGGCCAATACCAAGGCGGCGACCGGTTGCGGTGGCTGTGCTGCGCTGCTCAAGCAGGTGTTCGAGCACGAACTGTCGGCGCGTGGTGTTGAAGTCGACAAGAGCCTGTGCGAGCACTTCGCCCACACTCGTCAGGAGCTGTACGGCATCGTCCGCGTTGAGGGCATTGAGAGCTTTGAAGAGCTGCTGACCAAGCACGGCCGTGGCCATCATGGTTGCGACATCTGCAAGCCGGCAGTCGGTTCGATTCTCGCCTCCTGCTGGAACCAGCCGATCACCGATCCGGGCCTGATTCCGCTGCAGGACACCAACGACACCTTCATGGCCAACATGCAGAAGAACGGCACCTACTCGATTGTGCCGCGCATCGCCGGTGGCGAAATCACGCCGGAGAAGCTGATCGTGCTCGGTCAGGTTGCCAAGAAGTATGACCTCTACACCAAGATCACCGGTGGTCAGCGTATCGATCTGTTTGGTGCCGAACTCCACCAGCTGCCGGATATCTGGGGTGAGCTGATCGAAGCGGGCTTCGAGACCGGCCACGCCTACGGCAAATCGCTGCGGACCGTGAAGTCCTGTGTCGGCAGCACCTGGTGCCGCTACGGCGTGCAGGACAGCGTCGGCATGGCGCTGACCCTCGAAGACCGCTACAAGGGCCTGCGCTCACCGCACAAGATCAAGTTCGCCGTGTCCGGTTGCACCCGCGAATGCGCCGAGGCGCAGAGCAAGGATGTGGGCGTGATTGCCACCGACAAGGGCTGGAACCTCTACGTAGCTGGCAACGGCGGCATGCGTCCGCGTCACGCGGAACTGTTTGCCACAGACCTCGACGACGCGACGCTGATCAAATACATCGACCGCTTCCTGATGTTCTACGTGCGTACCGCCGATCGTCTGCAACGCACCTCGGTCTGGCGCGAGAGTCTGGAAGGCGGGCTGGAATACCTGCAGGACGTGATCATCAACGACAGCCTGGGCCTCGGCGCCGAGCTGGAAAGCCAGATGCAACTGGTGGTTGACCGCTACGAGTGTGAGTGGGCCAACGCCATCAGTGATCCGGAGAAACTCAAGCGCTTCCGCACCTTCGTCAACGATGAGCGTAATGATCCGGACATTCACTTCGTCAGGGAGCGCGGCCAGCGTCGTCCGGTCAAGGCTTCCGAACTGCACCTGATTCCCGTTGCCGAGGAGGCCGCGCAATGACCCGTTCCAGCACATCTTCGCAAACCGCTTTGCAATGGCGCCCGCTGTGCGCCCGTGACGACCTGGTTGCCAACTCCGGCGTGGTCGCCTGGCTCGATGGTGAACAGGTGGCGCTGTTCCACTTGCCGAGCGAGAAACAGCTGTTTGCCATCGCCAACCGCGATCCCAAGTCCGGCGCCAACGTGATCGGCCGCGGCATCGTCGGTCAGCTCAAGGGGGATTTGGTGATTGCTTCGCCGTTGTACAAGCAGCACTTCCGTCTGAGCGATGGCCAGTGCATCGAATACCCCGATCAGCAGCTGCAGGTATGGCCTGTCCGCCTGCAGGGCGATCAGGTCGAGATCGGGCTGGCAGGCTAACGCCGCCGCATCGGATTTTTCTATCTGGAGAGTTGAATCATGTCTTATTTGGTCCCCGCTGAATTCGTTACCAAAATGGTCGACGCCGGTGAGTCGAAAGTCTTCATGTCGACTCGCGATACCCTGATTCGTGCCTATATGGCTGGCGCGATTCTGGCGCTGGCGGCGGTGTTTGCCGTCACCATCGCTACCCAGACCGGCTCGTTGCTGGTCGGCGCGATGCTGTTCCCCGTGGGCTTCATCATGCTGTACCTGATGGGGTTTGACCTGCTCACCGGGGTGTTTGTACTCGCACCGCTGGCGCTGCTGGACAAGCGTCCGGGGGTGACGGTAAACGGCGTGCTGCGCAACTGGGGTTTGGTGTTTGTCGGCAACTTTGCCGGAGCGCTGACAGTCGCGGTGATGATGGCGTTTGTATTCACTATGGGCTTCTCTACTGAACCGGGCGCGGTGGGCGAGAAGCTGTCGCACATCGGTGAGGCGCGCACCTTGGGCTACGCCGAGTATGGCGTTGCCGGCTGGGTGACCATCTTCCTGCGCGGCATGCTGTGCAACTGGATGGTGTCGATGGGTGTGGTGGGCGCGATGATCTCCACCTCGGTCAGCGGCAAGGCCATCGCCATGTGGATGCCGATCATGCTGTTCTTCTTCATGGGCTTCGAGCACTCGGTGGTGAACATGTTCCTGTTCCCGACGGCGATGATGATGGGCGGCGACTTTTCGGTCATGGACTACATGATCTGGAACGAGATTCCCACCGCGTTGGGCAACCTGGTTGGCGGCCTGGCGTTCACCGGCCTGACCCTGTACACCACCCATGTCCGCACTGCTCCCAAGCGTGCCATCTGAGGTCGCGCGGTTGACGCCCGCTGCGCCCATGCCACTTGGCAGCGGGAACAGCACGGCAACCATCCTGCAGCTGACGCTGGGGCAATGCTCCAGCGCCGGCTGCAAACCGCTCAATCAGGACTACCATGGCGCGCTGGTTCCGAGCGAGCCGCAACTGAGCGCTAAAGGGGCTGTGCTGGCGCTGGCCGATGGCATCAGCTCCAGCCTGGTCAGTCAGGAAGCCGCGCAGGCAGCGGTCAATGGCTTCCTGCAGGACTACTACTGCACTGCGGACCCGTGGTCGGTCAAACAGGCGGGCGAGCGCGTGATCAGTACGCTCAACTCCTGGCTTTATGCCCAGAGCCGGCGCAGTCAGTATCGCTACGACCGTGATCGTGGTTACGTCTGTACCTTCAGCGCGCTGGTGATCAAATCCACCACCGCGCATCTGTTTCATGTCGGCGACGCGCGGGTGTATCGCGTTCACCGGCGCAGTCTTGAACAACTCACTGTCGATCACCGCGCCTGGCTTGGTGAGCAGAGCCAGCTGACCCGGGCGCTGGGCGTTAATGAGCGACTGGATATCGACTACCAGACACTGGCGCTGGAGCCGGGTGACGTTTTCCTCTTGGCGACCGACGGGGTCTACGAGTTCATAGACCCGGCGCGTGTGAGTGAGCTGATCGACGTCAGTGGCGGTGACCTGCAGCAGGCCGCCGAAGCACTGGTAGCGGAGGCGCTGACCAACGGCAGCGACGACAATCTCACCGCACAACTGCTGCGTATCGACAGCTTGCCGAGCGGGCAGGCAGCGGAACTGCACCGCCAGTTTGCCGATCTGCCGCTGCCACCGGTGCTGGAGCCGGGCAAGGTCATCGATGGCCTGCGGGTGATCCGTCAGTTGCACGCCAGTGCGCGCAGTCACGTCTATCTGGTGCAGGAGCAGGTTAGCGGTGCTCAGCTGGTACTCAAGGCGCCGTCGGTCGAGCAGCAGCACGACCGGGTGCAATTGGAGCGCTTGTTGACGGAGGAATGGATCGCCCGGCGCATCGACAGTCCACACGTGATGAAGGCCGCGTTGGCGGGGCGGCCGCGCAGCTATCTGTATTGCCTGTGCGAATACATTGAAGGCCAGACGCTGGCCCAATGGATGCGTGACAACCCGCAACCCTCTCTGGAACGCGTGCGCGACATCGTTGAGCAGATCGCCCGCGGGCTACGTGCCTTCCACCGGCTGGAGATGCTGCACCAGGACCTGCGCCCGGCCAACGTCATGATCGACGCTGATGGCTGCGTCAGGCTCATCGACTTTGGCGCTGCGCAGGTCGCCGGGCTGGTTGAGGCGGGTATCCAGCAGCCGACCGAACGCCTCGGCACGGCCCAGTACAGCGCGCCGGAGTACTTTCTGGGCGAGCAGGGCACGGTGCGCTCCGACCAGTTCGCCCTGGCTGTCATCACCTACCAGATGCTCTGCGGTGAGCTGCCCTATGGCGCTGAGCTGGCCCGTGCGCAAAGTCGTGCGGCTCAGCATCGCCTGCGGTACCGCTCGGTGCTCGACCCGCAGCGCAGCCTGCCGGCCTGGCTGGACCCGGTGCTACGCCGGGCGCTGAGTCTGGACCCGTATAAGCGCTTCGAGGATTTGTCTGAATTTGTCTTCGAACTGCGCCAGCCCAGCGCGGTGACTCTGGCGGTCGGCCGTGGCCCGTTGCTGGAACGCAATCCGGTATTGTTCTGGCAGCTAACCTCGCTGGGGCTGGGCGTGGCACTGCTGCTAAGCCTGTTGCGCTGAACGCGCAATTTCCTTCAATACAGCTCGGCCGGTTTCCCGCAGCATGCCGCTATTGCGGTTATGGGAGCGGGATATGCTGTCGCTGTGGTTATCGATGTTGGCGTTCACTCTGGTGGGCTCGATTGCGCCGGGGCCGGTATGCGTGGTGACGGTCAGCAGCGCGGCGCGGGCCGGGCTGACACGGGCCATGCCCTACGTGCTGGGCGCCTCCTTGGGTTACGCGCTGCTGGTCTGGCTGCTGGGCATTGGCGTGCTCGGCAGCCTGCAGCAAAGCCCATTGCTGCTGAGGGTGCTGGCCTGGGGTGGGGCGGGGTATCTGCTGTATCTGGCCTGGCGGATCGCCGTTGCTGCACCCGGCTTGCCGCGCGCCGAGGGCACCAGTGTGCCTGGCTTCTGGGCCGGTGCGCTGGCGCAGTGGCTTAATCCCAAGGCCTGGCTATTTTCGCTGTCGGGCATCAGCATGTTCGTTACCACTGAGGCGCAGCCGCTGACGATCTTCTGTATCCTGTCGCTGGTTGTCTGCCTGTTTGGGGTCAGTTGCTGGGCGTTGCTCGGGCATCTGCTCGGTGGGCGCTTGCCCGGTGCGAGGGCAATGCGGCTGTTCAACCTGTTCATGGCGCTGCTGCTGGTTCTCAGCGTGGTGCTGATTCTGTTGCCCTGAGGCGTTGAGGTATGTCCCACGATCAATTTCTGCAGCGCAGTCCCGCAGTGCCGCAGGTTGAACTGCGTATCGCTGATCGCTCCAGCGCCTGCTATCAGGCGCATACCCACGATGAGTTCTCCTTCGGCGTAATCGATCGGGGGCGCACTGCCTACCGTAATCGTCAGCACACCGAGCAAATCGGCGTTGGCAGTATGGTGACGGTCAACCCGGGTGAGGTTCATGCGTGCAACCCGGCTGCTGGCGAGTGGTCGTATCGGATGCTGTTTGTGGACGCCCATTGGCTGGGCGGCCTGCAGCGTGAGGCCTTCGGTGGCAGCGCCGATTATCTGTGCTTCCCCGAGGTGCGCTGCGCCAGTGGCGGCGGTTCGCAGTTCGACGCGCTATTTGCCAGTCTGCAACGCACAGACGGCGCGCTGGAGGCCGAGAGCCGGCTGCTGGAGTTGCTGCAGCCCCTGTTTGTACAAGCAGAAGCGGGCACCCGGACGCTCCATCAACGTGGCCTGCTGCGGGCGCGGGAGTTGATCATGGACCAGCTCGGCAGCAATCTGCAGCTGGATGAGCTGGCTGCGGCGGCCGAGCTCAACCGCTATCAACTGATTCGCGGCTTTAAGCGCCTGTTCGGCCAGGCACCGCATGCCTTTCAACTCGACGCACGGATCAAGCAGGCCAGAGCGCGGTTGCAGGGTGAGGCGGTCAGTCTGAATTATTTGGCGCTGGATCTGGGGTTTGCCGATCAGGCGCATTTTCAGCGCCACTTCAAACTGCGCACAGCGCTGACGCCCGGCCAGTACCGGGCTTTTCATCAGGCTGCCTGAGGGCTCAGGCGTCGCTGCCCTGAGTCAGTTCGATGTGCTCCGGGTGGATCTGGATAAAGCCCTTCTTGAGCAGACCGCCAAGGGCCTTCTTGAAGTTACTTTTGCTGACGTTGAACGCTTCGCTGATCGCCTCGGGGCTGCTGCGGTCACTGAGTGGCAGGGCGCCGCCATTGGCGCGCAGACGCTCGAGAATCAGGTTCTGCAGCATATCGGCGGCCTGGCTGCCGACTGGCTGAAGGCTGAGGTTGATCTTGCCGTCCGGGCGAATCTCGCGGATGTAGCCCTGCTCCTTGCGGCCCAGTTTGACCGGTTTGAACGCTTCATTGCGGTGCAGCAGGCCCCAGTGCTCGGCGTTGATGATCGCCTTGTAGCCCAGGTCGGTACGCTCGACCAGCAGCAGGTTGACCGCATCGCCGACCTTGTAGCGCGCCGGGGTCTTGTCCAGAAAACGATCCAGACGGGTAGTCGCCAGTACCCGGCTGGTGTGCTTGTCGAGATACAGATAGGCAACGCAATACTGGCCTTCTTCGAGCGGCTTCTTCAGCTCGGCAAACGGCAGCAGCACGTCCTTGGGCAGGCCCCAATCGAGGAACAGACCGACCTGATTGCGCGCGACCACTTTGAGATTGGCGAACTCACCGACCTGGGCGCGCGGGCGCGTGGTAGTGGCGATGATGCGGTCTTCGCTGTCGAAGTAGACGAATACCCGCAACCAGTCACCGATCTCGGTGGGCTGGTCCTTGGGGACGTAGCGATTGGGCAGCAGAATCTCGCCGTCTTCGCCGCCGTCGAGGTACAGACCGAAGCCGGTCTGCTTGGTGATCTGCAGTTTGTTGAATCGCCCGATTTCGGCCATGTGGATGCTCCTGAGTTAGCCGCGCATTCTAGGGGCTATCGTGCTTTGATAATAGACCGGCGTGCCGCACGGTCATGGGGTGTCGGTTGCGCGCGAGACGGCATCCTGCACGCTGTTGACCTCAATGCGGTCGGAATCGAACAGGGTTTCCAGTTCGGCACGCGATTGGCGTGCCGTCTGCATCACCGCCGCCGCGTCGTCGTAGACCTTGTGCTGGGCGGCCAGTACGGACTCGTCGTGACGGCGGAAGCGGGCAATGCGGGAGTCGGCCTGCTCCGGGCTCAGGCCCATGCCGGTCAGAATTTGGCGACTCATCTCCAGACTAGAGTGGAAGGTCTCGCGCACAGCCAATACGTTCAGGTCGATCAGTTTGTGTACGTGCTGCCGGTTGCGGGCGCGGGCGATGATGGTGATGTCTGGATATAGCCGGCGCACGGTTTCTGCGGTACGCAGGGTGATATCGGGATCGCTGCTGGTGATGATGAAAAACTGCGCCTTGTCGACCTGAGCTGCGCGCAGGATTTCCGGCCGCAGCGGGTCGCCGTAGAAGATCGGCATCTCGGCACTGAGGCTGCGCGACATGTCGATACTGTCGACCGAGGTATCGAGCGCCACGTAGGGCACCCGTTGGGCGCGCATCATGCGGGCGATCACCTGGCCCATGCGGCCCATGCCGGAGATCACCACCCGCGGGCTGTCGGATTCGATCTGCTCATACTCGGGTGGGACCGGTTCTTCACGTTCAGCTGACGGCTTGATCAGCAGCGTCAGGCCAAGGATCAGCAAGGGTGTTGCCGCCATCGACAGGGTGATCGCCAGCACCAGCATGCTGTGCAGGGTGGGGCTCAACAGTTGGTGCTGGGCCGCGAGCTGGAACACCACGAAGGCGAATTCGCCACCCGCCGCCAGTATCAGTCCAAGGTGCAGCGCGCTGCCGTTTTCCAGTTTGGCGAAGCCGCGTCCGACGAGGTAGATCAGCGGCAGCTTCAAACCAATGATCATGCCCGTCAGCAGGGCAACCTGCGTGCCACTGCTGGCCAGCAGCGAGATGTCAGCCTGCATGCCGACGGTGATGAAGAACAAACCCAGCAGCAGGCCCTTGAACGGTTCAATTTGTGATTCCAGCTCGTGGCGGTATTCCGAGTCGGCCAGCAACAGGCCGGCCAGGAAGGCGCCCAGCGCCATCGACACGCCGACCAGTTCCATCAGCCAGGCCGTACCGATGACCACCAGCAGCGCGGTGGCGGTAGAGACTTCCTGTAACCCGGTGTGAGCGACGATCCGGAACAGCGGTCGCAGCAGGTAGCGGCCGCCGATCACGATTATCGCGATGCTGCCCAGTACCTTGGCGGTCTGCAGCAGGACATTGCCGTCGCCCGCGCCGCTGCTTTGTTCACCAAGCAAGGGAATCAGGGCGATCAGCGGAATAGCGGCGATATCCTGAAACAGCAGCACTGCAAAGGCTTGGCGGCCGTGCGGGGTATTCAGCTCACGCCGTTCGGCCAGCAGTTGCAGGCCAAAGGCGGTGGACGACAGCGCCAACCCCAGACCCAGAACCAGCGCGGTCTTGAAGGCCTGCTCAAACACCAGCCAGGCAAGCAATCCCATCACCCCGGCACAGATCAGCACTTGCGCCAGGCCGGTACCGAATACCGCACGGCGCATGACCCACAGGCGCTTGGGTGAGAGTTCCAGGCCGATGATGAACAGCAGCAGCACCACGCCCAGCTCGGATACGTGGCTCATGCCTTCCGGGTGGGAGATCAGTGCCAGCGCGCCGGGGCCGATGATCACACCGGCGGCCAGATAGCCGATGACCGCGCCCAGCTGCATGCGTTTGGCCAGTGGCACCGCAATGACTGTAGCCAGAAGGAGCACGACAACGACTTGCAGGATACTGCTCGGCTCATGCATCGCGGGGTTACCTGATCGGTTTGGCTGGAGGGGCGCGCTGGGTAGGTGCGCTACTGTTGATTCTAGGCGCTGTGCGACTGCGTACTCAACGCGTCGGGCGTGCGGCCGGGAAAAATACCGGATCGGGCGCCAAAACTGGTACTGTGCGCGCCGACTATAGTGTCACCAGCTGCGGTGATCGGTGCATAGAGGGGCAGAGTAAACAGGATGGGGATGGCGGACAGTATCAGGCGCGTGTGCCAATGGCTCGGTAATCTGCTGCCCGGTGAGCGCGAGCGCGAGCTGGAAGCGCTGCGTGATGACTTCGGTCTGATTCGTGTTACCGAGCTGGGCGAGCTGCGCTACCTGTTCTTCGGCGAGCAGACCGAACAGAGCTGCGGGTTGATCGGCGATCCGACTTGGCTGGAATACGACTACACCCGCGCCATGCTGCTGGCCGGTTACTGGCTGGAAGATATCGATCGGGTGCTGGCGCTGGGCCTGGGCGGCGGCTCGCTGGTCAGCGCGGTGCTGACCCACCTTCAGCCCAGACAGGTCACCGCTGTTGAGCTGCGCTCGGGTGTGGTCGAGGTGGCACGGCGCTGGTTTGGGTTGCCGGACGATCCGCGGCTTGAGGTGCTGATTGATAGCGCCGAGAACGTCGTCCCTCGGGAACAGGCGAGTGCTGATCTGGTGCTTCTGGATCTGTACATGGAGGGCGGCATTACCGCGCTGCAGCTGCGCATGGACTTTCTCGAACAATGTCACCGTGCGCTGCGTCCGGGCGGGCTGATGGTGGTCAACCAGTGGCAGCTCGGGCACACCGGGCAACCCTACGCGGCTGAGCGGTTGCAGAAGCTGTTTGGCGATCGCTACCTGCAGGTCGAAGTCGAAGAGGGCAATATCATCCTGTTTATCCCCCAAGCCGGCGAGTTGGCGCTGGATCAGGATGCGATGCGCCGCTGGGCAGACAGCCTGGAACCGCAGCTCGGTTACAGCCTGCGCCCCTATGTGGAAGTGCTGCGTAGAGCCGAAGACGCTATCCCTGCTGACGACTGCCCGTGAAGTGCAACTGGCTGCCGCAGCGGCGACACAGGTAGCGCGAACCGCGGGCAACCCGCGCGTGACGCTGGGCAGTAAACGGCATTGGGTCCGGGCAGGCGCAGCGGTACAGATAGCGAGTGACGCGGCGGGTAGGAACCGAGTAGTTGTGGCAGCGGTTGGCCGGCAGTCCAAACAGACCGGTCATCAGCCCCTGCCATTCGCGGCCGTGCGGGCGAATACGATGCCCATACAGTTGATGGGCAATCAGGTGCGCGACTTCGTGGGCCACGGTGTGCTGCAGGAAGTGCTCCTGGTTTTCGCGGTACATGCGGCCGTTAAAGCGCAGCAGGTTGCGATCCAGATAGGCGACGCCCGCGCGCTGGCCCCGCAGATCCAGCTCAATGTCCGGGCGTGGAAAACGGCGGCGAAAATGCTGCTCAGCCAATCGGTAGCATTCGTCGGTACGGGCAATCAGACGGTCCATCGACTCAGAACACCCCGTTGTCGAGGCCGGCCGCCAGATACAGGCCCAGTTCTTCTACCTGTTGCTCAAACGCGTCCTGCCAGTCGCCGCGCAGGGTCAGCGGTTCCTGCACCCAGTTCCAGCGCAGGCCGGTGACAATCGACTCGATGGCACGGCGAGTGCCGGTTCCGTCCATCCCGGCGCGAATGTACAGCGCGCATGGCAGGCCCTGTTTTTCTTCCAACACCGGGTAGTAGCAACGGTCGAAGAAGTCCTTCAGCGCGCCGCTCATGTAGCCGAGATTTTCCGTCGTGCCGAGCAGAATCGCATCGGCCGCCAGCACGTCAGCGGGTTGCGCCTCGAGTGGCGGCACCCAGCGCACGTCGACCTGCTCGATATCCGCGTGACTGGCGCCGCGCACCGCAGCGTCGGCCAGGCGCCGGGTATTCGGCGAGGGGGCGTGGGCGACGATCAACAACTGCTTGCGGCTCATGTTGCTCAACCTTGCCGGCTGTTCCACAGGCGCGAGACAGCACGGTTGGTACCCAACCAGGCGATCAGCAGTCCGAGCAGACCGATTAAGCCGAATACGGCGACCGGCAGCATGAAGAACGGATCGCTGCCGGAGGGCAGCAGCACCGCCAGGCCGATGGCGATCGTCAGGAACAGCGTGCACATGATGACCAGAATCAGGCGGCTCTTGGGCGCGTAGTGAAAGGGCGCGTCACCCGTTTCCAGCGGTGCGAGCAGTGGGGAGCACAGTTTGCGAGCGTGATCTTTGAGTGTAGCCATGTAGGAATCTGAGTCTCAGCGGGGAAGCATTTTGCGAGTGTACCCCGATGGCCCGAGCGCGCAAACCGGCGCGTGTTGGCTGGAGCGCGATGCTGGCCATCCCGGGCTGATTGGAGTAGGGTGTTTACAGCTGAATATAAATATCCGCGAGTCGAAAAGACTCCTATTTGCACCCACATACCCTGCCTGGAACCGATCCACCGTTTGGGAGACGCGGCTCCATGATCAGGCTTTTGTTGCCCATCGCGGCACTGCTCTGCGGCATTGCGTTGCTGCTGCTGGGCACCGGACTGCTCAATACCCTGCTGGCTTTGCGGGGCAGCGCCGAGCAGTTCAGTGATCAGACCCTGGGCCTGCTTGGCTCGGCCTACTTTGCGGGTTTTATTCTCGGCACCTGGCTGTGTCCGCGGCTGATTCGGCGCATGGGGCATGTGCGCGCCTTCACCTTTCTCGCCGCCGCTGAAGCGGCCTGCGTGCTGATTCACCTGCTCTGGATTCAACCGGGTTTGTGGCTGCTGCTGCGGGTGATTACCGGCGTGGCGCTGGTGGGTATCTACACGGTCATCGAAAGTTGGCTCAACACTCAGGCACCACCGGAACGGCGGGGCCAGGTGTTCGCCTGCTACATGGCGGTGAACCTCGGCGCGCTGGCGCTGGCGCAGCAGATGCTCAACTGGGATAGCCCGTTGACCTTCACCCTGTTTGCGGTGGCCGCGACCTTTATCGTGCTGGCGGTCATGCCTGTATCGGCAACCCGCCTCTCGCAACCGGTGATTCAGGACACGCCACCGCTGTCGATGCAGCGCCTTTGGCAGGCGGCCCCCGTGGCCTGCGCTGGCGCGGTGCTGTCGGGGCTCGGCATGGGTGGCTTCTGGGGGCTGGGCGCGGTTTACGCTGCACGGATGGAGATGGATACCGCGCAGATTGCCGGATTCGTCTCGTTGGTCATTCTTGCCGGGGCGCTGGCCCAGTGGCCGATGGGGCGGCTGTCCGACAGCATCGACCGGCGCCGGGCGCTGGCGATCATCGCCGGTGTGGCGGCGATGGGCGGGGTGCTGATGGCGCTACTCGGGCCGTTCGGCTTGTGGCTGCTGGTCGGTGCGGCGATCTTTGGCGCCGGGTCGTTTTCGGTGTACCCGGCGGTGGTCGCTCATCTGATCGATCATTTACACCAGGAAGATATTCTTTCAGGCAATGCGGCGCTGCTGATGCTGCACGGCCTTGGCGCGGCTGTTGGTCCGGCGCTGGCGGGTGCCCTGATGGGCATCACGGCTGCCCAGGCGCTGCCCCTGTTTTTTGCCCTGATGTTCTCGCTGATTGCCGCCTATGCCCTGCGCCAGCTGCGCCTGGGTGGTGACCGCATTGTCGATGGCGCAGCGCATCAGGTGCCTATGGTGCGGACCTCCACGGCCGTGCTGGAAATGATGCTGGAAGAGGCCAGCGGGCAAGACGTACCAAACAGCAACACCGATGACGCGGACGGTCAGGAGGTCGTTCGCGCTGAACCCGAGCAGCAAAACGGAGATGACGCCCATGATGTTGGCAACCGACCTTGATGGAACCTTTCTGGCAGGCGACCCGGACAACCGGCAGCGCCTGTATCAACTGATCAACGCGCACCCTGGCATCACGCTGGTGTTCGTGACCGGACGGGGGTTGGAGGTAGTGGTGCCATTGCTGTCTGATCCGGCCATTCCGCGGCCGGACTACATCATCTGTGATGTTGGCGCGACTGTGGTGGATGGCGAAACCCTGCAGCCGGTATATCCGGTGCAGAGCGAGATAGAGCAACGCTGGCCGGGCGAGCAGGTGGTCGCGCAGCGCATGGCGGGGTTTGCGGGGCTGGAGCGTCAGGAAGTCCCTCAGCAGCGGCGCTGTTCCTGGTTCTGTGAGCCGGGTGCGGTGACCGAGCGGGTGCACAAGGCGGCGGATGAGCTGGGCTGCGACCTGCTGTTTTCCGCAGGCATGTACCTCGACTGCCTGCCGCGCGGGGTCAACAAGGGCAGTACCCTGCGGCGGTTGGTCGAGCACCTGGGCGAATCGATGGAGCGGGTGCTGGTGGCTGGCGACACCTTGAATGATCTGTCGATGTACGAGCAAGGGTTCATGGGTGTGTGCGTCGGCGAGTCGGAGCAGGGGCTGCTGGAGGCGACTGCAGATCGCGCCAAGGTGCTGCATGCGCGCCTCAGTGGCTGCGGCGGGATATTGGAAGCGGTCTCGCACTTTGGCTTCCTCGGCCCGCTGGGGGTGGATTCGGAGCTGCGCGACCTGGAAATCAAGGGCAAGGCGGATCTGGTAATGGTCTACCACCGCCTGCCCTACGAGGAAGTGATTGAAGACGGTAAGCTGGTCCGCCGGCCGCCGACGTCGCCCAACGGCATTCTGCCGACGCTGCTGAGCTTTTTCGGTGGCGACCAGCAGGGCTCGTGGGTGGCCTGGTCGATCCACGATCCGCGCCAGCGCGAAGCTTTTGAAGTGCATACCAAGGTGGATGCCGAGCGCTACCCGAATCTGGTGGCTGCGCGGGTTGCGCTCAGCAAGAACGATGTGGATGTGTTCTACAAGCGCTTCTCCAAGGAAGCCTTCTGGCCAACCCTGCATACCTTTTGGGAGCGGGCGGTATTCCGCGAAGAAGACTGGGCGGTGTTCCTCAAGGTCAATCGGTTGTTTGCTGAACGCACAGCCGCTGAAGCAGCGGAGGGCGCGGTGGTCTGGTTGCACGATTACAACCTGTGGATGGTGCCAGCGTTTCTGCGGCCGTTGCGGCCGGACCTGAACATTGCCTTTTTCCACCACACCTATTTCCCCTCGGCAGACGTGTTCAACGTGCTGCCGTGGCGGCGCGAGATCATCGGCAGTTTGCTGCAGTGCGACTACATCGGTTTTCACATCCCGCGTCAGGCGGAAAACTTTGTCGACGTGGCGCGCGGCGTCGCGCCGTTGGAAGTGCTGGAAGAGAAGGGCTGCGCCCCGCGTTATTTGACCTACGGCTGTGCGGTGGGACTGGATCGCATGACCAGTTGCATCAGCGTCCATGGTCGGGAGATCGGCTTGGGGGCGCATCCGGTCGGGCTGGACCTGGATCGGGTCAAGCGGGTGATAGACACCGACAGCTGTCAGCAGCAGATTGCCGAGCTGCGTGAACAGCTGCGCGGGGTGCGGGTCGTGCTCTCGGTCGAGCGGCTGGACTACACCAAGGGCACCTACGCCAAGCTGTTGGCCTTCGAGGCGCTGCTGGACGCGCATCCAGAGCTGATTGGCAAGGTCACGCTGATCACCATCTGCGTGCCCGCGGCGCGCGAGATGACGGTGTACGACGAGCTGATCAGCCAGATCGAACAGGCGGTCGGGCGCATCAATGGCCGTTTCTCCAAGGTTGGCTGGACGCCGGTGCAGTTCTTCTACCGCGCGGTGCCGTTCGAGGATCTGGTGGCCTATTACCTGATGGCTGATGTGATGTGGATTACGCCGCTGCGCGATGGTCTGAATCTGGTAGCCAAGGAATACGTCGCTACCCAGGGGCTGTGTCAGGGCAGCGGGGTGCTGGTGCTGTCGGAGTTTGCCGGCGCGGCTGCCGAGCTGCACGGGGCATTGCTGACTAACCCGCATGACCCGCACGATCTGCGTGACACCCTCTATATCGGCCTGACGCTGGGTAAAGCGGAGCGGCTGGCGCGGCTGCGCGAGCTGTTTGGCGTGGTGCAGTACAACGATATTCGCCGTTGGGGCGATGAGTTTCTGCAGGCGGTGCGCCAGCGGCGCGAGGACATGCAGGCGCTGGAGATTGAAGAAGTAGAAGAGGTTGCCTGAGGTGGGGCTTGCCGACCGGTAACCCGGTCGGCAAGTGTCAGCAGGCGCTGATCAGTTCAGGGTCTGATTGATCTGATAGACCGCGGTGGTGCCGCTGACCTCGTTACCGATGACCAGCAGGGCTTCGCCGTTCGGTGAGTCTTCAGCGGAGATGAACACCAGACCTTCCGGACCCAGATCGCCGACCGTTGTCAGTACGGTGGACGGATCTTCGGTGGTCCAGTCTTCGCGGGTGTTCAGGTAGTCAACCAGAAACGGTGCGCTTGGGTCGGTGATATCCCAGGCCATCACGCCGCCAATACGCTCCAGACCAATGAACGCAAAGGTCTTGTTGCCCAGTTTGCCCACGGTGACACCTTCCGGCTCTGGGCCTTTGTTGTCGCTGCGGTTGTCGAAGGTGTTGCCTTCGTCGTGGGTCGCGTTGAAGTAGTCGGTGCAGGGAATAGTGCGCTCGGCACCGAGCATGCACGCATCGCTGGCGAAGTACTGCTCGATCTTGTCGGCGGAGTCCCAGACCAGATGGCCATCGGCATCGCGGATCGAGAACGAACGCGCGCCGTAGGCGTAGAGGTTGTCGTACATCAGGCGGTCGCCGGCGACGTTCTCGTTGCCCGCCGCATCAAACAGCACCGGATCGCCGTTCACATCTTTGCGGTAGCCGTCGGTCCAGGCCACGGTCAGGCGGCCGAGGTTGTCATCAGCACGGCAGTCGCCCGGATCAGCGGCGGTTGCACCGCAATAGGCGAAGGTGGTCGGGTTGAGCAGGGCACCGGCAGCCAGTTCGCGCAGTTGCGGCGCCAGGTCGTCACCAGCGCGACGGTCAAAGCCGCTGGTGTGAACCAGGTGCTTGACGCGGAACTCTTCGACGAAGCCCTTGCTGGCATCGCCGTTCCAGTAGTCGGCGTTGTCTTCACCCCAGGCGCGTGCGTCACCCTCGTTGGCGGTGACCAGCAGCGTCTCACCATCGACTTCATAGGCGGCGATGCTGTCGGGTTGGTACATGCCGAGGACACCAGCCCAGGTCAGGATATTGATGGCGTCGTCGGAGTCGCTCGCGTCCAGACCGTTGCCGGCAGCGCCGTGGTTCTTGTAGCCGAGCGGCAGGATATCGGTCACGGTGGCGCTGGCGATATCGACTTTGGCCAGGGCATTGTTTTCCTGCAGTGATACCCAGGCCGTGCTGCTGTCGCTGGAGATGGCGATGTACTCGGGCTCCAGATCCTGGGCGACGCTGGCACCAGGCCCGAAGATGCGCACGCCGGCGCTGCGCAGGGCATCGGCTTCGGTGTTGAAGGCGCTGAAGTCAGCGGTGCGAACCTGAACAAGCTCGTCGTCAGTGATGCTCAGAATGCTGATTGAACCTTCGGGGTCGACACTGTAATCGTCATTCGGCTCGCCCTCGTTGGCGGTCAGAATGTACTGGCCGTCCGGGGTGAAGGTAACCATGTCAGGCTGGGCGCCGACCGGTTCATAGCCGAGCATATCCAGGGTGGTGGCGTCGAACAGCGCGACCCAGCCGGTGTCGGTCTTGGTTGGTGCTTCTACGGCGACCGCCAGATAGCCGCCCTTGTAAGCGATGCTGTTGACCACCGCGCCTTCGGTGATGGCTTCGACCGTCAGTTCCTGCAGCAGGGTCGGCTGGACCGGGTCGGCGGCGTCGAGCACGTCGACCGCGCCTTTCTGCGCATTAACGATGAAGATGCGCTGATTGACCGGATCGAAGGCCGGGATCTCAGCGGCGCTGGCGCCGAAGATGTTGGCGCTGTAGCGGCCGAGGTAGCTCAGGGTGATGGTTTCCGGGGTAACCACCGCGGGAGCGTCGTTGTTGTCATCACTGCTGCTGCTCTTGCAGCCGGCCAGCGTAGCCAGCAGGGCGGCGCTGGTTGCGGCCATCATCCATTTGTTCATCGTCAACTGCCTGTTATTGGTTTCAAGGAAGGTGACATTGATACGTCCCTGCGATGACAGGCAGTTGTCGCTCTGGTGGCAAAGTGATGACAGTGCGTGACGGCGCGTAAACGTTGCTCTGTTACACTCGGCCGATGATTGAATTGCAACCCGACATGCTGCTGCCGGCTGGCTTTGACGAGGCCCTGCAGAAACTGCTGCAGGTGAATCCGCAAGGTCTTGGTGAATACGCGCTGTTGCGGGCCTTGGCTGAGCGCTTTCCTGAGTCGTTGTTTGCCGAGCCGCAGGCAATGCGTGACCCGTTAACGCTGTTTCGCCTGCACTTTCTGCTGTTTCACCAGCTCTACCGACTGGCCGACCAGGTTGGGCGGCAGGGGCTGACGCTGAACATTCATGCGTTGAAAATCCAGCTTGTGCCACGCATCCCGGGAACGGAGGCGTTGCAGGTGGATGACCCGCTACGGCGCTATTACCTCGACTGGGATCACTGGCGCGACACCAATCGGGACGACGTTGAGCGACTGATCGACAGCTTCTGGCGGGGCCGCGCCAGCGTTTCCGAACCTGAGGTCAGCGCCGCGCTGGCCGTGCTGGAGCTGGAAGAGGGCGCCGACGCGGCGGCGTGTCGACGCCAGTACCGTCGCCTGCTGAGCCAGCATCATCCGGACCGCGGCGGCAGTACCGCCCGCGCGCAGGAGATCAATCAGGCGATGCTAATTCTGCAACGCTATTACGGCAAAAGCTGAAGTCGCCAATCTCTCTAAGCAAACCTGCTTACTTCAAATCCTTTTTGGCTATAGTGAATTCAGGGCTCGGGGGAACCCCCGCGTCCGCCCTCTCCGGCGGCGGATGTCGCGCGGAGGCGAATAATAATTAGGAGGTCAGACCATGATCCATCACGTACTGGGGCTGTTCACTCATCCCGACGAGGAGTGGAAGGAAATCAAGGGCGAGGACGAAAGCATCGGCCACATGTATCTCACCCATGTGCTCGTGCTCGCCGCCATTCCGGTCGTCTCTGCCTATATCGGCACCACCCAGGTGGGCTGGACGATAGGCACGCAGGACGCCGTCAAGCTGACGCAGGCCAGTGCTCTGCAGATGACGGTATTGTCCTACCTTGCGATGCTGGCTGGCGTTGCCGTGATGGGCGCCTTCATTCACTGGATGGCGCGAACCTACGACGCCAATCCGACTTTCAATGACTGTGTCATCTTCGCTGCGTATACCGCTACCCCGCTGTTTGTTGCCGGCCTCGCTGCGCTCTATCCAAGTTTGTGGCTGGGCATGCTGGTAGGGACCGCGGCGATTTCCTACACGGTGTATTTGCTCTATCAGGGCATCCCGATCTTCATGGATATCCCCAGCGATGAAGGTTTTCTGTTCTCAAGCTCCGTACTCGCCGTTGGCCTCGTGGTGCTGGTCGCCATGATCGCTACCTCGGTGATCTTCTGGGGCTTCGGCGTAGGACCTGTCTACCTGCGTTAACTTCTCCGGCCTGCCTGAGCCAGCAACAACCCCCGTCAGTCCTGCTGTCGGGGGTTGTTGTTTTTATGTACAGCAGATTTCAGTAGAATGCGCGTTTTTGCCGAGCCGGTACCCCGTCCATGAGCCACCTGAGCGTCAACCAGAACAAACTGCAGAAACGTCTGCGTCGCCTGACTGCCGAAGCAGTAACCGATTACAACATGATCGAAGAGGGCGACAAGGTGATGGTCTGCCTGTCCGGTGGCAAGGACAGCTACACCATGCTCGACATGCTGCTGTACCTGCAGAAGGTCGCACCGATCAAGTTCGAACTGGTCGCGGTCAACATGGACCAGAAGCAACCGGGCTTCCCGGAAGAGGTACTGCCGGCCTATCTGGACAGCATCGGTGTGCCGTATCACATCCTTGAGCGCGACACCTATTCGATCGTCAAGGAGAAGATTCCGGAGGGCAAGACCACCTGCTCTCTGTGCTCGCGTCTGCGTCGGGGCAACCTGTACACCTTTGCCGATGAGATCGGTGCGACCAAGATGGCGCTTGGGCACCACCGCGACGACATCGTCGAGACCTTCTTCCTGAACATGTTCTTCGGCGGCAATCTCAAGGCCATGCCGCCCAAGCTGCGCTCTGATGACGGCCGTAACGTGGTGATTCGTCCGCTGTCGTATTGCAACGAAGCGGATATCGAGTCCTACGCCACCCTGCAGAACTTTCCGATCATCCCGTGCAACCTGTGTGGCTCGCAGGAAAACCTGCAGCGCAAGGTGGTCAAGGACATGCTGCAAGGTTGGGAAAAGGCCAACCCGGGGCGGGTCGAGAATATCTTCCGTGCGTTGAAAAACGTGCAGCCCTCGCAACTGGCCGACACAGCGCTGTTCGATTTTGCCAGCCTGCGTATCGATGAGCAGGCCGCCTCCCGCGTGCTGAACGTAATGAACCTCTGATCTCGGGATTAGCCGATGCAGGATTACCGCTGGTTGCACGAGTATTGCCTCAACCGCTTTGGTTCTGCCGAGGCGTTGGAAGCCCGCCTGCCACAGCCGAAGGCTGCCGAGCAGCTGCGCGTGATCAGCGATGACCGCTATCTGTCGCTGATCGCCCTGCGGGTGTTTCGTGCCGGTCTCAAGCACAGTCTGGTAGACGCCAAGTGGCCGGCCTTTGAAGAGGTGTTCTTCGGCTTTGATCCGGAGAAAGTGGTACTGATGAGCGCCGAGCACCTGGAACGACTGATGAGCGACACCCGCATCATCCGTCACCTGGGCAAGCTGCGCAGCGTGCCACGCAATGCCCAACTGGTCCTCGATCTGCGCGCCGAGTATGGCTCGGTAGGCAATCTGATCGCCGACTGGCCAAGCGAAGACATCGTGGGCCTCTGGCGGCTGCTGGCCAAACGCGGTGCGCAGTTGGGCGGTCAGTCTGCACCGCGGCTGTTGCGCATGGTGGGCAAGGATACCTGGGTTGCGACTGACGATGTTGTTGCCGCGCTCAAGGCCCAGGGCATCATCGACAAGGCTCCGACCAGTCAGCGTGATCAGGCCGCGGCGCAGGCGGCGTTCAACCAGTGGCAGTCTGAAAGCGGCCGACCGCTGTGCCAGCTATCGACCATGCTGGCGCTCACGGTAAATCACTGAATCCTCATAAAAGCTGCTCGCTTGGCGCACGAAGTTAAAGTAAATTCTTGACCTCGCGCCAGTCACGGTGCATTTTTTGATCAGAACCCCTGCGCTGGAGGTGGCCGGATGCGGCTCACTGGACTGCTGACATTGCTGATTGTTGCCTTGCTGGCAGGGTGCTCCAGCGCACCCAAGGCACCCGTAGGTGTCAACCTTCCCCGTCCCGCAGAGTCGCTGCCCGACAGCGATGAAGTGACCCGCAATGATGTGGTCTTTCAGGCGTTCAGTCTGGTCGGTACCCCTTATCGCTGGGGCGGCACATCACCTTCGACCGGTTTTGACTGCAGTGGTCTGATCCAGTACGTCTACCGCGAGGCCGCGGGTGTAAGTCTGCCGCGCACCACCTCTGACCTCTACAACATGAAGGTATCCAGGCCGCCAGAGAGCGCGCTGGCACCGGGTGATCTGGTGCTGTTTGCGATGAACGGCGGACGCGTCAACCACGCAGGCATCTACATTGGGGAAGGGCGTTTTCTGCATGCGCCCAGTACCGGTGGTGTGGTGCGTGTTGATGAGCTGGAATCGTCCTTCTGGCAACGCAGCTTCAAGGGCGCGCGGCGGGTGATTGGCAGTCGCTGAGCCGGCTGTTCCTGCTTCACCTCCAGACTGTTCCGCCCGCCCGAAAGTCCGCGACCACGGCCCCCCTAATCTAAGGAACAGGAGTCAGGGATGATCAAACGTTTTTGCTGGATAGTGGTTCTGCTGTCGCTGAGCGCCGCTTCCCACGCCCAGATGTTTGCTGGTTGGGATGCATTTTGTGGCATTCGGGTCATTGGGGTCCCAAATCCGCAGATCGCGTCTGCAGCGATGGATTCCTCTGGACCGGTGATCTATGCCGATCCGGGCGTTATGGCTAACTGGACGATGTCCAGAGTTTTCACGCTGGCGCACGAGTGTGGCCACCACCGCAAGGGCCACGTTACACCGCAGGGAATGTGGTTTCGCAATCAGCAGTTCTGGGCGACCCGGGCGCAGGAACTGGAGGCCGACTGCTGGGCGGCTGAAGCGCTGTCGCAGACGCGCGACTACGCAGACCTCAAACGCACCATTCACCAGTTCGCCAGTCAGGGGCCGCTCATGCAGGGCAACTATCCGTCCGGGCTGGAGCGCGCGCAGACCATTGCCCGCTGTGCAGGTGTGCCCTTCGATTTCAGTCCGTATCTGCCAGCCAGCGCCTGCGCGACGCCGACGGGGAGTTGCCATCTGACTGCGCCGCTGCCACGCAATGCAGCGTGTTTCTGCCCGAGCCCGCGCGGGCCGGTCAATGGCGTAACACGCTGATGGACGGCGACACGACCCTGAATGCAAGCGCTTGCCCGTTCTGCGGAGGCAGCAACGCCTGCGCGGCCGATAGCGGCGCTTGCTGGTGTTTTTCTCTCGAGGTGCCTGAGGCGCTGCTAGCACTCGTGCCTCCAGCGCAGCGCAATCGGGCATGCATTTGTCAGGCTTGCATTCGCGCCTTCCAGGCGGACCCTAAGGCCTTTACTGCGCGCCGCAGTCTGCGCTGAGCAGCGGTTTGCGCAGCAGCGCGACGTCAGCACCGATCAATTCCAGTTCTGCCTGCCACTGCGCGGCCAGCCAGCGGAAACTTTGCTCGCTAAAAAAGCTGATATGGGTCGGGTCGCTCTTGTAATGCCAGGTTCTGAAGGCCTCGGGGCTGGTTACCCGCTTGGTCATCAGGCCGAGCCAGCCGCCGGGCTTCAGGCACTGCCACAGGTGCTCAAGCACCTCGCGCGGAGCGACCAGATGCTCGACGACCTCGGTCGCGGTGATGAAGTCCCACTGCTGCGCCAACGCCTCGGGGTTGGGGTGGTAGTAGAGGTCGTGCAGGGCAACCTGATGGCCGTGCTCGCGCAGCATCATGGCCAACGCCGGGCCGGGGCCGCAGCCGAAATCAAGGCCGCTGCTGGCGGCTGGAAGACGCTCAAGCAGTGGCGCTGCCAGGCGTGAGAGAAAGCGTCGATAGCCCGGATCATCCGGGTGGTTTTCGTGACGGTCGTACTCGGCCTTTTCCTGCTCGGCGGTCAGTTGCCAGTGCGCAGGCACATGCACCATCAGGCACTGCTCGCACTGCCAGTAACTGCGCTTGCGGTCATCCTGCAGCCAGTGCGCCGGCGCAGCGCACAGCGGGCAGGGCAGTGCCTCGTGTGGTTCGCTCACAGCGGTTTGATGCGGTCGATCAGGCGACCGGAGTCGGCCAGCTCCAGAAACTCGTCGCCCATGCGCTGGCTCTCGCTCATCGCCTTGCGCCAGTATTTCTCGCGGCCGTCGTTGTCGTAGACGTAGCGGTTGAAGTCCTTGCGGTCCGGCAGCTTGCGGTGTGGCAGGCGCTCCAGATATTCGGGCGACGGCGCGAGCAGCAGCACGTCGCGCAGCTGTTCGGCATTGTGCTTGCGCCAGGGAATGGTCTTGTCGAACCAGCCGGGCACCACGCGATCAATGAAGTGCGGGTAGAGAATCACGCCGGGGGCGGTGTAGGGCAGATCGAGGTGGTAGTCGAGCAGGCCGCCGTCACGGTAGACGCCGGGCGCGGCACCTGGAATGTCGCGTACCGCTTCCATGACCATCGGGATCGAGCCGGACGCCAGCAGCGCCGAGCGCAAATTCTGCGGCGTCAGCTCGACGTGGGCACTGGTGAAGTCGCGTAGCTCTTCCAGGTCTGGTAATTGCCGGGGGTCGTGCAGGATCACGCGCTCGAAGAAGCGGCCGAGGTGGCGTCGGCCCAGCAGGTTGGCGCCAATCACGCCGCCGAGCCCGAGCGCAAGGCGGGCGCGAGAATCATGCCGCAGTAACCCGAGGCTCTTCACCACAACGATGTTGAGGCGATAGTAGGGATTGTTGAGGATGGCCTCGAACTGGCCCTGCAGCAGCGCGTCGATCATCTCGCCGCAGGCGGCGCTGATGGTCTGAATGGTCACGCCCTTGGGAAAACGCATCGAGGTATACAGTTCGCCGAGCTGACGCAGGGTATGTACCGGATCAGGCATGCAGGCACTGGCGAAGCGCCAGCTGCCGATGGAGGCGCCGATCAGGCTGCGTGGCTGCGGCGCTCTGGGCAGCCATTCGCCGAATAGCGCCAGGTCCAGGCCCTGAATGCCCAGTGCCTTGGGGCCGCCAGCAGCGCCCGGAATCATGTGCACGTCGGCCGGTTGCAGGCCGTTGGCACGGATATGCTCGATGGCGCGGTGGCCTGCTCGCAGCGTCAATGCCGGAGCGCGAACCTGGATAGCTGTCATGTGATACGGAGTCCCTGAGAATGCGCGACCGATTTTAAGGTTGGTTTCAGCTCAATGCCATAGCCTGAAACTGTCTCAACGCAACGGAGGAAACCAACATGTACAAACACCTGATCGCACTGTCCTGTTCTGCAATCCTGGCTTTGGGCAGCTCTGCGCTGCTGGCCGACGACGATGTGCGTATGGATGAAGTCGACACACTGGTGGAACAGGGTACCATTCAAAACCTGCAAAGCCTGAACGAAAAGGCGTTGTCGGTACAGCCGGGTACCATCACTGACACCGATCTGGACAAGCACTATGGCCGTTATGTCTACGAAGTCGAAATCCGCGATGCCGAGGGGCAGGAGTGGGATGTTGATCTGGATGCGTCCACGGCTGACGTCCTTGAGCATCGACGCGACGACTGATCGTCTACGGGCTCGCCTGTTGCTGGGAGTGCTCTTGCTGTTGCCGGCGCTTGCCGTTGCACGGGACCTCAACCATGACGAGGCGCTGACATTGACTGAACAGGGGCGCATTGCGCCCCTGCAGCAGTTCATCGATGACGCGTTGAGTCGTTACCCGGGACGCTTTCTGGAAGCTGAGCTGGAACTCGATGACGGGCGCTATATCTATGAACTGGAGGTGGTGACCGGGGATCATCGGGTTATGGAGCTGGAGTACGATGCGGTCAGCGGCGAACTGCTGGACGTGGAAGAGGACGACTGATGCGGCTGCTGCTGGTAGAAGACAATGTCGCCTTGGCCGACAGCCTCTGCGCGGTGCTGAAACGCGCTGGCTACGCGGTGGACTGGCGTACCGACGGTCGCGATGCTGCGCTGTTGGGTGAGCAGGAACCCTACGACCTGGCGATTCTCGATCTGGGCCTGCCGGGCATGGATGGATTGGCCGTTCTGCAGCAATGGCGTGCTGGCGGCAGCACTCTGCCGGTGCTGATCCTGACCGCACGCAGCCGCTGGACCGAGCGCGTCGAAGGACTGCAGGCCGGCGCCGACGATTATCTGACCAAACCCTTTCACAACGAAGAGCTGTTGCTGCGCGTGCAGGCCCTGCTGCGTCGTGCCCACGGCCAGGTGCCGCAGGCATTGCTCAGCGCAGCCGGGATGCAGCTCGACGAAGCCCATCAACAGGTGCGCTGGGGCGACGCCGAGCCAGTTAGCCTTTCGGCCAGCGAGTTCAAGCTGCTGCGCTGTTTTATGCTCAATCCGGGCAAGGTGCTGTCCAAGACCCGGCTTGCCGAGCACCTGTACGACTACGAGGATGAGCGTGACTCGAACGTCATCGAAGTGTTGATCAATCACCTGCGCCGCAAGCTCGGGCGTGAGGTTATTGAAACCCGGCGCGGGCAGGGCTACGTGCTGGTGGGGCGGGCGGCGTGAGGTCGATCAGTCGGCGTCTGGCAGCCACGCTGGTGCCGCTGCTGCTGTGCAGTGTGCTGTTAATTGTGCAGGGTAGCGTCTGGCTGTACGACCGTGCCCAGCGCAACTACCTGACCCTGTTGCTGCAGCGCGAGACTGACAGTCTGTTGGCCGCGCTGACGGTCGGGCCGGACGGTCTCTATCTGGACTTGGATAAGGTCGACCCGGACTACGCCAGGCCCTATTCCGGGCGCTATTTCGTCGTGCAGGGGCGCGAGAAGTGGCGCTCCCGTTCACTCTGGGATCATCGGCTGCCGCTCCCCGGCGATGGCTTGCAAAGCGGACTGCTGGCTGGGCCACAGGGGCAGGAGTTGCTGGTTTGGTCCGGCGACTATCGCAAGGCTGGCGAGTTGGTAACCATCAGTGTTGCCCTGGACTACCGGCCGTTGCTCAGCGAGTTCCGGCTGGCCAGTTGGTGGATCAGCGCTCTGGCGGTTCTGGTGGTGCTGCTGGCGGTGCTGGTGCAGCAGTGGTTGTTACGCCGTTCGTTGCTGCCGCTGCGCCGGTTGCAGCAGGAGCTGGCGGAGTGGCGCAGCGGCGAGCGTTTGCAATTGAGTGAGCAGGTGCCTGACGAACTGCAACCGCTGGCGGTGGAGATCAACCGCCTGGGAAGGCAAATTGAAGAGCTGCTGCAGCGGGCGCGCAATAGTGCAGGGGATCTCGGCCATGCACTGAAAACCCCGTTGGCAGTGGTTGAGAGCCGCCTGGACAGTTTGGCAGGGCAGCTCTCAGCAGCGGATTACCGGGAGCTGCAGGGCCAGCTGCAGAGTATGCGCAATCAGCTGGAGCGTAGCCTGCAGCGTGCTCGACTGGCACCGGATCAGGCGCGTGGAGCGCGCTTTGATCCGGGAGCAGACCTGCCTGCGCTGGTGCAGACCCTTGCCAGCCTCTATCCGAAGGCGCCAAAGATCACCCTTAACGGCCGCTCGGATTCCGCGTGGCCGTTTGATCGTGAGGACATGCTTGAGCTGCTCGGAAACTTGCTGGATAACGCCTGCAAGTGGGCGGCATCGCAGATACGACTCAGCTGGCTGCTGGATGCCGATCAGCTGCAGCTTGAGGTGGCGGACGATGGTCCCGGTATTGCGCCAACTGAGCGAGCTAGGGTGCTGGGACGCGGCACGCGTTTGGATCAGCAGGCGCCGGGACACGGCCTGGGTCTGGCAATCGTCGGTGATCTGGTTGCTGCCTATGGCGGCAAGCTGGCATTGCAGCAGGCTCCCGAGGGTGGCCTGCTGGTGCTTGTTAGTCTGCCGCGGGAGCGGCGCTGAGTCAGAGGAAGGAGGCGTCGATATCGACCAGCAGCAGGTGGCGGCTGTCGTCGATGAACAGGCCTGAGGTCATGCAGTACTGGTTGGTTGTCGCGTCGCGATAGCGGTTGGAGAGGATCACCCGGCTGTCTTCCCCGGCCTCGGCCAGGATCTGATAGAAATACGGCCGCCAGGACCAGTTGTGGTCCAGATAGCGGGCGTCGGTATGCCAGGCATCGCCATGCCAGTCGAAGTTGGGTGAGATCTGAGTGCCTTCTGCATCGCACAGGAAGCAGCGCAGCAGCCAGGGATAGTCGCGCGGGTTGGGCAGGTGGGCTGGTTGGGCGCCACGGCTGAGCCAGACACGCAGTTCAGCGAACAGCTCGGCGAGCGAGCGGCGCAGGTGGGCCAGCTTCTCTCGTTCGGCCAGTTTGGCGTGCACATAATGGTCACGCATGGTTGAAAATTGCTTCTGCACGGCGTCGCTCGGCAGGAAGTTCTCCTCCGGTCGGCCGAACAGGTAACCCTGAACATAGCGGGCGCCGCACTCCAGAGCGAAGTGCAGTTCCTGTTCGGTTTCCACCCCTTCAGCAATGATCCAGCAACCACTCTTTTCTGCCATCAGGGCAAGGGCGCGTACGAAGTCGCCGCTGTTACTGTTGCCGGCGGCAGCCTGACGGAACAGCTGGATGTCCAGCTTGAGGATATCCGGCTCCAACGCCAGCACCCGATCAAGCATGGAGTATCCCGCACCAAAATCGTCGATGGCGATGCGGATGCCGGCGGCGCGGTAACGCTGCACCACATCACGCAGCTGCTCAATGCTGCCTTGCAGCTCGGTGATCTCAAACACGATCTGGTCAGTTGGCAGTCCCAGCTCTTCCAACAGTTGCAGGCTGGGTAGCGGCTTGCCTGGTTGCAGCTGGCTGACCCAGGCAGGCGAAATATTCAGACTGATAAAGCCTTCGGGCGTGTCGCGAAAGCGCTCAAGCGCCTGACGCCGAATGCTGCGGTCAAGCTCCAGCAGGTCGGCCTGGGAAACGTTGGGATCAGTAAACAGCGGGCCAGCACTGCTGATATTGCCCTCATCGTCGCGCAGGCGGGCGAGCGCTTCGTAACCGGCAATGCGACCGGTGGCGGTGTCGATCAGGGGTTGGAAGTAGGGCAGTGGCTGTCCTGTAAACACGTCTTTCTCCGGGTTCGGAACATCGGGCGCTGATGGTATGCAAGATTATAGCCAAGCAGCTTGAAAGCGACGGCTGGCGGCTGGTTTTCCGGCAAATCGCTGTCACTGGACTGTCATCGTACGCTTTCGGTGCATGATTCTGCGCTTTTGGTATGACGATTGCACTATCGCGGTGAGCTACGCCGTTTCTGTTGCATCAATATGGTGCCGACTTTTGCGGTTGATAGTCGAGATTGGCGTACAACTATTTGAAAAACAAAAATTAATTCAGATTTCTTGGCGTGGTTGCTCAATCGCAAGTGTTTTGCCGGATCGCTCTGGATGCACTGGAATGGTTCGTCACTGATTGGTGCGCACACAACGAGTGCATTTTTCTGATTTGATAGAGGCTGCTTGAATGGAAAACCTTAACAGCGCTGTGGAAACGCTGGTTCACAGTGCAAACACCCTGTTTATCCTTGCCGGTGCGGTCATGGTTTTGGCCATGCACGCCGGCTTTGCATTCCTTGAAGTTGGTACGGTTCGCCAGAAGAACCAGGTTAACGCGCTGTCGAAGATCATCAGTGATTTCGCGGTTTCGTGTCTGGCCTATTTCTTCGTAGGCTATTGGATTGCTTACGGCGTTACCTTCTTCACCGATGCGGCAACCCTGTCGCAAAACAACGGTTATGCATTGGTCAAATTCTTCTTCCTGATGACCTTTGCTGCGGCCATTCCTGCGATCATCTCCGGTGGTATTGCCGAACGCGCCAAGTTTGCACCGCAATTGTGCGCATCGGTATTGATCGTAGGACTGGTTTACCCGTTCTTCGAAGGCGTCATCTGGAACGGCAATTACGGTTTTCAGGCGTGGCTTGAGGCCCAGTTTGGCGCTGCCTTCCACGACTTTGCCGGGTCGGTTGTCGTGCACGCCGTTGGCGGCTGGATTGCGCTGGGTGCGGTGCTGCTGCTGGGTGCGCGCAACGGGCGCTATCGTGGCGGTAATGTCGTCGCCATGCCGCCGTCGAACATTCCGTTCCTTGCGCTGGGCGCGTGGATCCTGACTATCGGCTGGTTTGGCTTCAACGTGATGTCGGCACAGACGCTGGACGGCATCAGCGGTCTGGTGGCAGTCAACTCGCTGATGGCAATGGTCGGCGGTACGCTGGTGGCGCTGCTGGTTGGTCGTGCTGACCCCGGCTTTATTCACAACGGCCCGCTGGCTGGCCTGGTGGCTGTGTGTGCCGGTTCCGATCTGATGCACCCGCTGGGAGCGCTGGCAACCGGTGCGGTCGCTGGTGGTCTGTTTGTCTGGACCTTCATCCTGACTCAGAATCGCTTCAAGATTGATGACGTGCTGGGTGTCTGGCCGCTGCACGGTTTGTGCGGTGTTTGGGGCGGTTTGGCCGCGGGTATCTTCGGTGCTGAAGCGCTGGGTGGCCTGGGCGGCGTCAGCTTTATGTCCCAGTTGATCGGCACCCTGAGCGGCGTGGTCGTGGCGTTGGTTGGTGGTCTGCTGGTCTACGGCGTCATCAAGGCTGTTGCCGGCCTGCGCTTGAGTGAAGAAGAGGAGTACCAGGGCGCTGACCTGGCTATCCACAAAATTGGCGCGACCTCGGACGACTGAGTGCGACGGCAATAAAAAAACCGGGCCAAGGCCCGGTTTTTTTGTGCCCGTGATTCGGGCTGAGGCAGCCGCCGCTTACTCTTCCAGGCCACCCATGGCGGTGATGTTGAAACCACCGTCAACGTAGGTGATTTCACCGGACATGCCGGAGGCCAGGTCGGAGCAGAGGAAGGCGCCGACGTTGCCGACTTCTTCGATGGTGACGTTGCGACGCAGCGGGGTTTGCGCAGCGTTGTGAGCCAGCATCTTGCGGAAGCTCTTGATACCGGAAGCGGCCAGGGTGCGGATCGGGCCGGCAGAAATGGCGTTAACGCGGGTGCCTTCCGGGCCCAGGCTGGTGGCCAGATAGCGAACACCGGCTTCCAGGCTGGCCTTGGCCATGCCCATGACGTTGTAGTTCGGCATGGTGCGCTCTGCGCCCAGATAAGACAGGGTCAGCAGGCTACCGTTGCGGCCTTTCATCATTTCACGACCGGCCTTGGCCAGGGCCACGAAGCTGTAGGCGCTGATGTCGTGGGCAATGCGGAAACCTTCGCGGGTGGTGACTTCAGCGAAGTTGCCATCCAGCTGGTCGCCGGGGGCGAAACCAACGGAGTGGACGATGCAGTCCAGGCCGTCCCACTTCTTGGCCAGCTCGACGAATACCTGCTCGATTTCGGCATCATTTGCCACGTCGCAGGGGAAGCACAGCTCTGGGCCGGAGCCCCAGCCGGCAGCGAATTCTTCAACCCGGCCTTTCAGCTTTTCGTTCTGATAGGTGAAGGCCAGTTCGGCGCCCTCGCGGTGCATGGCCGCGGCGATGCCGGAGGCAATGGACAGTTTGCTGGCGACGCCAACGATGAGTACGCGCTTTCCGCTGAGAAATCCCATAGTACTTTCCTGTTTAGTGCATGGCCGTATCGGCCCTGTTATCGGTTTGCGGCAGGGCAAAGGCCGCTTCCAGCAGCTGACGAGTATAGTCATGCTGCGGGGAAGCAAAGATTTCGCCTGCCGGTCCCTGTTCGACTACTTCGCCCTGGCGGATCACCATCAACTGATGGCTGAGAACCTTGACCACTGCCAGGTCGTGACTGATAAACAAATACGTCAAATTGTACTTTTGCTGCAGACTGCGCAGCAGTTCCACCACCTGGCCCTGCACGGTGCGATCCAGTGCCGACGTCGGTTCGTCCAGCAGGATCAGCTTGGGCTTGAGCACCAGTGCCCGGGCAATCGAGATCCGCTGTCGCTGGCCGCCGGAGAATTCGTGCGGGTAGCGATGGCGGGTCTCCGGATCCAGGCCGACTTCCTCCAGCGCCTGAATCACCATCTGTTCGCGCTCTGCCTCAGTGCCGATGCGGTGGATCTCCAGCCCCTCGCTGATGATCTGGCCCACCGACATGCGGGGGCTCAGGCTGCCATACGGGTCCTGAAAGACCACCTGAAACTCTCTGCGCAGCGGTCGAACCTGCTGCTGGCTGAGACCATCCAGCCGAGTGCCATCGCACTCGATCAGGCCCTGGCTGTCGATCAGCCTGAGCATCGCCATGCCTAGCGTGGTCTTGCCCGAGCCGCTTTCACCGACGATCCCCAAGGTCTGCCCGCGGGGCAGGCTGAAGCTGATGTCGGTGACTGCCTTGACGTGATCCACAGTGCGGCGCAGCACGCCCTTTTTGATCGGGAACCACACCCGCAATTGCTCGGCGCGGAGAATCTCCGGTGCCTTTGGGTCGATCTCGACCGGCTCGCCGCTGGGGTCAGCCGCGAGCAGCTGACGGGTATATTCATGCTGCGGCGAGCTGAACAAAGTAGCGCAATCGTTTTCTTCGACGACGTTACCGCGGTACATGACACATACCCGGTGGGCAATTTTACGCACCAGATTCAGGTCGTGGCTGATCAGCAGCAGCGCCATGCCCAGTTTCTGCTGCAATTCGCGCAGTAGTTCAAGGATCTTCAGCTGGACGGTGACGTCCAGTGCGGTGGTTGGTTCGTCGGCGATCAGCAGTTCCGGCTCATTGGCCAGGGCCATGGCGATCATCACCCGCTGGCGTTGGCCCCCAGACAGCTCGTGCGGATAGGCGCCGAGACGCTTGCGCGGCTCCGGGATGCCTACCAGGTCGAGCAGCTCCAGCGTGCGCTCGCGCGCCTGCGCCTTGTTCAGACCCTTGTGCAGGGCCAGTACCTCGCCGATCTGCCGCTCGACCGTGTGCAGCGGGTTGAGCGAACTCATCGGTTCCTGAAAGATCATCGAGATACGGTTGCCGCGCACCTTGCGCAGCGTGTTCTCGTTGGCCTGGAGCAGATCCTGGCCGCCGAACTCGATGCTCCCGCTTGGATGGGATGCGGTCGGGTAGGGCAGCAGGCGCAGGATGGAGTGAGCGGTCACTGACTTGCCCGAGCCGCTCTCGCCGACCAGTGCCAGGGTTTGCCCTGGGCGGATGTCGAAGCTGACGTCCTTGACCGCCAGCATCTGATCAGAGCCCTGACGGAAGGCGACACTGAGATTGCGGATACTGATTAACGGTTGTTCGCTCATCTCATTTCCTTGGGTCGAAGGCATCACGCAGCGCCTCGCCGATAAACACCAGCAGGCTGAGCATCAGCGACAGCACGACGAAGGCGGTGATCCCCAGCCACGGTGCCTGCAGGTTGGACTTGCCTTGAGCAATCAGTTCACCCAGCGATGGCGCACCCGGTGGCAGGCCAAAGCCGAGGAAATCCAGCGACGTCAGGGTGATGACGCCACCGGTCAGAATGAACGGGAAGAAGGTCAGGGTGGCGACCATCGCGTTCGGCAGAATGTGGCGGAACATGATGGTCTGGTTGCTGGCACCCAGCGCGCGTGCGGCGCGCACGTATTCCAGGTTGCGGCCACGCAGGAACTCGGCGCGTACCACATCGACCAGCGCCATCCACGAGAACAGCAGCATGATGCCCAGCAGCCACCAGAAGTTCGGCTGCACGAAGCTGGCGAGGATGATCAGCAGGTAGAGCACCGGCAGGCCGGACCAGACCTCAATGAAGCGCTGGCCGAGCAGGTCGATTCGGCCGCCGTAGAAGCCCTGCACCGCCCCGGCGATAACACCGATGATCGAGCTGAGAATGGTCAGCGTCAGCGCAAACAGCACCGAGATGCGGAAGCCGTAGATCACCCGCGACATGACATCGCGGGCCTGATCGTCTGTGCCCAACCAGTTATCTGCCGAGGGTGGCGCAGGGGCTGGGACGCGCAGGTCGTAATTGATGGTGTCGTAGTGGTACGGAATCGGCGGCCACAGCATCCAGCCGTCGCCGTCTTCGGTGATCAGCTGTTTGACGTAGGGGCTGCGGTAGTCGGCCTCGATCGGGAACTCGCCACCGAATGCCGTTTCCGGATAGCGCTTGAACACCGGGAAGTACAGGTCGCCCTGATAGCCGACAGCGAGGGGCTTATCGTTGGCAATCAGTTCGGCGCCAAGACTCAGGACAAACAACACCAGAAAGAGGTGCAGTGACCACCAGCCGCGGCGGTTGGCGCGAAAGCGCGCAAAGCGGCGCTGGTTGAGCGGGGAGAGGGTGAATAGCTGCATCTCAACCCTCCCGGCTGTCGAAGTCGATGCGCGGATCGACCAGGGTATAGGTGATATCGCCGATCAGTTTTACCACCAGACCGACCAGCGTGAAGATGTACAGCGTGCCGAACATCACTGGGTAGTCGCGGTTGATCGCGGCTTCAAAACCGAGCAGACCGAGGCCGTCGAGGGAGAAGATCACCTCGATCAGCAGTGCACCGGTGAAGAAAATGCTGATCAGTGCGGACGGGAAGCCGGCGATGATCAGCAGCATGGCGTTGCGGAATACGTGGCCGTACAGCACACGGCGTTCGGACAGGCCCTTGGCGCGGGCGGTAACCACGTACTGCTTGCCGATTTCATCGAGGAAGCAGTTCTTGGTCAGCATGGTCAGGGTGGCAAAGCTGCCGACCACCATAGCAAAGATCGGCAGGACCAGGTGCCAGAAGTAGTCGAGAATTTGCTCGCCGGTGGTCATCTGCTCGAAGTTGTTGGAGGTCAGTCCGCGCAGCGGGAACCAGTCCAGATAGCTGCCGCCAGCGAACAGCACGATCAGCAGAATGGCCAGCAGGAAACCGGGAATCGCGTAGCCGACGATGATCAGCGAGCTGGTCCAGACGTCGAAGGCCGAGCCGTGTTTGATCGCCTTGCGGATGCCCAGCGGGATAGAGATCAGGTAGGTCAGCAGGGTGGTCCAGAGCCCGAGCGAGATCGACACCGGCATCTTCTCGATGATCAGGTCAGTGACCTTGGCGTCACGGAAGAAGCTGTCGCCGAAGTCGAATTGCAGGTAACCCTTGATCATCAGCCAGAAGCGTTCGGGCGCCGGCTTGTCGAAACCGTACATGCGCTCGATTTCGGCGATGATATCCGGGTCCAGACCTTGGGCGCCGCGGTAGCTGCCGCCACTGGCCACTTCGCTGCCGCCGCCGGAGACCCGGCTGGTGGCGCCGCCTTCAAAGCCCTCAAGGTTGGCAATCATCTGTTCGACCGGGCCGCCCGGCGCGGCCTGAATGATCAGAAAGTTGATCAGCAGGATGCCGAACAGGGTGGGGATGATCAGCAGCAGGCGACGAACGATATAGGCCAGCATGCTTATTCAGCTCCTGCCGGTTGGTCGTTTTGCTGTTGCTCGGTGCTGGCGTCTTGCTGAGTGCCAAGCTCGCCGCGCAGGCGCGCGTCCTTGTCCGGGTCTACCCACCAGGTGAATAGTCCCAGGTCGTACTTTGGCGGGGTGGCCGGATGACCGAACTTGTCCCAGTAGGCGACCCGGTAGACGCTGGTGTACCAGTTGGGCACCAGCAGGTGCAGCGAGCGCAGCGCGCGGTCTAGCGCGTGAGTATGGGTAATCAGCGAGGCGCGTGAGTCGGCCTGCACCAGGCCTTCGACCAGCGCGTCGACCGCGGGGTCTTTCAGCCCCATCAGGTTGCGGCTACCGGGGTTGTCGGCGCTGGACGAATGCCAGTACTCGCGCTGCTCGTTGCCGGGAGAGTTGGACTGACCGAAACCGGTGACCACCATGTCGAAGTCGCGAGAGCGCAGCCGGTTGATGTACTGGGAGACATCAACCCGGCGCAGTTCCAGGTTGATGCCAAGTGACGCCAGGTTGCGCTTGAATGGCAGCAATACCCGCTCGAACTCGGCCTGCACCAGCAGGAATTCGAATTGCAGCGGTTCGCCGTCGGCGTTAACCAGTTGGTCGTCGACGATCTGCCAGCCGGCTTCCTGCAGCAGGGCATAGGCGGCGCGGCGCTGATCGCGGATGGCGCCGCTGCCATCGGTTTTTGGTGGCACCCAGGCCGGACCAAATGCGGCGGCCGGCAACTGCTCACGCAACGGCTCCAGCAAGGCCAGTTCGTCGGCATCCGGCTCGCCGCGCGCGGCCAGTTCGGAGTTATCGAAGTAGCTGGAAGTGCGGGTGTAAGCGTTGTGGAACAGCTTGGCGTTGGACCACTCGAAATCGAACAGCAGGGTGATGGCCTGACGCACCCGGGCATCGGCGAAGTAGGGCTTGCGCAAGTTGAACACGAAGCCCTGCATACCTTGGGTGTTGTTATTGGCAATCTCTTCCTTGACGATCTGGCCAGCGTCGAGTGCGGGGCTGCTGTAACCGGTTGCCCAGTTCTTGGCCGACATCTCCTGATTGAAGTCGAACTGCCCGGCCTTGAACGCTTCCAGGGTGACGTTGTTATCGCGGTAGTAATCGACTACCACGGTATCGAAGTTGTAGAACCCGCGCATGACCGGCAGATCTTTTGCCCAGTAGTCCTCGACGCGCTCGAAGCTGATGCTGCGCCCGGGGCGAACCTGGCCGATGCGGTAGGGGCCGCTGCCCAGCGGCGGCTCCAGAGAACCTTTGCTGAAGTCTCGGCCTTCCCAGTAGTGCTTGGGCAGCACTGGCAGCTGACCCAGCACCAGCGGCAGTTCGCGGTTACCCGTGTGTTTGAAGTGGAAGGTCACGCTGTGCGGATCATCCGCTACGACGCGATCGACATCGCCGTAATAGGCGCGGTAGAAGGGCGCGCCATGCTCGATCAGGGTGTTGAAGGTGAACACTACATCGTCGGCGGTAATGCCGACGCCGTCGTTGAAACGTGCCTCGGGCCGCAGCTTGAAGCGCACCCAGCTGTCATCGTCGGCCTTCTCCATGTTTTCGGCAACCAGCCCGTACTCGGTGAAGGGCTCGTCGAGAGCGTGGAACGTCAAGGTGTCGTAGATCAGGCCGAGTTGGTCGGCAGCGGTGCCGCGGCTGATATAGGGGTTGAGCGAGTCGAAACCGCCGAAGCCAGAGAGCCGCAGGGTGCCACCCTTGGGAGCGTCGGGATTGACGTAGTCAAAGTGGCTGAAGTCGGCGGGGTATCTGGGTGCTTCATCGTAGAGCGTGAGGGCATGCTGTGGTGCGGCATTGAGCGCACCCGCCCAGCAGGTCAGCAGGGCCAGACAGCAGGATTTCAGCGAGCGTTGCATTCAGATCCCTTGTTTTTCTAGTTGCTTGCCGGGTCTTTCCACCAGCTGCGGATGGCCAGCGTGTATGGCGGTATGTCCGGTGTGCGCAGCCAGTTCCGGTAGGCGATGCGGTGGTAGTTTATATACCAGTTCGGAATTGTATAGTGGTTCCACAGCAGTACCCTGTCGAGTGCGCGCGCTGCTGCAATCTGCTCACTGCGACTGCTGGCGGCGCTCAGGCGTTCGACCAGTTCGTCGACCACCGGGTTGTTGATGCCTGCGTAGTTGCGGCTGCCTTTTACGCTGCGCTGGCTGGAGTGGAAGTAGCTGATCTGTTCCAGGCCGGGTGAGAGTCCCTGTGGCAGGGTGGTCAGAATCATGTCGTAGTCAAACTGATCCAAGCGTGCCTTGTATTGTGCCCGGTCGACGGTACGGATCTGCATCTCGATTCCCAGTCGTGCGAGGTTTGCCCGATATGGCTGCAGGATCCGTTCCAGACTGGAGTTGACCAGCAGCACTTCAAAGCGCAGCGGTTCTCCTTCGGTATTCTCAAGGCGCCCTCTGCGCAGTTTCCAGCCGGCTTCGGCAAACAGCTCTACCGCCTCGCGCAGTGTCTCGCGCGGGATCCCCCGGCCATCGGTCACAGGTAGACTGAACGGCTCCAGAAAGAGTTCCGGTGGCAGTTGCTCGCGATGCGGTGACAGGTACAGGAACTCCTGTCCGGCAGGCACACCGGTCGCGCTGAAGGGGCTGTTGGGGTAGTAGCTCTGGGAGCGCTGATAGGCATCGTAAAACAGCACCCGGTTGGACCACTCGAAGTCAAACAGCATGCCGAGCGCCTTGCGCAGGGCGAGGGTGTCGAACGGTGTGCGCCGGGTGTTGAAGAACATCGCCTGGGTCGGGCTGGGAATCTGGTGAGTGATCTCGCGCTTGAGAATGTCGCCGTTGGCAACCGCCGGGAACTGGTAGGCATTGGCCCAGTTGCTGGCTTTGTGGTCGATGTAGAGATCGAACTCGCCGGCCTTGAAGGCCTCGAAGGCGACGTTGTTGTCGCGGTAGAACTCCACTTCCATGCGGTCGAAGTTGTACTTGCCACGGTTAATCGGCAGATCGCGTCCCCAGTAGTTTTTCACCCGTTCGAATACCACACTGCGGCCCGGGTCAACGCTCGTTACTCGGTAGGGGCCGCTGTTTAGGCCGGCTTGAAACGTCGTGCTGGCAAAGTCGCGGCCCTGCCAGTAGTGCGCGGGCAGCACCGGCAACTCGCCCAGGCGCAGAATCAGCAGCGAATTGCCGGGGCGGTTGAATACAAAGCGGATACGGCGCTCGCCGAGGATGTCGATACGGCTGACATCCTGCAGGACCGAACGGTAGTTGGGATGGCCCTGCTCCTTGAGCAGGCGGTAGGAAAACGCCACGTCCTCAGCGGTGATGGGCGCGCCATCGTGAAAACGGGCCTCGGGGCGCAGGTTGAATACGACCCAGCTGCGGTTGTCGGCGAATTCCAGGCTTTCGGCGATCAGACCATAGGCAGAGTAGGGCTCGTCACCGGACGGATCGTAGAGGCCGCTGCCGGCCATCAGCGGCTCGTTCAGCTCATTGATACCAAGCTGCGCAAAGTCGCCGGTGTTGATCGGGCTGGTGCCCTTCAGGGTATAGGGGTTGAGGGTGTCGAAGGTGCCGCTGCCCATCACGCGCAGCGTGCCACCCTTGGGGGCATCCGGGTTGACGTAGTCCAGATGTTCGAAATTTTCCGGGTATTGGGGCTGGCCGTAGAGTGAGTAGCCGTGCTGGCGATACAGCGTGGCCCAGCTGGGCAGAGCGGTGGCAAGCAGCAGTGTCAGCAGAAGCGTTCGGGACAGCAGCGACATGGAGTTCCGCGCGATGGAATGGCCGTTGGTTGACGGCCACTCACCAGTTCTTGCCGGCAGCCGTCAGCGATGTGCCAACGCTAACATGGCGACGCAGCCGGGCGGAAGCCCGGTCGCTCAGGGGACGAACAGGGTCAGCTGCTGGCCCGGCTGCAGGTAGCGGCCAAGCTCGTTCCAGTCACGAATTTTGTCGACATGCACATTGAAGCGCTGGGCGATGGTGTACAGCGAATCACCGGATTTGACCGTATAGGCAATGCGTCGACCGTCGTTGCTGCGGGCTTGGCTGGCGTTGTCAGCGGCGAGCATCAATGTGTGGCCGACCGTCAGTGCATTGCTCTGCAGGTTATTGTCGCGTTTGATGCGGTTGACCGTGGTGCCGTGGGTGCGGGCGATATTCCAGAGGCTGTCGCCCGGTTGTACCCGGTAGCGGAGCTGCGCTGCACTGGCTACCTGACGGTTGGCCGTTGTGGTGCTGGCTGGCGGGTCGCTGAACTGCGGCAGCATCAGCGTCTGGCCGACGCGCAACAGACTGCCATTGATATCGTTGACGTCGCGGATCGCGCTGACGCTCAGCTGATGGCGGCGGGCAATCTGTGACAGGGTGTCGCCACGGCGCACACGGTAGTGTTGATAGTTGATGCGCTGATCGGCAGGCAGCTCCGCAAGCGCCTCGGTGAACTGGTCGACACGGTCGACCGGAATCAGCAACTGGTACTCGGCGTTGGGCGCGGTGACGCGCTGATTGAACGCCGGGTTGAGGCTCAGCAGCTCGTCGGTGGAAACGTCGGCCAGTTCCGCGACCTTGCGCAGGTCGATCTGCTGGTCGAGGGTTACTTCGGCGAAGTAGGGTTCATTGGCCAAGCTTGGCAGCACGGCGCCGTAAGCGGTCGGGCTATCAACGATCTGCGCCAGTGCCAGCAGTTTGGGCACGTAGTTCATGGTTTCGCGCGGCAGCTGGAGGTTCCAGTAGTCGGTCGGTAGCCCCAGCGCTTCGTTGCGTTTGATCGCGCGGCCGACACAGCCTTCGCCGCAATTGTAGGCAGCCAGCGCAAGTAGCCAGTCGCCATCAAAGTATTCGTTGAGCAGGCTCAGGTAATCGAGGGCTGCCTGGGTGGAGGCGGTTACGTCACGGCGACCGTCGTACCACCAGTCCTGGCGCAGGGAAAAGTTGCGGCCGGTGGACGGAATGAACTGCCAGAGGCCAGCAGCCTGGGCACTGGAGATGGCCTGTGGGTTGTAGGCGCTCTCGATAAATGGCAGCAGGGCGAGTTCCTGCGGCATGTCGCGGCTTTCGAGCTGTTCGACAACGTAGTACAGATAACGCTGCGCGCGCGCGGAGGTCAGCTCGAAGTAGCGAGACTGGTTGGCGAAGGCGATGCGTTGCTGATCGATGCGCGGGTTGTCGATGGCGGCGGGATCAAGGCTGAAACCGGAGCGAATGCGCCCCCACAGCGTGTGCGGCTTGATCTCGGCGGGCAGGGTGGCGATGGGTTCGACGCTGGGCGTGCGGAACGGCGAGGGGGAGCGTTCCGCTGTGGGAGCACTATATTCCGGACCGCTTTGGCGGTGGCCGCTGGTGTCGGTGGTCTGACAGCCGGCAATCAGCAGCAGACCACCGAGGGACGCTGCTGACAGCACTCTGGGCAAGATGGCAGATACCACACGACGCATGTACGACCCCCAAAATGAGGTCGATTCTATGGAGCACCCCGGGGAGGGTCAAGGCACCATTGCTCAGAAGCGGTCCTTCCATGCACGTATTGCGGCGAACGTCTCAACCCCGGGAGTCACGGCTGCACCGGCCTGTTGGCTGGCCGCTTGCGTCACAGCGTCGCAGTCAAAGCGCAGGAAGGGATTGGTGCGCTTTTCCAGCGCCAGATCCGTCGGCAGCGTCATCCGGCCGGCTGCGCGCAGGTCCTCGACCACTTCCAGGCGTACCTTGATGTCAGTGTTATCCGGCTCCACTGCGCGGGCGAAGCGCAGGTTGGCCTGGGTGTATTCGTGGGCGCAGTAAATGCGAGTGTTGTCAGGCAGGGCAGCAAGACGCGATAGCGAATGGTGCATCTGCTCCGCGGTACCTTCGAACAGCCGCCCGCAGCCACCGGCGAACAGGGTGTCGCCACTCAGCAGCCACGGGTCACCGTCGTTGTGACAAAAAAAGGCGATGTGGCCAAGGGTGTGGCCCGGCACAGCAATGACCTCAAGCGTCAGGCCGAACAGGCTGATCGTGTCACCATCATTGAGCGCGCGATCACGGCCGGGAATGGTTTCTGCCTCGGGGCCCCAGACCTTGCATTCGGTACCCGCCTTGAGCGCGTTGATGCCGCCGACATGATCCGGGTGGTGGTGCGTAATCAGAATGTGAGAAAGGCTGTATTCCGGATTGCGCCCCAGCCAGGTGATAACCGGCTTGGCGTCACCCGTATCAACCGCAGCGACTTGTTGACGCTGCTCGTCGACCAGCAACCAGATGTAGTTGTCATTAAAAGCAGGTAGCGCGATAAAGGTGGACATGAGGCAGCTTTTCCTTAACGTGTAGGGCTATCTTAGCGAATTGTGCCTGAGGGCCAAGCCCTGTGGAGTGGTAATGGAGATCAGCGAAGCGAAACGCTCGATCAGTCAGACCGACCTGCTGCGCCTGCTGCAGGAGGCGCGCCAGTGGTTGGCAGAGCCGGCGGGTCAGATGCTGCTGCAGGCTGAATGCAGCGCGCAGCGAGAGCTGCTGCCCAATTGCTTTGGTCAACATCTGGTGCAGTACGGCCTGGCGCCCGGTCTGCTGGCGCCGGAGGCCAAGGTGCTGCGCCACTGCTGGCACCTGGACATGCTCGGGCAGGGTGAGAGTATCGCTGTTGATGAGGCCTACTGGCCGTTCGCGCCGCAGGCGCTGGACGTGGTGGTGCTGCATCACGGTCTGGATTTCAGTCTGTCGCCGCGGGCCTTGCTGCGGGAGGCCAGCCAGACCGTCAGGGCAGGTGGTCATTTGCTCATTTTCGGCTTCAATCCCTGGAGTACCTGGGGCTGGCAGCATTACTTCGGCAGGAGCTGGTTTGGGGAAGCCGGCTTTGTCAGTCCGGCGCGTTTGATCGACTGGCTCGAGCTGCTTGGCTTTACGGTGGAGAAACGCATCGATGGGTGCTATCGTCCGCCGCTCGCATCCGGCACCTGGTTACAGCGACTCGATTTCATGGAGTCGCTGGGGCAGCGTCGTTGTCTGCCTGGTGGCGGGTTCTATTGTCTGCTGGCGCGGCGCCAGATGCTCGGTGTAACGCCGCAGCGCGAACGCGGAAGGGTATTCCCGGCATTGGTGATGCCACCTTTGGCTGCGGGAAGCCGGCGGGCACACAAACGGGAAGGTAGATGAGTCAAGCAATCGAAATCTATACCGACGGGGCATGCAAGGGTAACCCTGGCCCCGGCGGCTGGGGCGTGCTGTTGCGGCTGGGGCCGCACGAGAAGCGCCTGTACGGCGGTGAGCCGGAAACCACCAATAATCGGATGGAGCTGACGGCAGCTATTCGCGGGCTGGAAGCGTTGAAACGGCCTGCGACGGTGGTTCTGACGACCGACTCGCAGTACGTCATGAAAGGTGTCCGTGAATGGATGCCGAACTGGAAGAAGCGCAATTGGCAGACCGCCAGCAAGCAGCCGGTCAAGAATGTCGACCTTTGGCAGCAGCTTGATGCACTGGTCAGTCAGCATGAGATTGAGTGGCGCTGGGTGCGCGGCCATACCGGCCATCCGGAAAACGAGCTGGCCGACCAGTTGGCCAACCTTGGTGTCGAACACGTATTGAAAGAACGGAAGGGCTAAGCATGCGTGAAGTGGTACTGGATACCGAAACGACGGGTATCGAGCACAAGGAAGGCCACCGGATCATCGAGATCGGCTGTGTCGAGGTCATCGATCGCCGTCTGACCGGCCGTCACTACCATGTCTACATCAATCCCGAACGCGATATTGATGAGGGCGCACAAGCGGTCCACGGGATTTCGCTGGAGTTTCTTGCTGACAAGCCGGTTTTCGCCGACATCGCTGATGACTTCATGAATTTCATCTCCGGCTCGCGTCTGGTCATCCACAACGCCGCGTTTGACGTTGGCTTTATCGATAGCGAGCTGACGCGCCTCAATCGCGGGCACGGATTGGTTGCCGATCATTGCAGCGTGCTTGATACCCTGGCCATGGCGCGGGAGAAGCATCCGGGGCAGCGCAACAGTCTGGATGCCCTCTGTAAGCGTTACGGTGTCGACAACTCGCAGCGTGAACTGCACGGCGCTTTGCTTGATGCGGAGATTCTGGCCGACGTCTATCTGATCATGACCGGTGGCCAGACGGCGCTCTCGCTCGCAGCCCACGGTCAGGGCGAGGGTGGTGAAGGTCACGATGTCAGTGTAATTCGGCGGATTGACCCTGCGCTGCGTGAGCAGTTGCGTGTGCTGCGCGCCAGCGCCGAGGAGCTGGAAGCGCATGATCAGCGTCTGGCAGCGGTAGAAAAGTCAGCTGGATTTGCACTCTGGCGTGGAGCGCCGGAGCAGTAGGCAAAAAGGCTACTGAACCACCAAATGCCCCGCTGGAGACAGCGGGGCATTTTTGTTTCTAGAGCCAGTAGGTCACAGCGATCAGACCGACGCCACCGAGCACCAGCGTATAGGGCAGGGCCATGAATACCATGCGTCCATAGGACAGGCGCACCAGCGGTGCGATTGCTGAGGTCAGCAGGAACAGGAAGGCAGCCTGACCGTTCGGGGTGGCCACGCTAGGCAGGTTGGTGCCGGTATTGATGGCAATGGCCAGTTGCTCGAACTGAGCGCGGGTTATCTCGCCGGCATCCAGGCTCTGCTTGACTTCGCTGATGTAGACGGTAGCGACGAATACGTTGTCGCTGATCATCGACAGCACGCCGTTAGCAATAAAGAACATGCTTGGCTGCTGTTCAGGTGGCAACGCCAGCACTGCGTGGATGATCGGGCTGAACAGGTGCTGTTCATGGATCACCGCAACGATGGCAAAGAACACTACCAGCAGTGAGGTGAACGGCAGGGCCTCCTGGAAGGACTTGCCGATCTGGTGCTCGTCGATGATGCCGTTGAACGAGGCAATCAGGATGATCACCATCAGACCGATAAAGCCGACTTCGGCCAGATGCAGCGCCAGGCCGATGACCAGCAGGACGGCGGCGATGGCTTGCACCAGCAGCGCCGCTTTATGAGGTGCCTTGCGCTTGGCCTGCTCGGCAGCGGCGAAGTCTTCCAGTACCTTGCGAACAGGGCGAGGCAGGCGGGCGCCGTAGCCAAACCAGCTGGTTTTCTCCAGCAACAGGCAGGTCAGCAGCCCGGCAGCCAGCACCGGCATGCTCACCGGTGCCATCAGCTTGAAGAACTCGATGAAGTCCCAGCCAGCCACGCCTGCGATCAACAGATTCTGGGGCTCGCCGACCAGCGTACAGACGCCGCCCAGCGCGGTACCGACCGCGCCGTGCATCAACAGGCTGCGCAAAAAGGCGCGGAACTCTTCAAGGTGCTCGCGGTGCAGCGGGTTTTCGTCGGGATCAACGCTGGCGCCCTCGCTGGGGCCAGCTGACGCGACCTTGTGATATACGCCATAAAACCCGACTGCCACGGTGATGATGACCGCGGTGACCGTCAGCGCATCCAGAAAGGCCGACAACACTGCGGCTGCCAGGCTGAACAGCAATGCAAGGGCTGACTTTGAGCGTACGCCGAGAATCAGCTTGGTGAAGGTCAGCAGCAGCAGGTCCTTCATGAAGTAGATGCCTGCGACCATGAACATCAGCAGCAGGATCACCGGGAAGTTGCCCAGTACCTCTTTATAGAGCGCCTCGGGTGACGTCATGCCGATAGCCAACGCCTCCAGCGCCAGTAGACCGCCGGGTAGCAGTGGGTAGCATTTAAGCGCCATTGCCAGGGTGAAAATAAACTCGATGATCAGCAGCCAGCCCGTCAGATAGGGGCCAAGCAGCCACATAGCCAAAGGGTTGAGCAGCAGGAAGGCGATGATGGTGCGCTTGTACCAGCCGGGCGCCTGGCCCAGGAAGTTATGCGCCAACGCCGGTAGCATGGCTTCAGACATGTTGAAAGTCCTGTTTCAATTGTGGAAAGTGCGTCGAACAGCCCCCTTGGCTCTGTCGTCCTGACGGAAAGGGATTGTTCGACGTGCTCTCATCGGCTCGACGCAAGCATAAACCACCGGCGCCGGATTGGCTGCCCCGTCGATGGTCGTTAGTGGGCCTACTTTCGGTGCAGCTCAGGAGTCCAAGCGCGTCGCATTTTCAGTATGTTAGGCGAGCTTGCTGAGTATTTGTTTATGGAGTTTGAGCGTCAGCTTGATATAGTCATGCTAATGCAACTATTCAAAGGTGGTCGCTGACCTGAGTCAGACTCGGGTCAGGCGTCAGGTGTTTTCTACAAGAAAAAAGGTCGTATATGCCGGATTACAAGACGTTGCTGGTTGAACAGGTGGGCAAAGTGGCTCATATCCAGATCAACCGCCCGGAAAAGATCAACGCCATGAATCGCGATTTCTGGCTGGAAATGGTCGATGTATTCAACTGGGTCGACGAAACGCCGGAAGTGCGTTGTGCGGTCATTTCCGGCGCCGGCAAACACTTCTCTGCGGGAATCGACCTGCAGATGCTGGCGGAAGCCGCCAGCGACATGGAAAAGGACATTGGCCGCAAGGCTGAGGCGATCCGTCGCAACGTCCTGCAGCTGCAGGAATCTTTCAATGTTATCGACCGTTGCCGCAAACCGGTTATCGCAGCGGTACATGGCTACTGCATTGGCGGTGCGATTGACCTGATCAGCGCCTGCGACATGCGTTTCAGCACCGAGGACGCCAGCTTCTCGATCAAGGAAATCGACATGGGCATGGCGGCCGACGTTGGCACCTTGCAGCGTTTGCCGCGCATCATCGGCGATGGCATGATGCGGGAGCTGGCCTATACAGGCCGAGCCGTGGACGGTGTCGAGGCCGCTCGCATCGGGCTGGTTAACCGCACTTGGGCTGATTACGCGCAACTGCTGGCTGGTGTCATGGACATTGCGCAAAGCATCGCAGCCAAGTCGCCGCTGGCCATCCGCGGTACCAAGGAAATGATCCGCTTCAGTCGTGACCACAGTGTTGAGGACGGTCTGAACTACATCGCCACCTGGAACGCAGCGATGTTACAGTCGGATGACCTCAAGGCTGCCGTCATGGCCCACATGAGCAAGCAAGCTCCCGAGTTTGCAGACTGATCGACAATCGCGCTACGCAGGGATGGTGGGAGACTGAATGCCATGTTGACCGGTACCACTTCACTGGATCTTGTCAGGGACGAACTCTTCGCCAGCATGGCCGAAGTGGAAAGTCTGCTGCAGCAGTTCCTCGAAGATCGCCAGGACGGTAGCCTGCTACAGCAGTCGATCGAAGGGCTGCAGCAGTTACGCGGCACGCTGGCGCTGATCGAGCTAAAGGGAGCGGCGCTGCTGCTCGACGAAATGGTTGGCCTGGCGATGGACATTCCTGTCCACGATGGCGAAGAGCGCAATGAGCCGCTGTCGGCGCTGTGCGATGCGCTGTTCCTGCTGCAACGTTATCTGGATCAGGCGCGCCAGCAGGGGCGTGAGCGTCCCGAACTGTTACTGCCGATGATCAACCAGATGCGTCAGCATCGCTCGGGCGTCCCGCCGTTGCCGGACGGCCATTTCTATCCGTTGCCGGTTGCCGGCTTGCCCGCAGGGTTTCGCCCGGGCTCCAACGAGCCGGGTGACGCCAAGGTATTCGGGCGTCTGCGTCAAATGTATCAGTTGGGACTGCTCGGCTTGCTCCGTGATGACGGGCTGGCTGCTTCGGTACCCCTGATGCAGCGCTCTCTGGCACGGTTTGAAAGTAGCCTCGGTTCGCGAATGGCGACGCTGTGCTGGGTAGCCGGCGCAGCACTTGAGGCGCTTGAGCAGACGCCGTTGAGTCTGACGCCCACGCGCAAGAAACTGTTCGCGCTGCTTGATCGCGAGATCCGTAATGCGCTGGCGTCCGGTGCCAGCCACCGCATGAACGAAGCGCTGTTACGTGAACTGCTGTACATGGTTGCACTGGCTGACTCCAGCTGTGAGCGCTGCGTTGAAGTCAGTACGGCCTATAAGCTGCCCGATCCGGGATTTACCGAGTACGAACTGAACGAGGCCTTTGCGCGTCTGCATGGGCCGAGTATCGACGTCATGCGCTCGGTCGCCGAAGCGTTGCGTGAAGAGGTCAACGCGATCAAGGATCTGCTTGACCTACTGGCGCGCAATGCTGGCGATGCTGATCAGTCGCTGGAAAGCCTTTCTTCCGGCCTTGATCGACTGTGGAAGACGCTGTCGATGTTGGATCTCAAGGCCGAGTCCGAGGCGATCAAGGCGATCGGTGGGCAGCTGACTGACTGGCAGCCAGATCGTTTGGATATTCTCGAGCAGGTTGCCGATGCGGTTCTGCGAGCCGAGACGGCCGTCAATCGCCTGGACTCCACCGCAATGGGCGCTGACGCTGGAAGTGCCGCCGAGGGTGAGTTCGGGGAGCCGCTGGAGCTTAAGGAAGCTCGAATCGTTTTGATTGAAGAGTCACAAGCTGGATTGGCTTTGGCCAAGCGTGCAATTACTGCGTACATGGAGTCGGGCAACGACGCCATGCACCTTTTGAACGTCCCGCCGTCGCTTGAGACGGTGCGTGGCGGTCTGGTTTTCCTCGGGATGGGCCGGGCGGCCAGCATCATCAACATGGCCGCCAACTTCATCCGCGAGACCATGCTGGAGCGCAAGCAAGTACCGGCTGATGCGCAGCTTGAGGTGCTGGCCGATGCGTTGACCAGCATTGAGTTTTATCTGGAGTCGGCCGAGCGTGCGACCGTGGCGACGGCCGATGTGCTGTCGCTGGCGGAGGAAAGCATGGCAGAGCTGGGATACGCCGTATCGGGGAATACGTCCGAATGAGATCCTTCCGTTTGTTTCAACCCGCCGCGCGGCTGGATGCCGCCGCACAGCGCGACGGGATTGTGGTTGTTTTTCATCAGAACCAGTTTGCAATGTACGACGGCAGTCTGTTGCATGATCCGGATCAGGCGATGTACTTCGGTGACATCGGGCACCGTCTGCCGCTGGGCTTGGTTGACGGGCGTCCTTGTCAGTTGATCTACCTGAGTGAAAGCCTGGATATGCCCGGGCTCAGCTGGCATGGTCTGCGAACGCTCGTCGGCCAGGTGGATGACCAGGTGTTCCGGCTACTGGGTGTCGCTCAGCAACTGAATGCCTGGTATCAAAGTCATCGATTCTGCGGTTGCTGTGGCGAGCCGATGCAGGCCCGTGAAGATGAGCGGGCAATGGAGTGTCTGCGTTGCGAGCGGCGCGAATACCCCAAACTGGCGCCTTGCATCATTGTCTTGATCACGCGTGGTCGCGAGGTGCTGCTGGCGCGCTCACCGCATTTTCCTCCCGGTTTCTTTAGCACCCTGGCAGGTTTCATTGAGCCAGGCGAGTCCGTTGATGAGTGCCTGCACCGTGAGGTGAAGGAAGAGGTCAACCTCGAGGTCAGCAATCTCGAGTACCTCGGTAGCCAGAGCTGGCCGTTCCCGAATTCGCTCATGCTCGGTTTCCACGCCGAGTACGCCGGTGGCGAGATCATTCCTCAGGAGGGCGAAATCGAAGAAGCCTACTGGTGTTCGATCGACGACCTGCCGAAAATTCCGCCGCGCGGCACTATCTCGCGTTGGCTGATCGATTGTTATCTTGCACGTCAGGCGGGTGTTGAACAGCCGCCGGTGCCGGGCTGATTTCGGCGAGGAGCCACTATGCAATTCTTAGGACTGGCCCTGATTGCTGCTGTTGTTGCTGGGTTTTTGGTGTTGCTGGCGCTGAGTCAGGGGTGGCGCTTGAACTGGCTGGGCGGCTGGTTACGCGGCAATCTGCTGCTGGCCTTGCTGGCGCTGGCGGCAGTTGTTGGTCTGGCTGCCTGGGATGTCCAGCACTTCCGGGTAATTGAGAGCAAGAGCACTGCGGGTACGCTGACCTTCACGCAGACGGCGCCGCAGCAGTATGAAGCGGTGATCGCCGGGCCTGAAGGCGAGCAGAGGGTGTCGCTGGCTGGTGACTTGTGGGAGCTTGAGGTACAGGTGCTGCGCTGGCAGGGTTTGACCTCGGTGATTGGGCTTGAGGACGGCTATCGTCTGCATCGTCTGGTGGGCCGCTATCTCGCTCTGGAGCAGCAGCGTGATGCCAGCAGTGTGTTGGCTGCCAATCTCAACCCGACGCCAGCATGGCGCGACCTTTGGGTCTGGACGGATCGTCTGGGCGGTCATTCCCTGATCCAGGCTGATGCCTTTGAAGTGCGCTTCGTGCCTTTGGTTGACGGGGCTCGTTTCTCGCTCGATATTGGCCCGACTGGATTGACGCCGGAGCCGCTGAACGCTCAGGCGAAGGCGGCGATGAAGCGCTTTAAGTGAGCTTGTTGCGATAACAAAAAAAGGCTGCCCTTGGGCAGCCTTTTTTATTGGTACTGAATGATCAGGCGAGCATGCCTCCATCAACGTTCAGGGCTGCGCCGGTGGTGTAGCTGGAAGCATCACTGACCAGATACAGCACGGTGCCGGCCATCTCGGACGGGTCCGCTGCACGTGCCAGCGGAATGCGCTCCAGGGCAGGCTTGAGGATGGCGTCGTTGGTGGTCAGCGCCGAGGCGAACTTGGTGTCGGTCAGACCTGGCAGCAGAGCGTTGCAGCGGATGCCGAACTGGGCGGTTTCCTTGGCGAAAACCTTGGTCATGTTGATGACCGCGGCCTTGGTGATCGAGTAGATGCCTTGCAGCTGGCCGGGGACCACGCCGTTGACCGAGGCAACGTTGAGGATGTTGCCGCCGCCGTTTTCGCGCATCAGTTTGCCGGCTTCAACCGACATGAAGAAGTAGCCGCGGATGTTGACGTCTACCGTCTTCTGGAACGCGCCCAGGTCGGTGTCCAGCACGTTGCCGAAGTAGGGGTTGGCTGCAGCGTTGTTGACCAGGATGTCCAGCTTGCCGAATTGCTCGCGGATGGCCGCAACGGTTGCAACGATCTGATCCATGTCACCAATGTGGCAAGCCAGTGCAGAGGCTTTGCCGCCAGCCGCGACGATGGCGTCGGCAACGGCCTGGCAGTCGTCGATCTTGCGGCTGGAGATGATCACGTGTGCGCCTTGCTGAGCCAGCAGCTTGGCGATGGCCTCGCCGATACCGCGGCTAGCGCCGGTTACCAGGGCAACTTTGCCGTCCAGGTCGAACAGTTGGGTCTTTTGCATGATGGATCCTTGTTGTCTTGCTGCCCCGGGTCATGAGGCTGTCAGTGGGTGCCGGTCAGCTGCTGTGGGCAGAGCTCTCTGCGACACGGCGTGACCGCCTAATCTAATGCAGTGGCAGGGTGCGAACAAGGAAAGGAGGGATGAATCAGGGGCGGTGTTGGCCGCCCATTGTCTTGATCAATGGGGTGGCGGCAGCAAGGCGGACAAAGTGCGTTTACGGCGCGCGCAGCGCTTGTTGGCGGGCTTGCTGCAACATATGCAGCGTCACCTTGCGGACTTCAGACTTGCTGGCTTCGATGTGCTCAAGCAGCAGGCGTTGGGCTTCATCCAGCTTGCCCTCGCTGATCTGTTGCAAGATGAGGGCGTGCTCTTCGTAGGTTTTCTCGAGTCGCTCTGCTCGTTCAAAGTCCAGCTTGCGTATCAAGCGTATGCGTTCGCAGATATCAGCATGCAGACGGGCCATCTCGCGGTTGCCGGCCGCTTCGACCAGCTGGCAGTGGAAGCGCTCGTCCAGCATGAATACCTCGCTGCCGTCGCTGACGCGCTGTTCGTACGGAACAGCCCAGATGCTCTGCAGTTCCGCTAGCGTGCTGCTGGCGGCTGCACTGATAGTGGTGGAGCAGAGGCGGCGTACGGCCTCCATCTCCAGCACGATACGCAGTTCGTAGAGTTCTTCGAACTGCGTGAAGTCGAAGCCTCGAACTTGCCAGCCGCTGCGAAAGCGAACCTCCAGGTAGCCTTCACGTTCCAGCTGGTAGAGTGCTTGGCGCACGGGCGTGCGGCTTGCCTGCATGCGCTCGGCGATCTCGCCCTCCGAGAAACGATCACCCGGCAGCAAGCGGAAGGACAGGATGTCCTCCTTGAGTTGTGCGTGAATGCGCTCGGCGAGGTTCTCCCGCCGAGCCTGTGCTTTCGTTGGTGTGCCGAGCTGCACGTTGTCGCTCCGATCAGGCTGCGCTGAGGCTGGCGATGAACGCGCGCCAACCACCGAAGCTGGTGATGTCTCTGGCACTCGCCAGCGCGGCCGGTTCGCAGATAAATCCTTTCACCCAGCGGCCGTCGGCCAGCTCCAGATTACCAATGCCGAGCGGTGCCGGGATTTCGGCGACGAATTCGCCAAAGCGAGCCAGTGGGATGTCCCAGAGCTCAACAATGATCTGTGCTCCGTCCTGCTCAACGCGCGCGAGACCGGGTTTGGGTGGAACGGTGCCGGGTAGGGCGTAGAGGCGATAGTCAGAACAGGTCAGGGTCTGCTCGACCAGCACGGCATCCCGTGTAGTCAGCTGGAAGTTCAAAGGCATGCCGGTCAGGTGTGCACCAACAACCGCAACGCGCACGCTACCTGGTGCCTGTGCGTTCTGGGTTTGCGCTGGACAGGGTTTCTTTGTTGCGCCCAGCGGTAGCGCCTGGGCCTGCTGCCAGCGTTTGCCCAACTCGGCAAGTGCGTGATCATGCCACGCGGGGGCGATCAGCGTAACGCCGGCAGGCAGGCCGTCTTCGCGGAACCCTGCGGGTACGGCCAGAGCGCTGAGGTCTGCCAGATTGGTGAAATTGGTGTAGGTACCAAACTGGCTGTTATAGAGCACCGGCTCCTCAGCCATTTCTTCGAGGCGGCGAATGGTCGGGGAGGTCGGTACCAGCAGAGCGTCGAATTGAGCGAGGATCAGGTTGATCCGGCGGGACAGTTCGGCGCGCGTGTACTCGGCGGTGTAGGCATCGCAGGCGCTGTACTTGTGGCCACCTTCGACAATCCCTCGTACGACCGGGTCCATCTTGTCCGGGTCCATGTCGCCAACAGCCACGGTGCGTTCCGCTACCCAGGATCCCTGATACAGCTGCGCTGCTAATTCAGCAAAGGGGGCGAAGTCGATCTCAACCAGATCTGCACCAAACGCGCGCCACTTCTCGAGTGCTGCCTCATAGGCCGCCTGCATCTGCGTGTCGCCGAAAAACTCAGGGTTTGCAGGGACTGCAAGTTTGGGCTTGGCTGGCAAGCCGACCGGTGCGGTACAAGGATTGGCCCGGCTGTAGGCGTCGCTGGGGTCGAAGCCGCCGGCCACATTCGCCACTGTTTCGGCGTCAGCGACGGTCAGGGCAAATACAGAAATGCAATCCAGTGTTCTGCAAGCCGGCACCAGGCCGGTGTTGGAGAGCCAGCCACGGGTGGGTTTCAGGCCGACGATATTGTTGAAGCCAGCCGGCACGCGGCCAGAGCCTGCGGTGTCGGTGCCTAGCGCAAAGGGCACCAGGCCGCGCGCGACCACGCTGGCCGACCCTGAGCTGGAACCTCCACTAACGTATTCGGCGTTAAAACTGTTGCTGACAGCGCCGTAAGGGGAGCGCGTTCCGACCAAGCCGGTCGCAAACTGATCCAGGTTGGTCTTGCCGAACAGAATCGCGCCCGCGGCGCGAAGGCGTGATACGACCGTGGCGTCGGCTTCAGCTTCGTGAGCAAAGGCTGGGCAGGCCGCCGTGGTGTTCCAGCCCTGAGCGTCGATGTTGTCCTTGATCGCGAACGGGATGCCATACAGCGGCAGTGACTCAAGCTTACCCTCGGCCTTGGCAAGCAGGTCATCGAGGTCAGCCAGTTGGGAGGCTAGCTGGGTTTCGCTGGCGAGGCTGATCCAGGCGTTATCGTCGCTTGCCAATTCGCTGCGCAGGCTGCTCAGCAGCATTGTGGGAGACAACTTTTCTTCGCGGTAGGCCTGTTGCCAGTCGGAGAGGGTGAAGCCGAGAGTGTGTTGCGTCATGTCTGAATACCATCTTGGATACAAGTTGGTATTATTTGAGCAAGCGCCGTGCCTGTTTTAAAAATGTTAATTAAAACAGATGCTTATGTTTTATTCTTGGGCTTTTTGTGTGAGGGGGATGGCAAAGGATGCGGAGCGCTGGTGCAGGACTTTGGCGTAGGGAGCGATTGTGGTGCAGAGAGAGGCAGGTGCCAGAAAGCGGCGACCTGCCTGCCTCCAGACGCATCAGGCCGGGAACAGTTCGCCCAGCTTGAGAGCCAGCATCATGTCGCCTTCGGCGCGCAGCTTGCCGCCCATGAAGGCCTGCATGCCGTCGGTTTCACCGGTCATGACGCCAACCAGGGTTTCCTTGTCCATGATCAGGGTAACGTTCGGATCGGCTGCTTCGCCCTGAGCCAGCGCGCAGGTGCCATCCTTGACGGTGACGTTGAAGTTTTCGTCGTCAGTGATGTTGAACTGGAATACCAGATCCAGACCGGCTGCAGCGGCTGAGTTGAACTTGGATTCCATTTGGCTGGTGATTTCTGCAACGGTAGTCATCGGTGGTTCCTTTGGTGGTTAAGAGCAAGGCGCGGTATGCGCGTTGCGAATCATCTGAAGCTGATCCATTCGGGTTGCTGATGGATCTCAAGATGGGCCCGGCTGTTGAAGGACGCCAGGCTCAGCTTGTCTGCGCGATACTGCAGTCGGCTTACAGAGGTATTCACGATCTGCCAGTTCAGTTCGAACGCGCTGGTGGCTGGCATGTTCGTGATCAGTTGCAGGGCGGCGGTGATGGTGCCGCCCGAGGCGAATATGGCGACATTCTGGCCGCTGCCGCTATTGGCGCTGATAACGCGGCGTAGGCCACCTGCGACCTGGTCAACGTAGCTTTGCCAAGAGGGGCAGTCGCTGCGCTCATGGGTGTCGGTGATCCACAGCGTAACGGCGTGGCTGAATACGCGTTGAAACTCTTTGCGGTACTGGCCTGCGTTCTTGAGGTAATGCTCTGCCTCGGGAATGGCTTCCAGCACCTGCGGTAGATAGCTCTCAACAACCTGATCGGAATGGTACTCGTTGAACGCCGGATCATTCTGGATCGACAGGTTGGCTTGGTTCATTGCATCCAGCGCGTGGCGACCGGTGTCGACTTGGCGCTGCAGGGTGCCAGCGTAGGCGCTGTCAAACTGCATTCCCAATTGCTTGAAGTGCTCGCCACAGAGTTGGGATTGACGGATGCCAAGCGGAGAGAGGACGTCATAGTTTGCTGCGCCAAGCGAAGCCTGTCCGTGCCTGATCAGGTAGATACTGCCCACAATCTGCCGCCTTGTAATGATTTGTATACGGAGGTTAGGGGCAAGCTCGCGAAGCTGTCAACCAAAAATCATACGAGCGTTTGAATTTTGCCTGAGACGCCTGCACCGGTGCCTTTGTGATCCTGTATGCTTGCTCTTCAGAGCGTATAGCACAGAGACTGGAGAGCACTGTGGAATGGTTTGATCAGTATGTCTATTTTCTCGCCAAGGCCCTGACCGTTTTGGTGGTGGTGGTCTTGATCCTGGCGATGATCGCTGCCGGCAAGGCTCGTGGAAAGCGTGCTGAGGGCACTCTGAGCGTTACCCGGCTGAATGATCGGCTGCAGCGTATGCAGGAGCAGCTCAGTCAGATGGTGCTGAGCAAGAGCGCGCGCAAGGCACAGCAGAAGGCGCTGAAGCAGCAGGCGAAGGCACGTGGCAAAGAAGCGGATCTGGATGAGCAAGGTCGAGTCTATGTGCTCAACTTTCATGGTGACATCAAGGCCAGTGCGCTTGAAAACCTGCGCCATGAGGTGACTGCTGTTCTTGAGCTGGCCCGTCCTCAGGATGAGGTTGTGGTTCGTCTGGAAAGCGGCGGAGGCATGGTGCACGCCTACGGACTGGCCTCTTCGCAGCTGGTTCGGGTGCGTGAGGCGGGAATCCCTCTGACCATTTCGGTCGACAAGGTCGCGGCCAGTGGTGGGTACATGATGGCTTGTATCGCCGACCGGGTACTTGCCGCGCCATTTGCCATGCTTGGTTCTATCGGCGTAGTTGCTCAGTTGCCCAACTTCAATCGTTTGCTGAAAAAACACGATATCGATTTTGAAATGCTGACGGCGGGCGAGTACAAGCGCACACTGACTGTATTTGGCGAGAACAGTGACAAGGCGCGAGAGAAGTTTCAGGATGACCTAGAGAACATTCACGGCCTGTTTAAGCAGTTTGTCTCACGTTATCGCCCGAGCCTTGATATCGAAGCGGTTGCCACAGGCGAGGTCTGGTTCGGCAGCGAGGCGCTGGAGCGTGGCCTCGCCGACGAGATCAAGACCAGCGACCAGTATCTGTGTGAACGAGTCAAACAGGCTGATGTATTTGAGGTGCAGTTTGAGCAGCGCAAGCGCCTGCAGGACCGCTTGTCCGGCGGGCTGGCTCAGGCAGCAGATCGACTGTTGCTGACCTGGGTGTCGCGCTTCAACAATCAACGTTTCTGGTAGGAGTGGATATGTCTGAATTCAAGGCGCTGGTGGTGTCGGAGCAGGACGGTCGTTACGTCACCGAGATCAAGCAACGGCACGTGGACGAGTTGCCTGCCGGGGAAGTGCTCATTCGTGTGCGCTACTCCTCGCTGAACTACAAGGATGCGCTTTCCGCCAGCGGCAATAAGGGTGTGACGCGTAACTTCCCGCACACGCCCGGTATCGACGCTGCGGGTGTCGTTGAAGCCAGTTCGGTACCTGAGTTGGCGGTCGGTGATGAAGTCATCGTCACCGGGTATGACTTGGGCATGAATACGGCGGGCGGCTTTGGTCAGTACATTCGGGTACCTGCCGGCTGGGTCATCAAGCGCCCGGAAGGGCTGTCCCTGCGCGACAGCATGGTGTTGGGTACTGCCGGTCTGACGGCGGCGCTGTGCATCGACAAACTGGAACAGGCGGGCCTGACGCCGGACCAGGGGCCGGTGCTGGTCACGGGTGCGACGGGCGGCGTGGGCAGCATTGCAGTGGCGATCTTGGCAAGCCTGGGCTATGAAGTGGCTGCGTCGACCGGCAAGGCGGATCAGGCTGAAATGCTCAAAGGCTTGGGTGCCAGTCAGATTGTTGATCGCGCAGCGCTGGCGGCGGGTGTCGAGAAGATGCTGCTGAAGGAGCAGTGGGCCGGTGCGGTTGATACCGTCGGCGGCGATATTCTGTTCAATGTGGTCAAGTCTCTGCGTTACGGCGCCAGTGTGGCGACCTGTGGCATGACCGCTGGCGGCGGTTTTGCTGCCAGTGTTTTCCCGTTCATCCTGCGTAACGTGAACCTGCTGGGAGTTGACTCCGTTGAGCTGCCGCTGGTGGTGAAGGCGTCGATGTGGGATCGGTTGTCACTGCAGTGGAAAACCGATCTGCATAACCTCGAGCGCGAGGTCACGCTGGATCAGTTGCCGGCTGAGATTGAGCGCATTCTGGCTGGCAAGATGGTTGGTCGAGTCGTCGTCAATCTCGATTGATCAGCGTGGTTTGCTGTAGACATAAAAAAACCGGGGCATTGCCCCGGTTTTTTTATTTGCGTCTCAAGCGCGGCGGCGGAACAGCGGTAGTGGCTGGTCGGTCGCTGCCTGATAGCAGTTGGAGAAGTCTTTCAGACTTTCCAGTGCGTCCTCGGCATTGCGGTCGGCACGCAGGGCGTAGGCGTCAAAACCGCAGCGCTGCATGAAGAACAGCTGGTCACGCAGCACGTCGCCGATTGCACGAACCTCGCCTTTGTACTGGTAGCGATCACGCAGCAGGCGGGCGTTGGAATAGTTGCGGCCGTCGCTGAAGACCGGGAAGTTCAGCGCGATGACCTGAAACTGGTCCAGATCGCCGGCGATGCTTTCCACCTCTTCATCGCTGTCCAGCCATACGCCCAGACCACCGTCACGCGCCTTCAGCGCGTGGCTGTGTTCCAGCCACAGGGCCAGCGGGACGATGATGCTGTCGCTGTTAGGCAGGCCGTCGAGCGTGGCGTCCTTGTCGAGCAGGTGCCAACTGTCGTTGATCACTTCACCGTTTTTAATTAGCCGCTGCATACACGCGCTCCTTGAAAGGTGCCATGCCGATACGCTTGAAGGTATCGAGGAACTGTTCTTCGGGGGTGCGGTTCTCGATGTACACATCGATCACCTTGGTCATCACACTGGGCATGTCTTCAGCGGAGAAAGACGGGCCGAGGATCTGGCCGATGCTGGCATCACGGCCGCTGTTGCCGCCGAGGGAGACCTGATAGAACTCCTGACCTTTCTTGTCGACACCCAGCACGCCGATGTGGCCAACGTGGTGGTGACCGCAGGCGTTCATGCAGCCGGAGATGTTCAGGTCCAGGTCGCCGATGTCGTGCAAGTAGTCGAGATCATCAAAGGTGCGCTGGATGGCTTCGGCGATCGGAATCGACTTGGCGTTGGCCAGGGCACAGAAATCGCCGCCGGGGCAGCAGATGATGTCGGTCAGCAGGCCGATGTTCGGCGTCGCGAAGCCGTGCTTGCGGCAGGCTTGCCACAGATCGTACAGGTCGCTCTGGCGTACGTCAGCCAGCACCAGGTTCTGCTGGTGGGTAACGCGCAGCTCGCCGAAGCTGAACTGGTCGGCCAAGTCGGCAATGGCTTCGAGTTGCTTATCGTCGGCATCGCCAGGAGCAACCGCGGTCGGCTTCAGCGACAGGGTGACGGCAGCGTAGCCCGGCACCTTGTGCGCCTGAACATTACGCATGGCCCAGTTGTTGAAGCCTTTTTCGGCTTCACGCTTGGCCAGGTAGTCGGCGTCGTCACCGCTGAATTGCTCGTAGGCAGGCGCGGAGAAGTGACCGGCAACACGATCCAGCTCCTGCTGGGTCAGGGTAGCCGGGCCATCTTTGGTGTGCGCCCATTCGGCGTTAACCTTCTCGGCAAACACTTCAGGTGTCAGCGCCTTGACCAGAATCTTGATACGCGCCTTGTACTTGTTGTCACGACGGCCATAGCGGTTGTACACACGCAGGATGGCGTCGAGGTAGGTCAGCAGGTGCTGCCACGGCAGGAATTCGCAGATCTGCGAGCCCACCATCGGCGTGCGGCCAAGGCCGCCACCGACCAGAACGCGGAAGCCGATTTCGCCTTCGGCATTACGGACGACGTTCAGACCGATGTCATGTACGCCGATTGCGGCACGGTCCGCTTCGGCGCCGTTAACGGCGATCTTGAACTTGCGCGGCAGGAAGGCAAATTCGGGGTGGAAAGTGGACCACTGACGAATGATCTCGCACCACGGGCGCGGATCAACCAGCTCATCTGCGGCAACGCCGGCAAACTGGTCGGTCGTGGTGTTGCGGATACAGTTGCCGCTGGTCTGGATGGCGTGCATCTGGACTTCGGCCAGATGGGCCAGAATGTCCGGCACATCTTCCAGCGCCGGCCAGTTGAACTGCACATTCTGGCGGGTGCTGAAGTGGACGTAACCCTTGTCGTACTCGCGGGCGATAAAGGCCAACTTGCGTACCTGTCTGGCCGAGATCAGGCCGTAGGGAATGGCGACCCGCAGCATCGGGGCATAACGCTGAACGTAGAGACCATTCTGCAAACGCAGGGGGAGGAACTCTGTTTCGCTCAATTCACCGGCAAGAAAACGGCGGGTCTGATCGCGGAACTGCCTTACGCGGTCCTCGACGATCTGCTGATCATATTCGTCGTAGATATACATACAGAAACCTGTTCATCGGGCACTGACGGCCCTTCGCTAGTCATGACCCTTCAGGCTTGGGCGGGCAGACAATAGCAGTTTTTGAATATGCACAAAAGGAATGTTTATCTATATCTTTAGATTGAAAATGCACATAAAAAGTCGCCTTGTGGGCGCTTTGGGAATGGTCTTAACTGACTGCTGTGACCATAACAATAATCAGGGGGCACTTACCATGGCTGATCAACAACTGCAGGGCAACGAATCCTCTCTCGACGCAATCGCCGCCATCGCACTGATCATGATTGTAGTTGTAGCGGCGGTGTTCTGGGTGAGCGGCCAATAGTCTGCGTGGTAACTCAGACGCCAGCCATGTGCAGTACCAGTTTCACCACACCGAATACCACCAGTACGAAAACCAGCGTAAAGGCGATGCCTAGGGCGATGAAGTGACTGGGCTTGCCGCGTGAGAAGTCGCGCTCACGGGCGCGATTGCTTTGCACGCCAAGCGCTGCCGCGGCTACGCTTTGCAGGGTGTCACGCAGTCGCATCGGTTGCTCGTTACTCGGTTTTTGTTCCTGGTCGCTCATGCCGCCTCCGATTCATCCTTCCACAGCAGCATAGTCGTCTCAGGGTATTTGCGCTGGTCAGATGTCGATTCTGGCCCAATGCCGGCGGCGCCACATGATCGCGAAGATCAGTGAGTTAATGCAGCGATTTACCGATTGCAGTAGCCAGACCGCCAGTAGCCCGCCGCCCATGACTGGGCCAATGAGATAGGCGCAGGGTAAAAACAGCAGCCACTGGGTCCCGAAGTTGACGCCCATGACCGTGCGACTGGCGCCGGCGCCCAAGAGTGCCTGGGTCAGTACCAATGCGGTAGCGTCGAGGCTCATGCCGAGACCGGTGATGCGCAGCGGCCATTCGCCCAGCGCAATCAGATTCGCGTCAGGCGTGAACATACCCAAAATCAGGTGCGGCGCCAGCCAGAAGGGCACGCCGAGTAGAAACAAGGCGCATGCGGCCACGCGTACCACGTCCCAACCCCAGCGATAGGCTTCTTCGCGATCATTCTCGCCAAGGCTATGACTGACCAGCGTGGTTGCGGCCATGCCCAGGCCAACACCGGGAAGGATGAGAAACAGCGCGAGGTTGGTCAGCACGTGGGCGATGGCCAGTTCGTCGGTACCAATCTGCGCGATGATCCAGAACAGGGTGGTGATGCCGGTGGCGAAAAAGAACTGCTGCAGGGAGTTCGGCAGTGCCAGCCGAAGCATTGCGCGGATATCCCGCCAGCGCGGGCGGGCACGTAGGAATCCGTGCTCGCGGCCGCTGTGCCATGTGGCGACAAAGTAGAGTGCAGAGCCGATCAGCATGGCAATCGCGGTGCCGGCGCCAGAACCTTCTGCGCCCATTTCCGGTAGTCCCAAGCGGCCGAAGATTAGGCCGTAGCTGATGCCGATGTTGGCCAGATGCATGATCACCAGGATCTGCAGATAGCGCCCGGAGTTGTGGGTGCCATTCCAGTAACCGCGAAAGGCAAAGTTGGCGCCAACCGCGGCGATGGCCAGCACACGCCACTGGAAATAACCCGTACCGACTTCCACGACTGCCGGATCGTCGGCAAGAAAGCGGATGATTGCATCGGCCTGTGTCCAGCCGAACAATGTGAGCGGGATGGCCAGCAGCAGGGCGATGAGCAAGCCTTCGTTCAGTGGTGCGGCAATCTCACCGGTCGCGCCCGCGCCCTTGCGGCGGGCAACCATGGCCTGAACTCCTGCCCCCAGCCCCATGACTAGTGCTACGGCCATGAAGTTGGCGTAGCTGCCGAGGCCAACGCCCGCCAGCGCTTCGCTGCCGAGGCTGCCGACCATCGCGGCATCAATCAGGTTCAGCAAGCTCTGGCTGAGCATGCCACCCATGATCGGCAAGCCGAGGGTGGCGATGCTCTTGAGCCGGTCGCGCGCCGGCAGCACGGCCATCAGTTCAGCGGTCGTAGTTCAGGTTCGGAGCGAGCCAGCGCTCGACGCCGTCCTGTTCTTGCTGCTTGCGCTGGCTGTAAGACTCAACCTGATCGCGACCGATCTTGCCCACCGCGAAGTACTGGCTCTGCGGATGCGAGAAGTACCAGCCGCTGACGGATGCTGCCGGGTACATGGCGAAGTGCTCGGTCAGGTCCACGCCGCACTGCTGCTTCGGATCGAGCAGCTTGAACAGCGTGGCTTTCTCGGTGTGATCCGGGCAGGCCGGGTAGCCCGGCGCAGGACGAATGCCGCGGTATTTCTCGCGGATCAGGTCGTCGTTGGCCAGATGCTCGTCATCGGCGTAACCCCAGTAGTCCTTGCGCACCTGCTCGTGCAGCCACTCGGCGCAGGCTTCGGCCAGGCGGTCGGCCAGCGCTTTAACCATGATCGCGTTGTAGTCGTCACCCTTGGCCTCGTACTCCTTGGCCATTTCCTCGGCACCGATGCCAGCAGTGGTGATGAAGCCGCCGACGTAGTCGGTCTTGCCGCTATCGTCGGGCGCGACGAAGTCGGCCAGCGACAGGTTGGGCTTGCCATCCGGCTTGATGTTTTGCTGACGCAGGTGGTGTAGCCGGGCGAGTGGGGAGCCGTTCTCGTCGCACAATTGGATGTCGTCGCCATCCACCTGATTTGCCGGCCAGAAGCCGAACAGTGCGCGAGCAGTCAGACGCTTCTCACTGATGATTTTTTCCAGCAGCGCCTGAGCGTCGTTGAACAGCGAGGTGGCGGCTTCGCCGACGACTTCGTCCTGCAGGATGCGCGGGTATTTGCCGGCCAGATCCCAGGCGATAAAGAACGGCGTCCAGTCGATGTATTCAGCCAGCGTGCGCAGATCGATGTTGTCCAGTAGCTGGACACCTTGTACGCGGGGTACTGGCGGAACGTAATCGCTCCAGTCGAGTTGCAGGCGGTTGTCGAGCGCCTGCTGGTAGGTCAGGTACTCGGTGCGAGCTGAGCGGTTGGCGGTGCGCTCGCGTACCACAGCGTAGTCCTCACGTACCTTCTGCACATAGCCGCTCTTCAGTTCCTTGGAGAGCAGCGAGGTGGCGACGCCGACGGCACGGGAAGCATCGGTCACGTAGACCACCGCGTCGTTGTGGTAATGCGGTTCGATTTTCACCGCGGTATGCGCCTTGGACGTAGTGGCGCCACCGATCAGCAGCGGCAGGTGGAAGTCGCGGCGCTGCATTTCGCGGGCAACGTGGACCATCTCGTCGAGCGACGGGGTGATCAGGCCGGACAGACCAATGATGTCGCACTTCTCATCAATGGCGGTCTGCAGGATCTTCTCCGCCGGCACCATTACACCCAGGTCGACAATGTCGTAGCCGTTACAGCCAAGTACCACGCCGACGATGTTCTTGCCGATATCGTGTACGTCGCCTTTGACCGTGGCCATCAGGATCTTGCCCTTGGCTTCGGGGGTGTCGCCTTTCTCTTCTTCGATAAAGGGGATCAGATGGGCAACCGCCTGTTTCATCACCCGGGCGGATTTGACCACCTGCGGCAGGAACATTTTGCCGGAGCCGAACAGGTCGCCGACCACGTTCATGCCAGCCATCAGCGGGCCCTCAATCACCTCGATCGGGCGCGTGCAGGCCTGGCGGGCGAGCTCGGTATCTTCGACGATCCAGGTGGTGATGCCCTTGACCAGTGCGTGCTCAAGGCGTTTCTCAACCGGCCAGCTGCGCCATTCCTCGTTTTCCGCTTCCTTGACGCTGCCGTCGCCCTTGAACTGGTCGGCGATGGCGAGTAGGGCCTCGGTAGCTTCGTCGCTGCGGTTGAGGACAACGTCTTCGACGCGCTCACGCAGTTCAGCCGGGATCTCGTCGTAGATCTCCAACTGGCCCGCGTTGACGATACCCATGCTCAGGCCGTTGCGGATCGCGTAATAGAGGAAGACCGAGTGGATAGCCTCGCGCACCGGGTTGTTGCCGCGGAACGAGAACGAAACGTTGGATACACCGCCCGAGCTCAGCGCATACGGCAGGTTATCGCGGATGTAGGCACAGGCGTTGATGAAGTCAACGGCGTAGTTGTTGTGCTCTTCGATGCCGGTTGCAACGGCGAAAATATTCGGGTCAAAGATGATGTCTTCCGGCGGGAAGCCGACTTCGTTGACCAGGATGTCGTAGCTGCGCTGGCAGATTTCGTTCTTGCGCGCCTCGGTGTCGGCCTGGCCTTGCTCGTCAAAGGCCATGACGACGACAGCGGCACCATAGCGCTTGCACAGACGAGCGTGATGCTTGAACTGCTCAACGCCTTCCTTCATCGAGATGGAATTGACGATGCCCTTACCCTGAATGCACTTCAGACCGGCTTCGATTACCTCCCATTTGGAGGAGTCGATCATGATCGGTACGCGGGAGATATCCGGCTCGGAGGCGATCAGGTTCAGGAACCGCACCATCGCCGCCTTGGAGTCGAGCATGCCCTCGTCCATGTTGATGTCGATCACCTGAGCGCCGGCCTCAACCTGCTGCTGAGCCACTTCCAGTGCTTCGGCGTAATTCTCTTCGCGGATCAGGCGGGCGAACTTGGCGCTGCCGGTAATGTTGGTGCGTTCACCGACGTTGACGAACAGGGAGTTGCGGTCGATGGTGAACGGTTCCAGGCCTGACAAGCGGCAGGCACGCGGGATCTCGGGGATCGTGCGCGGCGGATACTTGGCGACCGCCTCGGCAATTGCCTGAATATGGCCAGGCGTGGTGCCGCAGCAGCCGCCAATGATGTTCAGAAAACCTGCGGCGGCGAATTCTTCGACCACAGCAGCCATTTGCGCCGGGGACTCATCGTACTCACCAAACTCGTTCGGCAGGCCCGCGTTGGGGTGGGCGGAGACGTGGGTATTGGCTTTGTTCGACAGCTCTTCCAGATAGGGGCGCAGCTCTTTGGCGCCGAGTGCGCAGTTCAGGCCAACCGAAATTGGATTGGCGTGGCGCACCGAGTTCCAGAAGGCTTCGGTCGTTTGACCGGAAAGAGTGCGGCCTGAGGCGTCGGTGATGGTGCCGGAAATCATGATCGGCAACTCGACGCCGTCTTCTTCAAACACTTGCTGAACCGCAAAGATCGCGGCCTTGGCGTTCAGCGTATCGAAAATGGTCTCGATCAGGATGAGGTCGGCGCCGCCTTCGATCAGGCCGCGTGTGGCCTCGGTGTAGTTCTCGACCAGCTCGTCAAAGGTGACATTGCGGTAGCCGGGATCGTTGACGTCGGGCGAAATCGAACAGGTACGACTGGTCGGGCCAAGCACGCCGGCAACAAAGCGTGGGCGGTCAGGTGTTTCGAGCGTTTTGGCATCGCACACCTGGCGGGCGATGCGGGCGCCGGCCACGTTCAGTTCGTACGCCAGTGCCTGCATACCGTAGTCGGCCTGAGAAATCTGGGTGGCGTTGAAGGTGTTGGTTTCCAGAATGTCGGCACCGGCGTCCAGATAGGCTTTCTGGATCTCGGCGATGACCGGGCCTTGGCTCAGCAACAACAGGTCATTGTTACCCTTGACGTCGCTCGGCCAGTCGGCAAAACGCTCGCCACGGTAGTCCGCTTCCTCCAGCTTGTAGCTCTGGATCATGGTTCCCATGCCGCCATCAAGGATCAGAATACGCTGCTGCAGTGCGTCGCGCAGGGCGGTCAGGCGGGTGCTACGGTCAGACATGGGTACTCCGAAAAGAGGCGCTGAAAAGCCGGCAAGCATACCACGGCGTGCCTGTCGGCAGAATCTCTGTAGGCTCTGGATAATAACCAAGCAAAAAGGTAGGGCTTTATTCGTGTCGCCGCATCCCTTACACTTGCACCCTCAGGTCATTGAGCAAGAGGCATTTCATGGCAGGCATTACCTTTACCAAGGCAGCAGAAGAGTATTTGGCCGATCTGCTGTCCAAGCAGGACACCGAGGGCGTAGGCATCCGGGTGTTTATCACTCAGCCGGGCACCCCGTACGCCGAGACCTGCATTGCCTACTGCAAGCCCGGTGAAGAAAAGCCTGAAGACCGTCTCTTGGCGCTAGATTCTTTCAAGGTATTCATCGATGCGGTCAGCGAGCCGTTTCTGGAAGAAGCGTTGGTCGACTTTGCCACCGACCGCATGGGTGGGCAGCTGACTATCAAGGCGCCCAACGCCAAGGTTCCGATGGTCAATGACGACAGTCCGCTGAATGACCGCATCAACTACCTGCTGCAGACTGAGATCAATCCGGGTCTGGCCAGTCATGGTGGTGATGTGAAGCTGGTTGATGTAGTAGAAGGCGGTATTGCCATTCTGCAGTTTGGCGGCGGTTGCCAGGGCTGTGGCATGGTCGATGTCACGCTGAAGGAAGGTATTGAGAAAACGCTGGTTGCGCGGATTCCGGAAATCAACGGTGTGCGTGACGTTACCGACCATAGCGTTACCGAGAATGCCTACTGCTGATAAGCCCTTGTCCTTCCTGGCATGACTGGCGCTATACTGCCGTAACCGGGCTGGCATCCTGCCAGTCCTTGAGTTTACGGTTTGGCGAGGCTTGTTATGGCAGGGGTACTGGACACGGTCGATCAGCGAACTCGCCTGGTAGGTGAGAACCGGCTCGAAATATTGCTGTTTCAGCTGGCCGGTCCGCAGCTGTTCGCCCTCAACGTCTTCAAGATTCGCGAAGTTCTTACGTTACCTGCTCTGACGCAGATGCCGCAGCGCCACCCGCACGTGGTCGGCGTGATTCATCTGCGCGGTCAGACCATTCCGGTTATTGATTTGTCTGGTGCTATTGGCCTGCAACCGCAAAAGGTCGAGCCGGACAGCACCATTATCGTCACGGAGTACAACCTCTCTGTTCAGGCTTTTCTGGTGCGTACAGTTGATCGCATTCTGAATCTTAATTGGGATGCGGTGCAGCCGCCGCCGCGCGGGGCGGGGCGTGCGCACTACCTGACGGCAATCACACGACTGGAAAATATGCGGCTGGTCGAAATCATTGATGTAGAGAAGGTGCTGGCCGAAATTGTGCCGTTCAACACCCGCGTCAGTGATGCGTTGTTGGAAGATCCGCTACTCGAGCGTGCCCGCGGGCGCGAGGTGCTGGTAGTGGACGATTCGCCTACCGGGGTTAATCAGGTGCGTGACACGCTGGCCCAGTTGGACCTCAAGCTGCATGTCGCAACCGACGGCCTGAAAGCCTTGAAGATGCTCAAGGCGTGGGCTGACGCGGGTGAAGATATTAATGAGCGGCTGCTGATGGTGATCACCGACGCAGAGATGCCCGAGATGGACGGCTATCGCCTGACGACTGAAATTCGTCAGGATCCGCGTCTGAAAGACCTGTACGTAGTCTTGCACACGTCGCTGTCCGGTAACTTCAACAAGGCGATGGTTGAGAAGGTTGGCTGTGATGGCTTTCTTTCCAAGTTTCAGCCCGACCAGTTGGTGGAAACCGTACGCACCCGACTGCAGCGTTTGGAATCCTGATCGCTGGCTCAAATGAAAAGGCCTCTTGCCTGCGCGGCAAGAGGCCTTTTTTATGGCTCCAGATAGCGCTCATGCTGCTCCATGACCGGTTGCTGGATGCCGAGTTTCTGGCCGTAGATAACGGCATAACTCAGTACGCTTTGCACGTACTTGCGGGTCTCGTCGAACGGGATCGCCTCAATCCAGACGTCTGCCGGCAGGCTGCCCATGCCGCGAGTCCATTGACGTACTCGTCCTGGGCCGGCGTTGTAGGCGGCAGAGGCCAGTACCCGGTTGCCGCTGAACTGCTGGCTCAGCCCTGACAGGTAGGCTGCGCCGAGCGCGATGTTGCGTTCAGGGATCAGTGCGTCCGCGTTGCCAGAATAGGGTATGGCGTAGCGGCGTGCGGTCTCGCGCGCCGTGGCTGGCATCAGCTGCATCAGGCCCATGGCGCCGGCATGGGAGCGGGCGTCGGCCATAAAGGCGCTTTCCTGGCGCGTGATGGCGTAGACCCAGGTGGAGTTTATCTGGCGCGCTCGGGCCTGATCCTGAATGGGTTGCTGGTAGGCCATCGGGAAGCGGATATCCAGATCGTCCCAGTATTGCGCCTGGCTGATGCCGCGGATGGCCGGGAAGTACCAGGCCATTTCGTTGGCGAGCACCGCCTGGGCAATCAATTGCTCGCGATTGAATCGCTCTCCGGCGTGGTACCACTCGCGGCGTGCGCTGATGACATCGTTGCGGTTGAGGAACTCACGAGCGCGCAAGATGCCCGGGTCCTGTTGCACGCTGCGCATGACATCGTCGGCGACGCTCGCGCGCTGGTGATTCAGGGCGTAAGGCTGGCGAGCACGCTCGGCGGCGAGGAAGCCGTAAAAATCCCGCTCCTGTGCCAGCGACTTGTATTCGCTGACCAGTTCGCCGGCGGCGCTGGACGATAGCTGGGTGCTGCGCAGACGCCAGTACTGCCAGCGGCTTTGTTGCGCCAGCGACGCTGGGAGTTGCTGGGTTAGCTGGCGCGCGGTATCCCACTGGCGGGTGCGAAGCGCCAGACGGACGCGCCACTCGCTGACTTCGTCATCCTTCATCTGGGGATCGTTGGCAGCCATGAAGGGCAGGGCAGCGGGGTCGACCTTCTTGGCCAGGCGCACGCCGATATCGCGGGTGATCGCGAGACGATCCTCTTCGCTGTAGGGCAGGTCCTTGTAGTCGGGCCACAGACCGAGTGCTCCGCTGGCGTCATCACGACCCATGCGGCGCAACGCGACGGTGGCGATGTCGGTCATCTGCTTGCTCGGCAGGTTGCGGTAGCGAGCGGTGTCGCGCAGCTTGGTTGGCTGGGTGGCGGTATCGACAAACAGGGTTGCGAGGGCCTGGTTCTGCTGCACTAATTTGGCCAGGTAGCGCGCAAGGGCGTCCTGACGGTACAGCAGGGCAAGCCGGATGCGCTGCCAGACGATCTCGTCGGTCAGGCCCCCGGCGGCACGCCAGCGCTCGAACAGTGGGTCGCAGGCGTTGGGTTGGGAGCGGCCAACGGTCCAGAGCGCCTGTGCCTGCTGCATCGCGCCGGTGCGATCGCCAAGGTCCCACTGGTGCATGGCGCGGCGACAGTCCTGGCTGGCGTTGCGGTCGGCTTCGAGGTAGTGCTGATCGAACAGGTTCCACTTACCTTCGCTTGTCAGGCGGGTCAGCCAGCGGTCTTTCAGACGTGCGGCGAATGGCAGGTCGCTGTGTTTGTCGACGAAGTCGGCCAGGTCGCTGTCGGAGGCCGTAGCGAAGGTCTGGCTCAGGTAGGCCTGGCGTACGTAAGGGTAAAGAACGTAGTCACGCAGGCCCGGTTCCAGTTGCCGGAACTGGTCCCACTGCTGTTTTTCGATGCTGCTGAGCGCGCGGTCATAGGCCAGTCGCTGGCTTTCGATGCGGCCGCTGGCTTGAGCAAGGGCCGGCAGCAATAACGCGGCTACGAGGGTACGGCAAACTACTGAACGGATGTGGATGCGCATGATGATCCTGCCGCAGGGCGGCGTGGTGCAGTTGAACGTCAGCTGCTCGTCGCGAACGCGACGGACGACAAAGCTGTCTGCTCAGCTTAGCGGTTTGGTTGATGGCGGCAAAGGGGCGCTTTTGTTAATTGCTGTGTAGCGGTTATCGGGCGCCTCGGCAAAGGGTAGAATGTCCGGCTTGATAGCCAACAGGTGATTTATGCCGCTGCTCTCGTTTTCCGATGTTTCGCTGGCCTACGGGCTCAATCCGTTGCTCGACAAGGTCGGCTTTCAGCTCGACCGTGGCGAACGGGTCTGCTTGATTGGACGCAACGGCGCAGGCAAATCCAGCCTGTTCCGCCTAGTGACTGGTGAGCAGGTGCCGGACGAGGGGGAAATCTGGTTTGCTCCGGGGCTGAAGATCGGTCAGCTGCCGCAGGAACTGCCTGCTGCTGATGACAAGACGGTCTACGACGTGGTTGCCTCGGGTTTGGCTGGCGTGGGTGAACTGCTTGCCGATTACCATCACCTGATCACCGGCGAGATGGGTGACGCCGAGCTGGCGCGTCTTGAGAAGGTTCAGGTGCAGTTGGAGGCCAAAGACGGCTGGCGACTGGACCAGTTGGTTGATACCACGCTGACCCGTCTGGGCTTGCCGGCTGACAAGCAGATGTCTGAATTGTCCGGCGGCTGGCGCCGCCGGGTGCTGCTGGCGCAGGCGCTGGTGGCCGAGCCTGATGTGCTGCTGCTGGATGAGCCGACCAACCACCTGGATATTCATACCATTGCGTGGCTGGAATCGGTGCTGCTGGAGTTCCGTGGTGCGGTGCTGTTTATTACCCACGACCGTGCCTTCCTGCAGGCACTGGCGACCCGGATTCTGGAGCTGGACCGTGGCCAGTTGATCGACTGGCAGGGCGATTACCGCAGTTTCCTTGAGCATAAGGAGCAGCAGCTGGCTGCTGAAGCTACGGCCAACGCGTTGTTCGACAAGAAGCTTGCTCAGGAGGAGGTCTGGATTCGCCAGGGCATCAAGGCCCGTCGGACCCGTAATGAAGGCCGTGTACGTGCCCTCAAGGCCATGCGTGAGGAGCGTGCTCAACGCGTCGAGCGCCAGGGCAAAGCCAGCTTTCAGCTGGAAACGGCCGAGGCGTCAGGTAAGCGGGTTATCGAGGCGGAGAACGTCAATTTTGCGTGGCCGGATCGGTCGCCGCTGGTGCGTGACCTGTCGCTGAACGTGATTCGTGGCGATCGCATCGGCCTGATTGGCAATAACGGCTCGGGTAAGAGCACGCTGCTCAAGCTGCTGCTGGGTCAGCTGCAGCCGACCAGTGGCCGGATTCATAGTGGTACCCGGCTGGAAGTCGCTTACTTCGACCAGTTGCGTGATCAGTTGGACCCGGAAAAGACGGTCATCGACAACATTTCCGAAGGGCGCGATTTTATCGAGATCAATGGCGATCGTCGGCACATCATCAGTTACCTGGGAGACTTCCTGTTCTCTGCGGAGCGGGCGCGAACCCCGGTAAAGGCATTGTCTGGCGGTGAGCGCGCACGCCTGTTGCTGGCGCGTCTGTTCAGTAAGCCCGCCAACATGCTGGTGCTCGATGAGCCGACCAACGATCTTGATGTGGAAACGCTCGAGTTGCTGGAAGAGGTGCTCGCCGGGTTCGATGGCACTGTGCTGATCGTCAGCCACGACCGAGCGTTTCTCGACAACGTGGTGACCAGCAGCCTGGTGTTTGAAGGGCAAGGGCGGGTGCGCGAGTACGTTGGTGGTTATGCGGACTGGTTGCGCCAGGGCGGCAGTGTGGATCAGCTGGCGGAGTGGGGTGAGAAAGCACAGCCGCAGAGCGCGCCAGTTGCTGCGTCTGCCCCCGAGCCGGTTGCGGCGGCGCCGGCGGCAGCTGGCAAGACCAAACTCAGCTACAAGTTGCAGCGTGAGCTGGATGGGCTGCCTGCCGTGCTGGAAAAGCTGGAGGCCGAGCTGGATGCCTTGCAGGCGCAGGTCGGTGATCCTGAGTTCTATCTGCAGTCACATGAGGTTACTGCGCCAGTGCTGGCGGCGGTTGAGGCCAAGCAGGCCGAGCTGGATGCGGCGATGGAGCGCTGGGCCGAGCTTGAGGATATGGCTGGCGGTTAATCAGGGCAGTACAGGGTGGGCCGTAGCTTCGGCCCACCCTCTGTGGTCTGGGTGGGAAGGGAGCTCAGCTCTTCTTGCCAAGGCGAACGGCAATGACGTCACAGGGTGCGCCGTGCAGTACGTCGTTGGCAGTGGACCCCAGTAACAGAGCCAGACCATGGCGGCCGTGACTGCCGACGACGATAAGGTCGCAGTCCTGCTCGGTAGCGATTCGGTGGATTTCCTGCCGGGGGTGGCCGAAGGCGATCTGCAATTGCTCCTCCGGCAAGCCGTAGTCGGCAGCAAACAGCTGCATCCGCTCTTTCGCCTGTTCGAACTGCTGCTGTTGCAGCATGGACAGGTCCATCGGCACGTCTCCGCCGTAGGCCATTGCCAGTGGCTCCACTACATGCAGCAGGGAAAGCTTGGCGTTCAGGGCATTGGCCAGCTGCAATGCGTGGTCGGCGACAGCGCGACACTCTTCAATCAGGTCTACTGCTACCAGCACGTGTTTGTACAGCATTGGCTCTTTCTCCTTTTTTTGCAGCGATACTAGCAGTCTTGGAGAGCTGCGTGCAGCCCGTTTCTATGCTCTATCCTGCAGGCTGCCAGCCAAAGTCTTGTGAATAAGCATAGCGCTGATCCTAGGGTGCTAACAGTCACCTGTCTGGGCTTATTTGTCTGCTCTTCGGTGGTGCGTGCGCTCACTCAATGCGCCGTTCTCGGGCGTGCTACTGATAAAGTTGGCGCATTGTGTTGGGTGTTTCTGTTTTTGTTATCTGTTTGTTTTTTAAGGTGTTTGTTCTATTTTTACGTGGTTTTAGCGTGGTTTTGTTTGGCCTTGTGCCACGTCTCCCAATTGACAATAGAGGCGAATTCACAGAAGGTGTGCGCACCGAATCAAACGGTCGTATGAATTTTTGATTCAGCGTATCACCCGATTATCGGGATCGTTCATGACACTGGTGGGCTGACGTGTCGGCAAAGGCACGCGGCTGGCCGGTGTTTCTCATGTGCTTTTCATAGCGTGGAGATCAGTTGATGATTTACGAAGGTAAAGCCATCACGGTTCAAGGCCTTGAAGACGGCATCGTCGAGCTCAGATTTGATCTGCAGGGCGAGTCGGTCAACAAGTTCAATAGCGCCACTCTGTCCGAGCTGCAGGCGGCGGTAGAGGCCATCCAGAACAATGCCGATGTTACCGGTGTTGTTGTCACCAGCGGCAAGGACGTATTCATCGTCGGTGCCGATATCACCGAATTCGTAGGCACGTTCAAGCTGCCGGAAGAAGATCTGGTTGCCGGTAACCTGGAAGCCAACAAAATCTTCAATGCATTCGAAGATCTGAATGTACCCACTGTCGCTGCCATCAACGGCATCGCGCTGGGTGGTGGTCTGGAAATGTGTCTGGCTGCTGACTTCCGCATCATGGCCGCAAGCGCAAAAATCGGTCTGCCGGAAGTCAAGCTGGGTATCTACCCGGGCTTCGGCGGTACCGTGCGTCTGCCGCGTTTGATCGGTGTGGACAACGCCATCGAGTGGATCTGTGGCGGTGCTGAGCAGCGTGCAGACAAGGCTCTGAAAATCGGTGCTGTCGATGCTGTAGTGGCTGACGACAAGCTCAAGGCCGCTGCTATCGACGTCATCAAGCGCGCCATCGCTGGCGAGCTGGACTACAAGGCCAAGCGTCAGCCCAAGCTGGAAAAGGTCAAGCTGAACACCATCGAGCAGATGATGGCGTTTGAAACCTCCAAAGGTTTCGTTGCTGGCCAGGCTGGTCCGAACTACCCGGCACCGGTTGAAGCGATCAAGACCATCCAGAAGGCGGCTAACCACGGTCGCGAAAAGGCGCTGGAAATTGAAGCTGCCGGTTTTGCCAAGCTGGCCAAGACCTCGGTTGCTGCCAGCCTTGTAGGTCTGTTCCTGAACGACCAGGTGCTCAAGCACAAGGCCAAGAAGTACGACAAGGAAGCTGGCGATGTGAAGCTGGCTGCCGTACTTGGCGCAGGCATCATGGGTGGCGGTATCGCTTACCAGTCTGCGGTTAAGGGCACGCCGATCCTGATGAAGGATATCCGCGAGGAAGGCATTCAGCTGGGTCTGGACGAAGCGTCCAAGCTGCTGGGCAGCCGCGTTGCCAAGGGCCGCATGAAGCCCGACCAAATGGCCAAGGCGCTGAACGCTATCCGTCCGACCATGTCTTACGGCGACTTCAAGGAAGTTGACCTGGTGGTTGAAGCGGTTGTCGAGAACCCGAAGGTCAAGCACGCGGTGCTGGCCGAGGTTGAAGGCCAGGTTGGTGAAGACACCATCCTCACCTCCAACACCTCGACCATCTCCATCACGTACCTGGCCGAGGCGCTCAAGCGTCCGGAAAACTTCTGCGGCATGCACTTCTTCAACCCGGTACACATGATGCCGCTGGTTGAGGTTATCCGTGGTGCGAAGTCCAGCGACAAGGCTGTTGCCACTACCGTCGCTTACGCCAAGAAAATGGGCAAGACGCCGGTTGTCGTCAACGACTGCCCCGGCTTCCTGGTTAACCGTGTTCTGTTCCCGTACTTCGGTGGCTTTGCTCGCCTGATCGGCATGGGCGCGGACTTCCAGCGCGTTGACAAGGTCATGGAAAAGTTCGGCTGGCCGATGGGCCCGGCTTACCTGATGGACGTTGTCGGCATGGACACCGGTCATCACGGCCGTGACGTCATGGCTGAAGGCTATCCGGATCGCATGGCTGACAAGACCCGCACCGCTGTCGACGTCATGTATGACGCTGGCCGCCTGGGTCAGAAGACCGGTAGCGGCTTCTACGCCTACGAGATGGACAAGAAGGGCAAGCCGAAGAAGGTGGTTGATGCGAAGGCTTACGAACTGCTGAAAGAAGTGGTTCTGGAGCAGCGCGAGCTGACCGACGAGGAAATCATCGAAATCATGATGGTTCCGCTGTGTCTGGAAACTGTACGCTGCCTGGAAGACGGCATCGTTGAGTCCGCGGCTGACGCAGATATGGGTCTGATCTACGGCATCGGCTTCCCGCCCTTCCGTGGTGGCGCCCTGCGTTACATCGACACCATCGGCGTGGCGGAATTCGTCGCCATCGCTGACAAATACGCCGAATTCGGCGCCATGTACGCACCGACTGAAAAGCTGCGTGAAATGGCGAAGAACGGTCAGAAATTCTTCGGTTAACCGCGGAACGTACAGAGCGAGAGTAAATCTATGAGCCTGAATCCGAGAGACGTCGTAATTGTCGATTTCGGCCGCACCCCGATGGGCCGTTCCAAGGGCGGCATGTATCGCAACGTGCGTGCTGAAACCCTGTCCGCCAACCTCATCACTGGCGTACTGGCACGTAACCCGAAGATCGATCCGGCAGAAGTTGAAGATGTGATCTGGGGCTGTGTAAACCAGACCCTGGAGCAGGGTTGGAACATCGCGCGCATGGCGTCGCTGATGACCCCGATTCCGCACACCAGTGCTGCGCAGACTGTCAGCCGCCTGTGCGGTTCGTCGATGAGCGCACTGCACACCGCCGCTCAGGCGATCATGACCGGTAACGGTGATGTGTTCGTCGTTGGTGGTGTCGAGCACATGGGCCACGTCAGCATGATGCACGGTGTTGATCCGAACCCGGCCATGTCGCTGTATGCCGCCAAGGCGTCCGGCATGATGGGTCTGACTGCTGAAATGCTGGGCAAGATGCATGGCATCACCCGCGAGCAGCAGGATGCCTTCGGTGAGCGTTCTCACCGTCTGGCGCACAAGGCCACTGTCGAAGGCAACTTCAAGGATGAAATCATCCCGATGGAAGGCCACGACGAGAACGGCTTCCTGAAAGTGTTCACCACCGACGAAACCATTCGTCCGGAGACCACTCTGGAAAGCCTGGCTGCCCTGCGTCCGGCGTTCAACCCGAAAGGCGGTACCGTTACTGCGGGTACCTCCTCGCAGATCACTGACGGCGCTTCCTGCATGATCGTGATGTCTGCCGAACGCGCTCAGGCCCTGGGTCTGGAGCCGCTGGCTGTCATCCGTTCCATGGCGGTTGCGGGCGTTGATCCGGCGATCATGGGTTACGGCCCGGTTCCGTCCACCAAGAAGGCGCTGCAGCGCGCTGGCCTGACCATGGATGACGTCGACTTCGTTGAACTGAACGAAGCCTTCGCCGCCCAGGCTCTGCCGGTCCTGAAAGACCTGAAGTTGCTGGACAAGATGGACGAGAAGGTGAACCTGCACGGCGGCGCGATCGCCCTGGGTCACCCGTTTGGCTGCTCCGGTGCGCGTATCTCCGGCACCCTGCTGAACGTCATGAAACAGAACAGCGGCACCATTGGTATCTCTACCATGTGCGTTGGTCTGGGTCAGGGTATCACCACGGTCTTCGAGCGCGTCTGAAGTCAGTAGGTGTTACAGGAAGCCGAGGCCTTGTGCCTCGGCTTTTTTATTGATGCTGTCAGTGGGCAGAGGAGGTTCAACAATGCGTCCCGGGCGCTATCGGCACTATAAAGGAAAGGACTATCAAGTCATTGGTCTGGCGCGGCACTCTGAGACCGAGGAGCAGTTGGTTGTTTATCGAACGCTGTATGGCGAGTTCGATCTTTGGGTAAGGCCGCTGGCCATGTTCAATGAAGTGGTTGAGGTTGACGGGGAGTCACATCCGCGCTTTACCTTTATCAGCGAAGACGTGTAGGCTCTGGCCCCTCCAGTCCATCCGGCAATCTGCCGAGCGATGTGGCTGAGTCGCCAGTTTCGAGTTCAGTTCGGGTCAGGAAAACAAGTATCCATGGGAAAAGCACTGGTCATTGTGGAGTCGCCAGCCAAGGCCAAGACAATCAACAAGTATCTCGGCAACGAGTATGTGGTGAAGTCGAGTATCGGCCATATTCGCGACCTGCCCACCAGCGGCAGTGGCAAGACCGAAAGCAAACCCAAGGGTGGCCGTAAGGTCGCCGCCAGCGAGCAGGAGAAGCAGCAGAAGGCGCGAGCCCAGTTGGTCAAGCGCATGGGTGTCGATCCTGAGAACGACTGGAAAGCGCACTACGAAATCCTGCCCGGCAAGGAGAAGGTCGTCGACGAATTGCGTCGTCTGGCCAAGGATGCTGACACCGTCTATCTCGCAACGGACTTGGACCGCGAAGGGGAAGCCATCGCCTGGCACCTGCGCGAGAGCATCGGCGGCGACGACTCGCGCTACAAGCGCGTGGTGTTCAACGAAATTACCAAGAAGGCCATTCAGGAGGCCTTCTCCGAACCCGGTGAGCTGGATATGAACCGGGTCAATGCCCAGCAGGCGCGTCGCTTTCTCGACCGCGTAGTGGGTTACATGGTCTCGCCATTGCTGTGGCAGAAAATTGCCCGTGGCCTGTCGGCTGGCCGTGTGCAGTCGGTAGCGGTCAAGCTGATCGTTGACCGTGAGCGTGAAATCCGTGCTTTTGTACCAGAAGAGTTCTGGGAAGTTCATGCGCGCCTCAATACGCCCAAAGCTGAAAGCGTTCGCTTTGAGGTGGTAAAACAGAACGGTGAGACCTTCCGTCCGACCAACAAAGCGCAGACTGACGCGGCGTTGGCTGTGCTGGAAAAAGCGGCGTACAAGGCCGTCAAGCGCGAGGACAAGCCGACCAGCTCGCGCCCCAACGCGCCTTTTATCACCTCAACGCTGCAGCAGGCTGCGAGCACGCGCCTGGGCTTCAGCGTCAAGAAAACCATGATGATGGCCCAGCGTCTTTATGAGGCTGGTTACATCACCTATATGCGTACCGATTCGACTAATCTGTCGGCGGACGCCATTGCGATGGCGCGTGGCTATATCGAAAGCAACTTTGGCGAAGCCTATTTGCCGGAGAAGCCAAACCTGTACAGCAGCAAGGAAGGAGCGCAGGAAGCGCACGAAGCAATCCGTCCTTCCGACGTTAAGCTCAAGCAGACCGACCTCAAGGGTATGGAGCGCGATGCTGAGCGCCTGTACGAGCTGATCTGGCGTCAGTTCGTGGCCTGTCAGATGACGCCGGCCAAGTACCTGTCGACCAGTATCCAGGTGGCTGCTGGCGAGTTTGAGCTGCGTGCCAAGGGCCGTATTCTCAAGTTTGATGGTTATACCCGTGTGATGCCGCAGCAGGGCAAGGGTGGCGAAGACGAGGTGTTGCCGGAGATCAAGGTCGATGACGTTCTGGCGCTGCAGGGCCTGGATCCCAAGCAGCACTTTACCAAGCCGCCGGCGCGCTACGCCGAGGCGAGCCTGGTAAAGGAGCTGGAGAAGCGCGGTATCGGTCGCCCATCCACTTACGCGTCGATTATTTCGACGATTCAGGATCGTGGCTACGTCACTCTCAACAACCGCCGGTTTTATGCGGAGAAGATGGGCGACATCGTCACTGAGCGCCTGAATGAAAGCTTTCCGAACCTGATGGATTATGGCTTCACTGCAAAGATGGAAGAGTCGCTGGATGACGTGGCTCACGGTGAGGTGCTTTGGAAACAGGTGCTGAACAACTTTTACGCCGATTTCAGTGCCAAGCTGGGTGCCGCGTCTGCGTCTGGCGAAGACAAGGGCATGCGCGCAAATCAGCCCACGCTGACCGACATCCCGTGCCAGGACTGCGGTCGGCCGATGATGATTCGCACCGCCTCGACCGGTGTGTTTCTCGGCTGTTCCGGCTACGCGCTGCCGCCGAAAGAGCGTTGCAAGGCGACCATCAATCTGGTGCCGGGCAACGAGGTGGCAGCGGATGATGAAGAGGGCGAGTCGCGCGTACTGCGTGGCAAGCACCGCTGTGCTATTTGTGGTACCGCCATGGACAGTTACCTGATCGACGAGCGGCGCAAGTTGCACGTCTGTGGTAACAATCCGGACTGTTCGGGTTTTGAGATTGAAGCGGGTCAGTTCAAGATCAAAGGCTACGACGGCCCGACGCTCGAATGCGACAAGTGCGGCAGCGAAATGCAGCTCAAGACCGGGCGTTTCGGCAAGTATTTCGGTTGTACCAGCAGCGAGTGCAAGAACACCCGCAAGCTGTTGCGCAACGGCGAGGCTGCGCCGCCGAAGGCTGATCCAGTGCCGATGCCAGAGCTCAAGTGCGAGAAGGTCGACGACGTCTATGTGCTGCGTGACGGTGCCTCCGGCCTGTTCCTGGCGGCAAGCCAGTTCCCGAAAAACCGGGAAACTCGGGCGCCATTGGTCAAGGAGTTGATTCCGCACAAGTCGGAGATCGATCCGAAGTATCATTTCCTGCTCGATGCGCCAGTGGCTGATCCGGACGGTAATCCGACCGTCGTGCGCTATAGTCGCAAGACTAAAGAGCAGTATGTGCAGACCGAGGTTGAGGGTAAGCCCACAGGATGGCGGGCATTCCATGATGGCAAGCGGTGGTCGGTGGATGACGGTCGCAGCAAGAAGGCCAAGCGGTAAGGCAGGCAACCATGGCTAACGAAGTCTATACCCGCACCAATCAGGCGTTGTACTTTGCTCGCCGGGCTATCGAATCCTGGCAGCAGGCGGAGCAGAGTGATGCGATCGATGCGCTGACGCAGGCGCAGTACCATCGTGAGCATGCGGTGTTTCACCTGTATCGGGGTGTTCTGGCGCTGATTCATGAGGTTGCGGATCGCTACCGCTGGCCGCTGGTCGATGCGCGTGATGTGGAGGGCGTGTTGATTCCCTCCGTGGTGACGCGTTTTCCCGGCCCTGAATTGGCTGAGTTGACCGAGTTGGCCGACAACTCGGAAACTTGGCTCGCGGGTGTTATTGCTGCCTGGCAACGCCTGCAGGCGCCGCCGCAGCCTGTCGATAACTCGACCAACTCTCTGATTGCTACCAGTGCTACTCCTGTCGCCGAATGGACCAGCGGGCAGGCGGAGGAGGCGTTGCAGGAAATTTCCCGTCGCGTACGGGCCTATCGGGACGGCATGCAGGAGTGGTGACGGCGGGATCGCGGATGCCCTGAATGCGGCGCTGTGTTACACTGCGCGCAGTTCAGACAGGAGATCTCCGCAATGCCTTCACCCTTCCTTGAAATCGTCGAGCTCGCCAACGGCAAGGTTGCTCTGCGCCGTTCCGACGAAGAAGGTGAGCCGTTGGTGGTGATCGAATTCTCCCGCGATGCGCGCGAGTATCTGCAGGAAAGTTATATCGAAGTTGCCAAGGCAATGATCAGCGCTGGTATGCAGGCAGCGGGTCAGATGATGGATGAGGACGATGGCGACGACGAGGTTATTCCTGAAAGTCGCGTTCTGCACTAAGTGATTTTGGACGTGCCATGAGCACCAGAAAGGCCAGCAGCTAGCTGGCCTTTTTTGTATCTGCTCTCAGCCAAGGTGAACGTTCAGGCTCTGGCAGCGACCGACCTGCGCCGCACGCTCGAGGCGAGGGGCTACGCAGCTGTCGCGGTCGAGCCAGCTGACGACGGTATGGCTGCCGCCCATCTTGAGCAGGTCACAGCAGAGCTTAAGGCTATCCATGCCAGCCTTGGAGCGCACAATCATGATGCGCTGAGGGTCGAGGTTGGCCCCTCGCAGCCACTGTTGGCTAACCGAGGCAGGCGGGTCGATCAGCGTAAGCCAGCGGCGGCAGTCCTTCTGGCTTAGTTCGCGCAATACCGGAGCCAGCCACTGCAAGCATTGACGGGCGCTGCCTTGCAGCGTCATCTCGCTGTAGCTGCCGTCCGGCTCATCCTCTTGCGGGCTGGCGTGAACGGGTTGCTCGAAGGCGTGGTGCTTGAGACGTGTCGCCATCAAGGCGTTATGAAACAGGTCAGTCTGAGTCAGGGTCTGTTGCTCGGTGCGGGCGTACTGCATGATCAGCTCCTCAGCGGCGGATAACTCCGACGCTTAAACCTTCAATGGTAAGTTCCTGTTCTGCGAGATCGACTTCAATTGGCTTGAAGTCCGGATTTTCTGCAATCAACGACACTTTGCGGCCCTGGCGTTGGAAGCGCTTGACGGTCACTTCCTCGCCGATGCGCGCGACGATGACTTGGCCATTTCGAGCTTCGCTGGTGCGGTGCACGGCCAGCAGGTCGCCATCCATGATGCCGATGTCTTTCATACTTTCTCCCTGAACGCGCAGCAGGTAGTCGGCGCGCGGGGTGAAAAAGTCGGGGGATATGCGGCAATGATCTTCGATGTTTTCCAGTGCCATGATGGGCGCGCCAGCGGCGACCCGGCCGATTACTGGTAACTGATCATCGTTTGCTTCGTTCTCTGACTCTGGCAGTCGGATGCCACGGGATGCGCCGGGGATCATCTCGATTGCGCCTTTGCGGGCTAGCGCGCGCAGGTGGTCTTCGGCGGCATTGGGCGATTTGAAGCCCAAGGTTTTGGCGATGTCGACCCGGGTCGGCGGATAGCCATTGCTGTCCATGTATTCCTTGATGAATGCCAGAACCTGCTGTTGTCGCGCGGTTAGTTTCTGCATCGCGGTTAGCCTGTGTTTTTATCCAGTATCTGGGATTATATACAGTTGTTTTGTCTCGGCAACCCCCAATGTTGATGCCGTTTACTTGAGCGGATTGATAAAGGAGTGGGAGAGTGGCGCGACTGATTGGCGCGGGGAGCAGGCTTGGGGTTGACACTAAATTCGTTTTAAACGTATGTTTGAAACGATTGTTTGTCTCACTGGGGGAGCGCATGGCGCAGTCCGACACGGTCAAGCGAATTCTTGACGCCGCTGAACAGCTTTTCGCCGAAAAAGGTTTTGCTGAAACCTCTCTGCGCCTTATCACCAGCAAGGCGGGCGTAAATCTGGCCGCCGTTAACTATCACTTCGGGTCGAAGAAGGCGCTGATTCAAGCGGTATTCGTGCGCTTCCTTGATCCATTCGTCAGCAGCCTTGAGAAAGAGTTGGACTTGCGTGAGTCGCGGGACAAGGACACGCCGCTGACGCTCGAGGCTCTGCTGGAGATGCTGGTGCATCAGGCGCTAGCAGTGAAGCCGCGTAGTGGTAATGACCTTTCTACCTTCATGCGCTTGCTTGGTCTGGCATTCAATCAGAGCCAAGGCCATTTGCGCAAATACCTCAGTGAAGTGTATGGCAAGGTATTTCAGCGTTATATGCAACTTCTGGTCAGTGCGGTGCCGGGCATACCTCCGCAGGAGTTGTTCTGGCGCGTGCACTTTATGCTTGGTAGTGCAGCGTTCACCATGTCGAGCATGAAGGCGCTGCGGGCCATTGCGGAAGCCGAGCTGGGCGAGCCTCGTCCCGTAGATGATGTCTTGCGCCTGATGGTGCCTTTCCTGGCCGCAGGCATGCGCGCTGAAAGCGCTGCGCTTGCGAGCCCCGAAGTGGTGGCACTCTAGGCTGCATTTACCTGCGCTGCGCTGTCCGCTAAGGTGTGCGCAGCGCCGGAGGTGACATGCAGCTTGATCATATCCATATTTCCCTGAACGATCAGACGCTAATCGGCTACCGCGCCGGTGAGCCGGTCTGTCGCTATATCGTTTCTACTGCACTTAACGGGCCTGGCGAGCAGGAGGGGTCCGGATGTACGCCGCGCGGTGCCCACCGCGTGCGTGCGCGCATTGGCGATGGTTTGCCGCTGGGTGCGGTGTTTATCGGCCGGCGTCCTACTGGCGAGATTTGGTCGCAAGCGTTGGCGGATCGGTTCCCGCAACGGGACTGGATCCTGACGCGTATTCTCTGGCTCTGCGGCGAGCAGGTCGGATTCAATCGTGGTGGTCGGGTCGATTCCCAGCGCCGCTATATCTATTTGCATGGTACTGGTGACGATCAGCCGATGGGTGAGCCGCTTTCTCATGGCTGCATCCGTCTGCGCAATGCCGACATGCTGGAACTGTTCGAACGCACACCGGTCGGTTGTAGCGTTCAGATTGATGCGCTTTGAGGGCGCGTTACCGTATTCAGGAGAAGTAATATTGAAACAGGGTGCCTTGATGTTGGATCTGCCTGGCCTTTGGCTGGAAGCAGAGGATCGGCAGTTGTTGCGTCAACCGGAAGTCGCCGGCTTGATCTTGTTTGCGCGCAATACCGAGTCGCCCCGTCAGGTTGCTGAGCTCGTGCGCTCAATCCGCAAGGAGCGTCCGGACATGCTGATTGCGATTGACCAGGAAGGTGGGCGGGTCCAGCGCTTGCGCCGCGACGTACTGCGCTTGCCGGCGTTGGCGGATGTGGCTGCGGTTGACGACGGCCGTGTCGAGTCTGTCGCCCAGGCGGCGGCCTGGGTTATGGCGACGGAGATGCTCGCTTGCGGTATCGATATCAGCTTTGCACCTGTCCTGGACCTTGATTACGGCCGTAGCCAGGTGATTGGTAACCGTTCGCTGGGTGGCGATCCTGCGCGGGTTGCGCGGCTGGCGGCCGCCTATATCGATGGTTTGCACGCGGCGGGTATGGCCGCTACCGGCAAGCACTTTCCGGGGCACGGCTGGGCTGAAGCGGACTCACATTTTGCGCTGCCGGTCGATGAGCGCCCGCTGGATGAGATTCGACGTACTGATCTCGTGCCCTTTGCGGCGCTTGCGGGCAAACTCGATGGGATTATGCCGGCGCACGTTGTGTATTCGCAGGTCGATGCCTTGCCGGCTGGTTTCTCGACCCGCTGGCTGCAGGACATTCTGCGGGCGGAGCTGGGTTTTGATGGGGTTATCTTCAGTGACGATCTGACCATGGCCGGTGCGCATGCGGTTGGCGGTATGGCTGAACGGGTTGATGCGGCGCAGGCGGCGGGTTGCGACATGTTGCTGATCTGTAATGATCGTGCGGCGGCGGAAGAGGGCTTGGTGCACGCGCAGAAGCAAGGTTTGCAATGCCCGGCCCGGATCGCGCGCATGCTGACGTGCACACCGGCCGGTGTTGACTACCGTGCGGCGCCTGAGTGGCATCAGGCAGTTTCTTTGTTGAGGGAGTTTGATCTGGTTTGAATGACTTCATTGAACAGCTGCCGGAGCAGCTGCAGCTTGAGCAGCTTCCGCTGATTGGCGAGGCCTGGATCTATCATGTGTTTGCCGTGGTGCTGGCATCGTTGGTGAGCGCCTACATCGCCAAGCGTGTGCTGGATCACATGCAGAAACGTGCAGAGAAAACCCGCAATATTTGGGACGACGCCCTAGTGGGCGCGGCGCGTCGGCCAGCCTGGGTGCTGATCTGGAGCATGGGGCTGATGTGGGCGGCTCGGATTACTGCGGTGCAGATGGACGAGAGCCTGGCGCACGTGCTTGATCAGGTACAGCGCGTGCTGCTGATAGTGCTATTGACCTGGTTCATTTTGCGCATGATGCAGCAGGTCGAGCGGCGCCTGGTGGACCCCTATTATCGCGAGACGCCGGCTGACCAGACCACCGTTAGCGCGATAGGCAAGCTGCTGCGGGCTTCAGTGGTCATTACCGCGGCGCTTGTGGTGCTGCAATCGCTGGGTTACAGCATTTCCGGGGTGCTGGCATTCGGTGGTATTGGTGGTATTGCCGTTGGCTTTGCTGCCAAGGATCTGCTTGCCAACTTCTTCGGCGGCTTGATGATTTATCTTGATCGTCCGTTCGTGGTCGGTAACTGGGTGCGCTCGCCGGATCGCAATATCGAAGGGACGGTTGAGGAGATCGGTTGGCGCCTGACGCGGATTCGCACGTTCGACAAGCGTCCGCTGTATATCCCCAATGCAGTGTTCGCCAACATTGTGGTGGAAAACCCCTCGCGCATGACCCATCGGCGGATCTACGAGCATATCGGCATTCGTTATGACGATATCAAGCGCATGGAGCCGATCGTGGCCGACGTGCGCAAGATGCTGCAGAGTCACGCGGATATCGATCAGGAGCAGACGCTGATGGTGTTCTTTGATCGCTGTGCGCCGTCTTCGGTCGACTTCTTTATTTACTGCTTCACTACGCCAGTCTGGGCTGAATTCCATCGCGTGAAAGAAGATGTATTGCTCAAGATTCTGGCCATTATCGAGAAGCATGAAGCGCAGGTCGCGTTCCCGACGTCGACCATTCATTTGCCGGATGCGCTCGAGTTGCGTAGTGCTCAGGATGCTGGCGGGCGGCTGCGTGAGTCTGCGCGTGAGCTGCAGGAGAACGACGCGTGAGCGGAACTTGGGGCGTTATCGGCGGTACCGGCCTCAGTGCGCTGGACGGGCTGGAGATTGAGGGCGAAGACCAGGTTCAGACGCCGTGGGGAGAGCCGTCAGCACCCGTGGTGCGAGGGCGCATCGGTGGACAGTTGGTCTGCTTCCTGGCGCGCCATGGTCACCCGCATCGTATACCGCCGCACCGGGTGAACTATCGCGCCAATATCTGGGCCCTGCGTGAAGCCGGTGTTGATCGCATCATTGCGGTCAACGCGGTCGGCGGGATTCATCCAGCGCTGGGTACCGGTGCATTCTGTGTGCCGGACCAGCTGATTGATTACACCTGGGGGCGGGCCTCTACGTTCTTCGAGGATGATCTGGAGGCGGTGACGCATATTGACTTCACCTCGCCTTACGACGAGTCGTTGCGTCAGCAATTACTTGGAGCGCTCCGTGCGCACGGGCATCAGTGCCTCCCTGGCGGCGTCTATGCTGCGACCCAGGGGCCTCGACTGGAGACGGCGGCGGAAATTCGGCGGCTCGAGCGTGATGGTGCTGATCTGGTGGGTATGACTGGCATGCCGGAAGCCGCATTGGCTCGAGAGCTGGATGTGGCGTACGCCTGTCTGGCACTGGTGGTGAACCCGGCTGCCGGTAAGGCGACGGAGGTGATCACCATGGAGGCGATTGAAGCGGTTGTTCATGCCGGGATGCAGCAGGTTAAGGCGGTGCTGCAGCAGGTTCTCAAGGCCTCACCGCGCGCCTGAGCGCGCGGTGGTCGTCCGTTCAGCGGCTGATGGTTACTAGCATGCCAAGGCTTTGGTGGTCCAGATAATGAACCTCGCCCGGGCGCAAGGCGCGGGTTTGATGCAGAAACTCTGAGATTAGCGGCGTTTCGGACTGCAGTTGCAGCTCTGCTGCCGAACGATTACGCCAGAACGCGACTTTCAGTTCAGTCAGGTTCTCCTGCCGCAGGTTGACCAATCCCTGAATGGGATAGATGCCATTGTCGGCATTGCCGCGATGCAGGGCGACGATCAGATCATTGTCCAGCGGCTGAGTCCAAGCCTGATGCAGATATATCTGATAACCGCTTTGCTCCAGCTTGCGAGCCTGGTTGCTCAGCCGGTAGCGCGTCTGATCGATGGTGCGTACGTCGGTGCGTGCGGTCCCTTCGAGGTCAACTGCCTCGGCAGCCCAGTCCAGGTCCGGAGGCGTGCCCTGAACCAGTGGCGCAGATGGCTGCCCGAAGAACACCACCTCAACCAGATAGTCTTCAGCGTTGGCAGACAGCGAAACGCAGGCTAGGGTGGACAGCAGGGCGACGGAGAGCAGTTTGCTCAACAGTTTCATGGGCGTTTTCCTTTGCCTTTAGGGGTGTCTTTCGGGGTTTCGGTGAGGCGTTCAAATAAGGCTTCAACCGTATTCAGGCGCAGCTCGGCGTTGCCCATGGGCGAATTGAAGCGAAATACCGTTGCGCCTTCAAGTCGATAGCGTTGCGGGCTGTCCTGAATCATGCGCACCAGCACCATCGGGTCGATCCGCGTGTCAGCGGCAAACTCGATCCGGCCGTGCTCCGCGCCAACGTCGACCTTGGTTATACCCAGTGGCTCGCAGCGCAGTTTAAGTGTGGTAATGCGGAACAGGGTTTTGACCGGCTCGGGCAACAGACCGAAACGGTCGATCATCTCAACCTGCAGATCCTTCAGCGCTTCTTCGTCCGCTGCGTTGGCGATGCGTTTGTAGAGGATCAGGCGGGCGTGGACGTCCGGCAGGTACTCTTCGGGAATCAGTGCGGGCAGGCGCAGATTGATATCGGTTCCGCCGCCAAGAGGCTGCTCCAGTTCCGGTTGCTTGCCCTGCTTGATCGCCTTGACGGCGCGTTCCAGCATTTCCATGTAGAGGGTAAAGCCGACTGCCTGAATCTGGCCGCTCTGGCCTTCGCCCAGCAACTCGCCTGCGCCGCGAATTTCCAGATCGTGGGTGGCCAAGGTAAAGCCTGCACCAAGGTCTTGGGCGCCGGCAATGGCCTCCAGGCGTTTCTCGGCGTCGCTGGTGATCTTGCGACCTTCCGGGGTTAGCAGGTAGGCATAGGCCTGATGGTGGCTGCGGCCGACGCGTCCGCGCAGCTGATGCAGCTGTGCCAGGCCAAACTTGTCGGCGCGCTCGATGATGATGGTGTTGGCGCTGGGGACGTCGATGCCGGTCTCGATGATCGTACTGGTGACCAGAATGTTGAAGCGGCGGTGATAGAAATCGCGCATCACCTGCTCCAGCGCGCGCTCGGGCATCTGGCCGTGACTGATGCCGATGCGGGCTTCTGGTACCAGTTCGGCCAGATCGGCTGCGCACTTCTCGATTGTCTCGACATCGTTGTGCAGGTAATAGACCTGACCGCCACGCAGCAGCTCACGCAGGATTGCCTCTTTGACCACGGGTTTTTGCTGCACCATGACAAAGGTTTTAACCGACAGCCGTCGCGCCGGCGGCGTGGCAATGATTGATAGGTCACGCATGCCGGAGAATGACATGTTCAGGGTGCGTGGAATCGGCGTGGCGGTCAGGGTCAGCACGTCGACTTCGCTACGCAGCGCCTTCAGCGCTTCCTTCTGGCGCACACCGAAGCGGTGCTCTTCGTCGATGATGACCAGGCCGAGATCCTGGAACTGGACGTCGCCCTGCAGCAGCTTGTGGGTGCCGATCATGATGTCGACCTTGCCTTCGGCCAGCTCGGCAGCGGCGGCTTTGACTTCCTTGGCGGACTTGAAGCGCGACATCACTTCAACCCGCACCGGCCAGTTGGCAAAGCGGTCCTTGAAGCTGTTGTAGTGCTGCTGGGCGAGCAGGGTGGTCGGCACCAGTACCGCAACCTGCTTGCCGCTGTGCACCGCGAGGAAGGCCGCGCGCATGGCAACCTCGGTCTTGCCGAAGCCGACATCGCCGCAGACCAGGCGATCCATCGGTTGCGGGCTGGTCATGTCCTTGAATACGGCTTCGATGGCGGCCAGCTGGTCGGCGGTTTCCTCGAACGGGAAGTCGTCGGCAAAGCTTTGGTAGTCCTGCTCGGGGTCGGCAAAGCTGAAGCCCTGGCGCGCGGCGCGGCGGGCATACACATCGAGCAGCTCGGCGGCAACGTCGCGAACCTTCTCGGCGGCCTTGCGGCGGGCTTTCTGCCACTGATCGGAGCCAAGACGGTGCAGGGGGGCGCTGTCGTCGTCGCTGCCGGAGTAACGGGCGATCAGGTGCAGGTTGGCCACCGGCACGTACAGGGTCGCCTCATCGGCGTATTCGAGTACCAGAAACTCGGCCTGCTGGTCTTCAACCGTCAGGTTGGTCAGGCCACGGTAGCGGCCGACGCCGTGATCGATGTGAACCACCGGTGCACCTTCGCGCAGCTCGGTCAGGTTGCGGATCACCGCGTCGCCGAGATCGGTCGCTTTGCCGCGGCGGCGGCGCTGCATCACGCGCTGGCCGAACAGTTGGCTTTCGGCGATCAGGGCCACACCTGCGCTGTTGATCAGCATGCCCTGGTCGAGTGGTGCGATGGTGATGGCAACGGGGCTGCTGGCAGCGCTGAATGCCGGCCAGCTGTCGATCTCGTCAGGTTTGATCTGAATGCGGGCCAGCAGTTCGGTCAGTGCTTCGCGGCGGCCGGCGGTCTCGGCGACGAACAGGGTGCGCCCCGGATGTTGCTGCAGAAAGCGCTGAAGAGCCGCCAGCGGGTTTTCCAGCTTGTTGTCGATCGCCAGTTCGGGCGGCAGCGGGCAGTCAAATACACTGGCCTGCGATTCGTCCGGGCGATCCTGATGACAAACGACGCGCGGATGCTGCTTCAGCAGTGCAAAGGCTTCTTCAACCGGCAGAAACAGCTCGCCCGGTGGCAGCAGTGGTCGGGTCGGATCGACACCTTGTTCGGTATGTCGGGTGCGGACGTCCTGCCAGAAATGTTCGGCGTTCTGTTCGATGCCGGGCAGGGTGAATAGCCGGGTGTTGTCTGGCAGATAGTCGAACAGACTGCCCAGTTCGTCGAAGAACAGCGGCAGGTAGTATTCAATGCCGGGTGGAATCAGGCCTTCGCTCAGATCCATATACAGAGGGCAGCGCCGGTGATCGACCTCGAACCGCTCGCGAAAGCGGGCGCGGAATCCGGTCAGGGCCGACTTGTCGAGCGGGAACTCCTTGGCTGGTAGCAGGTGAATGCGATCCACCTTGTCGATTGAGCGCTGGGTTTCCGGGTCGAAGGTGCGCAGTGTCTCGATTTCGTCGTCCAGCAGGTCGATCCGGTAGGGCAGGGTGCTGCCCATCGGGAACAGGTCGAGCAGTGCTCCGCGCACCGCGTAATCCCCGTGCTCGTAGACGGTGTCGACACAGCGGTAGCCAGCGGCGTCGAGGTTGATGCGCATCTGGTCGATGTCCAGTTGCTGGCCGATCTCGAGCAGTAATACCGAACCGCCCAGAAACTCGCGCGGTGGTAAGCGATGTAGCACCGTGGTCATCGGCACGACAAGAATGCCCTGGCCGAGACGCGGCAGCTGGAACAGGGTTTTCAGGCGCTGGGAGATGATGTCCTGGTGCGGCGAGAAGCGGTCGTACGGCAGGGTTTCCCAGTCGGGGAAGCTGATGACTGGCAACTGCGGGGCAAAAAAGTGCAGCTCCTGTTCCAGGCTGTCGGCTGAGGCGGTATCTGGTGTGATCACCAGGCTCAGCCCGTCGTGTTGCTGCGCGCCCTCGGCGATGGCCAGGGCGCGGGCGGCGCCCTGCAGGCCGGTCCAGTACAGGCGGTTACCGGTGGCGGCCGTCAATGGAGGGGATAGCAGCGGCTTGGGTGCGGGCATGCGATGGCTCTTGAGGTCGGTTCGGATTCGCGCTGGCCGGTGGCCGGCTGACAAAGGCAGGCAGTTTAACGCGCTCGTTGCGTTTGTGCCCGTGCCGGCTGGATTTTGTCCGGAAGATTGCCTATGGCGCGCGCTGAAAGCATAATATGCGCCCTTTGGTTATCAAGACTTGGAAGGTAAAGCCGTGACTCAAGCCCAATTTGAGCAGTGTCTGGAAAACTGGACGGACCGTGAAGCCACCGCTGAGGCGATGATTCCGCTGATTGGCCGTCTGTACCGTGAGCATAACGTTGTCACGTCCATTTATGGTCGTGGCCTGGTTAACCGCTCGGTTATCAGTCTGCTGAAATCTCACCGTTTCGCTCGTCAGATCGACGACAACGAGCTGTCAGTTCACGATACCTTCCCGGTTCTCAAAGAGCTGCTGGACCTGAACCTGGGCCCGGCTTCCATCGATTTGGCCCGTCTGGTCAATAAGTTCCGTGCATCCGGCAGTGATGACCTGAACGCCTTCCTGCGCGTCGAGCTGGCCAGTGTTATCGGCAAGGCCGGTGAGGATCGTCAGGGTCGTGACGTTGTGCTGTATGGCTTCGGTCGTATCGGTCGCCTGCTGGCGCGTATTCTGATCGAGAAAGCTGGTGCTGGTGATGGTCTGCGCCTGCGTGCCATTGTGGTTCGTAAGGGTGCTGCCAACGACCTGTCCAAGCGTGCCAGTCTGCTGCGTCGTGACTCGGTTCATGGTTCCTTCCAAGGCACCATCACCATCGACGAAGAAAACAACACCATCACTGCTAACGGCAACCTGATCCAGGTTATCTACGCGAGTGACCCGACTAGCATCGATTACACCGCCTACGGCATCGAAGACGCTATCGTCGTCGACAACACCGGTGTATGGCGCGACGAGGCTGGTCTGTCCCAGCACCTGCAGTGCAAGGGCGCCTCTCAGGTTGTTTTGACCGCTCCGGGTAAAGGCGACCTGAAGAACATCGTTCACGGTATCAATCATGCGGCGATTACCCCGGAGGACAAAATTGTCTCCGCGGCATCCTGCACTACCAACGCTATCGTGCCGGTGCTGAAGGCGATCAACGACAAGTTCGGTATCGTCAATGGCCACGTTGAGACTGTTCACTCGTACACCAACGACCAGAACCTGATTGACAACTTCCACAAGGGCAACCGTCGTGGTCGCAGCGCTGCGCTGAACATGGTTATCACCGAGACGGGTGCTGCCAAGGCTGTTGCGAAGGCGCTGCCGGAGCTGGCTGGCAAGCTGAGCGGTAACGCTATCCGGGTTCCGACGCCGAACGTCTCCATGGCGATTCTGAATCTGAATCTGGAAAAGTCGACCGATCGCGACGAGGTCAACGACTACCTGCGCCACATGGCGCTGCACTCCGAGCTGCACAAGCAAATTGATTTCACCAACTCGCAGGAAGTGGTTTCCACTGACTTCGTAGGTTCGCGTCACGCTGGTGTTGTTGATGCTGAAGCGACTATCTGTAACGACAACCGTGTCATTCTGTACGTTTGGTATGACAACGAGTTTGGTTACAGCTGCCAGGTTGTTCGCATTCTGGAAGATATGGCTCACGTGAATTCGCCGGCGTTCCCGGCCTGATTCATCGGGTAGTCAACAAAAAAGGCGCTTTGGCGCCTTTTTTGTTTCCGCTTTTTGTTCGGTCAGCGCAGCAGGGCGCTACGCAGGTCGTCGGATAGTCCGTCCTGTCCCAGCCATATGCCTAGATAGATTTCAGCTAGCCCAGGGGTCTTACTGCGAAAGCTAAGCTGGTCGTTGTAGTGCAGTTGCAGTTCACCTTCTGCTGTGCGCGTGAGGCTGTAGGTGTCTCCTTCGCTGACGTCGGTGAAGTGGCTGTGAAGCTGGTCGATATCAGCTTGCAGTGGTGCCAGTTGGGATGCGGGGTGCTGGCGTTCGAGGATAACACCGGCGGCTTTGATCATATCTTCGCGGTCAATCGAGCGGTGATATTGCAATGACAGGCGAACTGGCTGTTGGGTGTCGAGTACGTCGGTCAGATTGCTGTCGCTCTGGGCGTACAGGGTGGCGGTGTAAATATCCATGAACAGATATCGAACCAGGTGCTGGTTGCGAGTGGTTAAGCTCGCATCGATGGTTGCCGCTGCGGTTGTTGAGGTGAGCAGCAGCAGGGCGGTCAGGAGGGTGCTTGGTAGTGACATGCGAGTCTCCCTGATTGGTTGTTTTGTGCTCAGTTTATGCCGTTGTGGTTGCTTGTGGTGTAAGGCTGTTTCTGTTCGCCGGATACAGTGTTTCCGGGTGTTTCAGGATCGCTCTGAAATACGCGTGAGTGTTATCGATTTCATTAATGGCGGCGATTAAAAAACCGAAAAATCCAAGGGCTCGGTAGCATTGAGTAGTCATGCTCTTTATACTTGGCGGGATTTTTTATGGGGGTTTGAGGCTGCCCCGGTTGCTGCCCGCAAGCGCGGTCAAGGCCGGAGCAACAGCGTATCTAAGCTTGTTTTGGCAGCCCGCCCGTGAAGATTTCAAACAGTGATTAGGCTATTCGTATGATAAAAATCAAACGGGGCTTGGATCTGCCAATCACCGGGTCTCCCGAACAGCGCATTGAAGACGCTCGTGCGGTGCGTAGTGTTGCCGTTGTTGGCTTCGACTACCACGGTATGAAGCCGACCATGGAAGTGCGCGAGGGAGATCGGGTCAAACTTGGACAGGTTCTGTTCAGCGACAAGAAAACTCCGGGCGTTGTATTTACTGCGCCTGCCGCTGGTGTCGTCAGCGCAATCAATCGTGGTGAAAAGCGTGTTCTGCAGTCGGTCGTCATCGACGTCGACGGCGATGACGCCATCACCTTTCCTGCCCATGACGCCAAAGCCCTTGAGGGTCTGGCGCCGCAACAGATTCGTGAGCAACTGATCAGCTCCGGTCTGTGGACTGCGCTGCGTACCCGTCCGTTCAGCAAGACCCCGGCCGTTGATGCTGAGCCCAGTTCGATTTTTGTTACCGCGATGGATTCCAATCCGCTGGCAGCCGATCCGGCCGTCATCGTTAAGGAACATGCCGCTGACTTCGAAAACGGCCTGAAGGTACTGGCGCGTCTGGCTAAAGTATGGCTGTGCAAGGCCGACGGCGTGAGCCTGCCGGGCGAAGGCGTAAGTGGTGTCAGTACTGAAAGCTTTGCTGGCCCGCATCCTGCTGGCCTGCCGGGCACTCATATTCACCACCTGGATCCGGTCAGTGAAAGCAAGAGCGTATGGCAGATCAACTATCAGGACGTGATCGCATTCGGTGTGCTGTTCACTCAGGGTCGTATCTGGACTGATCGTTACGTTGCTCTGGCTGGCCCGCAGGTTGAGAAGCCGCGTCTGCTGAAAACCCGTCTGGGTGCAAACCTGGATGAGCTGACTGCAGGTGAGCTGAAAGCGGGTACTAACCGTGTGATTACCGGTTCCGTCTTTGGCGGCCGTGTTGCCCGTGGTCCGGTTGCCTATCTGGGACGCTTCCACTCGCAGGTATCGGTCCTGAAGGAAGGCACCGAGCGTCAGATGATGCACTACCTGCGCGCCGGTGCGAACAAGCACTCGGTTCTGAATATCTTCATTTCCAAGCTGGCGCCGTCGCGCCTGTTCAATTTTGACACCAGCACCAACGGCAGCCCGCGCGCCATGGTTCCGGTGGGCAATTACGAACTGGTCATGCCGCTGGACATCCTGCCGACCCAACTGCTGCGTTATCTGGTGGTGGGCGATACCGATATGGCTCAGAAGCTGGGTGCATTGGAACTGGATGAAGAAGATCTGGCGCTGTGCAGCTACGTCTGCGCTGGCAAGTACGAGTACGGTCCGATTCTTCGGGATAACCTGACTCGCATCGAGAAGGAGGGCTGATATGGGCCTGCGTTCATTCCTCGACAAGATCGAGCACAACTTCGAGAAGGGCGGAAAGCACGAAAAGTGGTACGCCCTCTACGAAGCAATTGATACCTTCTTCTACCGCCCGGGCAGTGTCACCAAGACCACTGCTCACGTGCGTGACGGTCTCGACCTCAAGCGCATGATGATTACCGTATGGCTGTGTACCTTCCCGGTGATTTTTTACGGGATGTACAACATCGGTTTCCAGGCCAACACGATCTATGCCGGCAACCCTGATCTGCTGGCTGCTCAGGATAACTGGCGCCTGGCGTTGATCGCCATGTTTGCCGGTTTTGATCCGGCAAGTCTGTGGGACAACCTGATCCACGGGGCAGCCTACTTCCTCCCGGTTTATGCCGTGACCTTCCTGGTCGGCGGCTTCTGGGAAGTGGTATTCGCGTCCATCCGTAAGCATGAAGTGAACGAAGGCTTCTTCGTTACCTCCATTCTGTTTGCCCTGATCGTGCCGCCGAGCATTCCGCTGTGGCAGGTCGCTCTGGGTATCAGCTTTGGTGTTGTGATCGGTAAGGAAGTGTTCGGTGGTACCGGTAAGAACTTCCTGAACCCGGCTCTGACCGGCCGTGCGTTCCTGTTCTTTGCCTATCCGGCGCAGATGTCCGGTGACGCGGTCTGGACTGCAGTCGACGGCTTCGCTGGTGCTACTGCACTGAGCATGGCAGCCTCCGGCGGCGTTGAGCAGATTGTCGGCAGCGGTCTGACCTGGCTGAACGCGTTCTACGGCAACATGCAGGGCTCCATGGGTGAAGTCTCCACGCTGGCTATCTTCATCGGCGGCGCGGTTCTGCTGATGACCAAGATCGCCAACTGGCGCATTGTTGCCGGTGTGATGCTCGGCATGGTTGCAACCAGCCTGCTGTTCAATGTCATTGGCTCCGACACTAACCCGATGTTCGCGGTGCCGTGGTACTGGCACATGGTGATCGGCGGTTTCGCCTTCGGCATGATCTTCATGGCGACTGACCCGGTGTCCGCCTCCATGACTAATACCGGCAAGTGGTTCTTCGGTGCCCTGATCGGTCTGATGGTCATCCTGATTCGTGTCGTCAACCCGGCGTTCCCCGAGGGCATGATGCTGGCGATTCTGTTCGCCAACCTGTTTGCCCCGCTCATTGACCACTTCGTGGTTCAGGCCAACATTAAACGGAGGCTTGCACGTAATGTCCGCTAAGAAAGAATCCGTTGCCCGCACGCTCACGGTAGCGCTGCTGGTCTGTCTGGTCTGCTCTGTCGTTGTTTCTGCCGCTGCCGTAGCGCTAAAGCCGGTGCAAACGACCAATAAGCTGCAGGACAAACAGCGCAATATTCTGCAGATTGCCGGTCTTTTTGATCCGAGTGTCAGCGTTCAGGAGCAGTTCCAGGAGATCACTCCGCGCTTGGTTGATCTGCGCACTGGCGAGTTCAGTGATGCCCTTGACGCGCTGACCTTTGATCAGCAGAAGGCCTCTAAGGATCCGGCTATGTCCCAGCAGCTGGATGGCGAGCAGGACATCGCAAGCATTCGTCGCCGTGCCGACTACTCCACCGTTTATGTTGTGGAAAACCCTGATGGCAGCATCAAGACCCTGATTCTGCCGATCCACGGCTATGGCCTCTGGTCCACCCTCTATGGCTTCATGGCGCTGGAAAGCGATCTGAAGACCGTCGTGGGTCTGGGCTTCTACCAGCACGCCGAAACCCCCGGTCTCGGTGGTGAGGTGGATAACCCGAACTGGAAGGCCCAATGGACTGGCAAGGTTGTCTTTGATGAGTCCGGCGAGCCTGCGATCAGCGTAGTCAAAGGCTCGGTTGATCCGAGTAACCCGAATGCCGAACACCAGGTGGACGGTCTGGCTGGCGCCACATTGACCAGCCGGGGCGTAGAAAACCTGGTGCGTTTCTGGCTGGGTGAAGACGGCTTTGGTCCGTTCCTCGAACATCTTCGTGCAGGGGAGGCATAATCATGGCTAAGGCCACTGCAAAACAGGTTCTGTTCGAGCCTATTTTCAGCAACAACCCGATTGCCCTGCAGATCCTCGGGATCTGCTCGGCACTGGCGGTTACCACCAGCCTGAGCGTGACCCTGGTCATGTGTATCGCGCTGACCTCGGTAACGGCGCTGTCGAACTTCTTCATTTCGATCGTGCGTAACCAGATCCCCAGTTCGATCCGTATGATCGTGCAGATGGTGATTATCGCGTCGCTGGTGATCGTGGTAGATCAGGTGCTCAAGGCTTATGCCTACAGCATCAGCAAGCAGCTTTCGGTCTTCGTCGGTCTGATCATCACCAACTGTATCGTGATGGGTCGCGCCGAAGCCTTCGCGATGCAGAACCCGCCGCACATGAGCTTCCTGGACGGTGTTGGTAATGGTCTGGGTTACAGCTTCATCCTGATCTGTGTTGCGGTCATCCGTGAGCTGTTGGGTGCCGGCAAACTGTTCGGTATCGAAATTCTGCCGCTGGTCAGTGCCGGTGGCTGGTATCAGCCCAACGGTCTGCTGCTGTTGCCGCCGTCTGCGTTCTTCATCATTGGTCTGATCATTTGGGCACTGCGCTCGTGGAAGAAAGATCAGGTGGAAGCTGCAGAGTTCAAGATGGCTCCGCAGACGCGCGCCATGAAGGAGGCCATGTAAGCCATGATTGAACATTACATCAGCCTGCTGGTGCGGGCGATCTTCGTCGAAAACATGGCGCTGGCCTTCTTCCTGGGGATGTGTACTTTCATCGCTATCTCCAAGAAGGTTCAGACCGCTCTGGGTCTGGGTATTGCGGTGGTTGTGGTACTGACCATCACGGTTCCGGCCAACAACCTGATCTACACCTATCTGCTCAAGGATGGCGCGCTGGCCTGGGCTGGCATGCCGAACGTTGATCTGAGCTTCCTTGGTCTGCTGAGCTACATCGGTGTGATCGCGGCAATCGTGCAGATCCTCGAGATGCTGCTCGACAAGTTCGTGCCTGCGCTCTACAACGCTCTGGGTGTGTTCCTGCCGCTGATTACCGTTAACTGCGCAATCATGGGTGCGTCCCTGTTCATGGTTGAGCGCGATTACGCATTCGGAGAGAGCGTGGTCTATGGTGCTGGTGCCGGTATCGGCTGGGCGCTGGCCATTGTTGCGCTGGCGGGTATCCGTGAGAAGCTCAAGTACAGCGATGTACCGGACGGGCTCCGTGGTCTGGGCATCACCTTCATTACTGTTGGTCTGATGTCGCTGGGCTTCATGTCCTTCTCCGGCGTGCAACTGTAAGAGGAGCTGTAACTGATGAACATGGAAATTTATCTGGGCGTCGGGATGTTTACCGCGATCGTGTTGTCGCTGGTTGCCATCATTCTGATTGCCCGTTCCAAGCTGGTCAGCAGCGGCGACGTCACCATCGAGATCAATGGTGAGCGTACGGTTACCGTTGCTGCCGGTTCGAAGCTGTTGAACACGCTGTCTGCCAACGGCATCTTCCTGTCTTCCGCTTGCGGCGGCGGCGGTACTTGCGCTCAGTGCAAGTGCATCGTTGAAAGCGGCGGTGGCGAGATGCTGCCGACCGAGGAGTCGCACTTCACCAAGCGCGAAGCCAAAGAAGGCTGGCGTCTGTCCTGCCAGACTCCGGTCAAGCAGGATATGAAGATTGAGGTTCCGGAAGAAGTCTTCGGTGTGAAGAAGTGGGAGTGCACCGTTGAGTCCAACCCGAACGTAGCGACCTTCATCAAGGAGCTGACGCTGAAGCTGCCGGAAGGCGAGAACGTCGACTTCCGCGCTGGCGGCTATGTGCAGCTGGAATGCCCGCCGCACGAAGTTCACTATAAAGATTTCGACATTCAGCCGGAATTCCGCGGTGACTGGGACAAGTTCAACCTGTGGAAGTATGTCTCCAAGGTAGATGAAACCACCATCCGTGCTTACTCCATGGCTAACTACCCGGAAGAGAAGGGGCTGGTGAAGTTCAACATCCGTGTGGCGTCGCCGCCGCCCGGTCGTGATGATCTGCCGCCGGGTAAGATGTCCTCCTGGGTGTTCTCGCTCAAGCCGGGTGACAAGGTTACCGTTTACGGTCCGTTTGGTGAGTTTTTTGCCAAGGACACCGATGCCGAAATGGTCTTCATCGGCGGTGGTGCCGGTATGGCGCCGATGCGCTCGCACATTTTCGATCAGCTCAAGCGTCTGAACTCCAAGCGCAAGATGAGCTTCTGGTACGGTGCTCGTTCACTGCGTGAAGCCTTCTATGTTGAAGAGTACGATCAGCTGGCGGCCGAGAACGACAACTTCAAGTGGCATCTGGCACTGTCCGATCCGCTGCCGGAAGATAACTGGGAAGGCCCGACCGGTTTCATCCACAACGTGTTGTTCGAGAACTATCTGAAGGACCATCCGGCTCCCGAGGACTGCGAGTTCTACATGTGTGGACCGCCGATGATGAACGCATCCGTGATCAAGATGCTGCAGGACCTTGGCGTCGAGCCTGAGAACATCCTGCTAGACGACTTCGGCGGCTAGTACATGCGTCTGAGCGTTATCCGGCCCGTTATTGCTGTTGCCCTGGCAACAGCCCTAACGGGCTGTTTCAATTCTGTAGACCCGGTTTCGGAAATCTATGGCGCGACCATGGGCAGCACCTACTCGATCAAGTGGGTGCCTGTAGAAGATGGGCCTGATGCCGAGACGCTGCAGGCAGATATCGACGACATGCTTGCCCGTTTTGACCAGGAGGTCTCTACCTGGCGCTCCGACTCCGATTTGGCCCGTTTCAACGCGGCGCCTGCAGGAGCCTGCATGGAAATGCCGGCGTCTGCTCTCGATCTGGTCAAATTGTCGAAAGAGCTTAGTCATGACAGCGGCGGTGCATTCGACATCACCATTGGCCCTCTACTGAAACTGTGGGGCTTCCATGGTGATCCGCAGCTGCAGACCGTTCCTGATGCGGATCAGCTTGCGCAAACCATGCAGACGGTCGGTCAGCAGCACCTGCACGTTCGTGGTTCTCAGCTGTGCAAGGATGTCGCGCTGACAGTTGAACTGAGCAGCGTAGGGGCCGGCTATATGGTTGACCGGGTTTCTGAACGTCTTGAGCACTATGGCATCAAAAACTACATGGTTGAGATGACCGGAGAGCTGAAAGCGGTTGGCCGCAAGCCAGGCGATAGGCCTTGGCGGATCGCCATTGAGGAGCCCCGTGATGATAACCGCGTAGCGCAGATGATTCTGTCGCTTGATGGAGAGGGCGTTTCTACCTCGGGTGACTACCGCAATTACTTCGAGCTTGAAGGTCAGCGTTTTTCGCATACGTTTGATGCGCGTACCGGGCGACCTGTGATGCACAAGCTGGCTGCTGTTACGGTGCTTGACCCCTCTGCTGCGCGGGCTGATGGCTTGTCAACATTGCTCATGATCATGGGCGAAGAGGCGGGATGGGATTATGCTGTAGCCCATAACATCGCCGCGTTCTTTGTGGTTCGCGATGGAGAGACCTTTCAATCCAGGGTAACTCCTCACTTTGATGCCCTTACCCAGGGCAAGGAGTAAAACATGGTTTGGTTATTGGCCTTTGTGCTCATGCTGCTGTGTGTGGCGGGCATGGCCGTTGGTGTGATGATGGGCCGCAAGCCGATTGCGGGCTCGTGTGGTGGTATCGGCGCTGTCGGCGTCGACAAGGCCTGTGGTATCTGTGGTGGTGATACCACCAAATGTGAGGAAGCCAGTGCCAATGCCGGTGTCCCGCAACGCCCCCTGAATACGGATCTCGGCCGCGACGCGACCAAGGTCGACTAGTGATCCACCAGCGGCACGTGGCACCCTCTTTTTCCGTGATACAAGGATCAGACTGAATGGCCGTATATAACTACGACGTGGTGGTGTTGGGCTCCGGCCCTGCAGGTGAAGGCGCGGCGATGAACGCCGCCAAGCACGGCCGCAAGGTGGCCGTGGTTGAGGAGCGCAGGGAAGTGGGCGGCAACTGCACTCATCTGGGAACCATTCCCTCCAAAGCGTTGCGTTACTCGGTCAAGCAGATCATTCAGTTCAACACCAATCCGATGTTCCGTCAGATTGGTGAGCCACGCTGGTTCTCCTTTCCAGATGTGCTGCGCAGCGCAGAAAAGGTGATGAACAAACAGGTTGCTTCGCGAACCAGTTATTACGCGCGCAATCGGGTCGATGTGTTTTTTGGCAAGGGCAGCTTTGCTAACGAGCACACTATCGACGTCGTTGATGGCTCCGGCGCGGTCGAAAAGTTGATTGCCAAGGAGGTGATCATTGCCACCGGTTCGCGTCCGTATCGCCCCGCAGATGTCAACTTTGGTCACCCGCGAATCTATGACAGCGATACCATCCTTAAACTTAACCATACGCCGCGTACGCTGATTATCTATGGCGCCGGCGTAATCGGTTGCGAGTACGCGTCGATTTTCTGCGGTCTGGGTGTGAAGGTCGATCTGATTGATACACGCGACCGGCTGCTCAGCTTCCTCGATGATGAGATCTCCGATGCGCTGAGTTATCACCTGCGTAATAGCAGCGTGCTGATCAGGCACAATGAGGAATACGAGAAAATCGAGGGGTTGGATAACCGTGGCGTGGTGCTGCAGCTCAAATCTGGCAAGCGGCTGAAGGCTGATGCTTTGCTCTGGTGTAACGGGCGTACCGGTAATACCGATGGGCTAGGGCTGGAGAATGTCGGTTTGCACCCGAATGGGCGCGGCCAGCTTGAGGTGGACGAGAACTACCGCACGACTGTGCCGAATGTTTATGCCGTTGGTGACGTGATCGGTTGGCCGAGTCTGGCGAGCGCCGCGTTTGACCAGGGGCGTTCTGCTGCCGGCAATATCGTCAGTAACGATGGCTGGCGGTTTGTTGATGACGTGCCGACGGGTATCTACACCATTCCCGAGATCAGCTCATTGGGTAAAACCGAGCGGGAGCTGACCGATGCATGCGTGCCCTACGAGATTGGGCAGGCGTTCTTCAAGAGTATCGCGCGCGCCCAGATCAGTGGTGAGCCAGTGGGTCTGCTGAAAATCCTGTTCCATCGCGAAACGCTGGAAGTGCTCGGCATTCACTGTTTTGGTGATCAGGCGGCCGAGATTGTCCACATTGGTCAGGCGATCATGAACCAGCAGGATGGCGCCAACACCATCAACTACTTCGTAAATACCACGTTCAACTATCCAACGATGGCAGAGGCTTACCGCGTAGCCGCTCTCGATGGTCTCAACCGGTTGTTCTGACTAATCAGGGGCGCGTTATCCGCGCCCCTGATCCAGTACTGTCATTGCCAGCTTCGGCGCGTCAGTAATGAGGCTGTCAACGCCCATCTCCGCAAGCTTGCGCATCAATGCTGGGTCATTTACCGTCCACACCGAGACGTGTAAACCTGCGGCTTGTGCCTCGCGCAGTCGGTTTTCGTTGCAGAGTTTCCAGTTAAGAATCAGGTACTCGCAGCCGTAGCGCCGAGCGCTTTTTACCGGATCAAGCAGGCCGTATTCTTCCACCAAGCCGGTTGGCAGCAGAAAGTTACTACGCTTGGCAAAGCGCAGCAGTGTGCGACTGGAGGAAGTTACGACGGCCTTGTCCTGCAGCTTGTATTGCTCGGTAAGGCTGGCGATTGCATCCAGTACAATGCGCGACTGGCGCTCTGAGCCGCTTTTCACCTCCAGCTGGTAGTGCTGGATCTCCGGGCATTGCTGCAGGAGCTGCTCCAGGGTTGGAATGGGGCAGGGGGTGGGCCAGCCGGGAAGGCCGAGGCGTGCGTCGATGCGCGATAGCTCTGCCGCGGTGTGCTGGGCTACCTTGCCGCGCAGGCCGGTGGTCCGCTTCAGGGTCGGGTCGTGTATCACCATCAACTGCTGGTCTGCAGACAGGTGCAGGTCAAGTTCAACGCGCGTGACGCCCGCATCAAGTGCTTTGCGAAAACTGGGCAGGGTATTTTCTGGTGCTTCTGCTCGAGCACCACGATGTCCGTAAATCAGGGTCATTTCAGATCAGGGCGCCTTGGGGGCGTGCTGACGTACGCTGTCTATGACCTTGTTGTACTCGAAGTAGACGCTGAAGCCCGGATAGTCCCAGCGGGTGATCGGTGGTTGGCCAACGGCGGCGTGGCGCTTGCTGGGTTCGCCCCAGCGCGCAGTGACGCTATCAAAGGTGGCTCCGCGCTGAGGGAGCGGCGCCTGCTGGCCCCCGGCCTGCTCGCCAACGGGGATACGAAGGGTGTCTGCTTGTGCGGTGCCAGCCAGTGCCAGGCAAGCGCAAAACAGCAGTGAATAGGTGGCTTTCATCTCGGAGTTCCTTTCAGGTTGATTTGGCAGCGCGGATGTCTTGCGCCTGTTTCTGCAAAATGTGTCTTGCCAGTAGTTGGCGTTGGGCATCATTGAGCAGGTCGAAGTTCAACGCGATATGCCAGCGATCAGGGAGTCCGGTGGGCTCGCAACGCACCACGCGGGCCGGGATCGCCAAGCCCAGCGGCGCCGGCAGTAAAACCAGCCGCGCTGCGACCCAGCTGTCGACCGGGTATGCTGTGCCACTCTGAAAGTCGACACCGCCTTCGCTGAGCGTGACATTCTGGGGCTCGCCCAGATCGTCGCCGAGCTCAAGGGCCAGCGTTTTGCCGAGCAGGTCGATGCGTTTGTTGATGATTTTCAGGTATTGAGCCATGGCTCGGTCGCGTTCGCTGATCTGACGTAGCAGGTGCTGCGACTCGTAGTCGAGCATGTGCAGATCAGCGAGCAGGTTGAACAGTGCGCTCTGGCGTGAGCCTAAATCTTCGTCAGGGCCTGCTATAGGCTTGCAGTCCAGGTGAATTTGATCCTGAATGCGGAAGAACTCGCGGCTATCTTCATGGTCTGTGTGCATGGCGATTCTCTTTTCGCGCCGCTGGCAGGCGCTGACCAGGCTGTGATGTTCAGTGTAACATGTCGCTCAAAATTCACCGGCTGCGGCCGGAGCATAAGGTAACCGGCTTTTCATGTTCAGACCTTTACCCTTTTTTATTGGCCTGCGCTACACCCGCGCCAAGCGGCGCAACCATTTCATTTCTTTCATTTCGCTGATCTCCATGTTGGGGCTGACGCTGGGTGTCATGGTCATGATTTTGGTGCTGTCAGTCATGAACGGCTTCGATCGTGAGCTGCGCACGCGGATTCTCGGGATGGTGCCGCACGCGACCATCAACGGTTACCAGCCGATCAGTGATTGGCGTTCGCTGGCAGAGCGCTTCGAGCAGAACCCCAAGGTTGTTGGCACCGCTCCGTTCATTCAGCTGCAAGGCATGTTGACGCATAACGGCAGCGTTGCGCCGGTACTGGTTAACGGTATCGAGCCGCAGGCGGAGAAGCGCGTGTCGATTTTGGAAAATCACATGCAGTCGGGCTCGTTGGATAATCTGGCGGCCGGCGAGTTTGGCATCGTCATTGGAGAGCTTATTGCCAAGCGTTTCAACGTGGCGGTAGGCGATAAACTTACGTTCGTGCTGCCGGAAGCCTCGGTTACGCCGGCAGGCGTCTTTCCGCGTCTTAAGCGTTTCACGGTGACTGGTGTCTTTAAGGTGGGCGCTGAGTTGGATGCGTCATTGGCTATGATTCACGTCGATGACGCAGCGCGTCTCAGTCGTTGGGAGCCGGGGCAGGTCCAAGGCGTGCGGCTCAAGTTGAAGAACCTGTTTGAGGCCCCTCAGGTCGCCTGGGATCTGGTGCGTGAGCTACCGGGCGACTACTACGCCCAGGACTGGACCCGCACCCACGGTAACCTCTTCGCTGCGATCAAGATGGAGAAGACCATGATTGGTCTGCTACTGATGCTGATCGTTGCGGTCGCCGCCTTCAACATCATTTCGACGCTGGTGATGGTGGTAACCGACAAAAAGGCTGATATCGCCATTCTGCGCACGTTGGGCGCCACGCCTGGGGCGATAATGGGGATTTTCATGGTCCAGGGCTCGTTGATCGGCGTCGTCGGCACGCTTAGCGGCGGTGTTTTGGGTGTGCTGGCTGCGCTGAACGTCTCCGACATGGTGGCCTGGCTGGAGCGTGTGCTGGGTATTCAGTTCCTTAGTTCGGACGTCTATTTCATCAGTTACCTGCCGTCCCAGTTGATCTGGAGTGATGTGGTGGTTATCTGCGTTACTGCGCTGAGTCTCAGCTTTCTTGCCACTCTGTATCCCGCTTGGCGGGCGTCACGAACCGAGCCTGCGGAGGCGCTGCGCTATGACTGATCTCGTTCTTGAGTGCCGTAACCTGTGCAAGGATTACGCGGTAGGGCCGCAGAATTTGCGGGTGCTGAACAATGTCGAATTGCATCTGCAGCGCGGTGAGCGAGTCGCCATCGTTGGCAGTTCCGGGTCAGGTAAAACGACCTTGCTGAACATGCTTGGAGGGCTGGACACGCCGACCTCCGGCGAGGTGAGACTGGCCGGGCGCCAGCTGTCGGCGCTGAAGGAAGTGGAGCGCGGCCGGCTGCGGAACGAAGAGCTGGGGTTCGTTTATCAATTCCATCATCTGCTGCCGGAATTCAGCGCGTTGGAAAACGTTTGCATGCCGTTGCTGATTGGTCGCACACCGATCGCTGAGGCACGTGAACGGGCCATTGCCATGCTGGAGCGCGTTGGGCTGGGTAAGCGAATCGGTCACAAGCCGGCAGAGCTGTCTGGCGGCGAGCGGCAAAGGGTGGCCATTGCCCGCGCACTGATTAATCAGCCGGCCTGCGTACTGCTGGATGAGCCGACTGGTAACCTTGATCAGGATACGGCGGAAAGTGTTCAACAGCTCATGCTGGAGCTAAGTCAGACCCTGAAAACCGCATTTTTGGTAGTAACCCACGATCTTGCGCTAGCGGCTCAAATGGACCGCACTCTCACTCTGCGTCAGGGGCAATTGCTGTCTGCCTGACGTTTCACTCCGGTGACTGGCGACGACGTCGCAATTTGCGTCGTTGCCAGTTGCGTGACACCCACATCCGCCAATACAAGAGCGTCAGCACATAGCCCAGTGCGGCGACTATCGTCCCGACCACCAGAGAACCCAGCAGCAGCGGCTGCCAGATGTGGTGCAGCTCTGCCATCAACCAGGTCACTGACAGTTCCATCGGCATACTGCGCTCTGATGTGCCAAGCAGCAGCACGCCCACCTGATACTGGGCGAAGAAAATAGGTGGCATGGTAACGGGGTTCGTCAGCCAGACCAGGCTGACAGAAATCGGTAGATTGGAGCGCACCAGAATTGCGATTGCTGCGGCAACGGCCATCTGCAGTGGTATTGGCATCAGTGCAACGAACAGGCCGACGGCCATGGCGCGCGAGACGCTATGTCGATTGAGATGCCACAGATTCGGATCATGCAGCAGGTTGCCCATGAACTGCAGGGACTTGCTGCCCTTGATCCGGTCCGGATGGGGCATCATGCGTTTGAGTAAGCGGCGCGGCATCGCTGGGTTCGGTTTAGCTGGCGTGCGCCAATTATGCATGGATTGTCAGGCGGGCACTACTGCCTGACAGCTAAAGGAAAACAGGATGTTTTCGTGAGTGATGTGCGTCTGCTGCTGCTTTGTCTGCTGGCAGGAATGCTGTGTCCGCTGCTGCTCGAGGTGCTACCGCCTTGGTCGCCTTTTGCCTTTGGTGCTGTCGTGCTCGGCGTGATGTGTCGTCGTCGCACGCTGCCTTGTCTACCGGCCCTGCTGCTGTTCAGTTGCTCGCTCTCTTGGTCGCTTTACTTCCATCAAGGTGCCCTTGAATCTCGCCTGCCGCAGGCGCTGGATAACCAGTTAGTAAAGATCGAGGGCCGGATTGATTCGCTGCCGACGCAGACAGCAACCGGTTGGCGCTTCGTGCTGCAGGATGTGCATGATGATAAGGGACGGCTGTTACCTGATATGCGACTGCACTGGTGGGGTGGTGATGCAGTGGCAGCAGGGGAGGTCTGGCTGTTTGATGCACGCCTCCGGCGGCCCAGGGGAATGCGTAACCCTAGGGCCTTTGACTACGAATCATGGCTGTATGCGCAGGGCATCGGTGCGGTCGGTAGTGTTAAGCAGGGAGAGCGTATATCCGCTGCCCCTGCACTCGGGCAGTGGCGTGATTGGGTACAGCGAGAGCTGGCTAAGTCACTGTCGGACGTTCAGGGTGGGACACGGTTGCTGGCTTTGCTGACCGGTGATCGGCAGGCGCTCGCCCCGACCGACTGGGATCGTCTGCAGTCGACCGGAACAACGCACTTGCTGGTTATTTCTGGATTGCACATTGGCATGCTGGCGGCAGCGGTCTTCCTGCTCGCTGGGTTGGTGTTGCGTATGGTGCCAACAGGCTGGTCGCGGCCGCAGCTGTGGTTGAGCGCGCCTGTCGCTTTGCTCGCTGCTACGGGCTATGCGGGGCTCGCCGGAATGGGGGTGCCGGTGCAGCGTGCACTACTGATGTGTTTGCTGGTGCTGTTGCTCAAACTGTGGCGGCGGCGCTTACCTGCCGTTGATCTGTGGTTGGCCGCGATGGTCATTGTCACTGCGATCAATCCTGCGGCGCCGTTGCGAGCGGGCTACTGGTTGTCGTTCATGGCGGTGGGGTTGTTGTTACTAGGGATGGGCGGGCGCTTGCACGCACGCAGCCTATGGTGGCGCTGGGGCAGGGCGCAGTGGGTTGCGTTTATCGGCCTGTGGCCGTTTCTGCTGTTGTGGGGATTGCCCGCTAGCGGGGTGGCGATGCTGGTTAACCTGCTGGCAATTCCTTGGGTAAGTCTGTTTGTTGTCCCTGCGGCGCTGTTTGGGGCCGCGTTGCAGCTTATGGCGGGGTTGGATGGCCCGCTCCTGCTGGCTGCCCATTTGCTGAATCTCCTGCTGCTGGCACTGGGCTGGGTAGCGGAGTGGGCGGACGTGCTAAGGATACCGTTTCCGGGCTGGGTTGCTTGGTTGATTGCGATGGCTGGAGTCGTTGCCTGGCTGTTACCGGTTGCCCTGTTGCGCCCGCTGGCGCTGTTATGTCTGTTGCCGTTGATCCTGCCCGAGCAGCAACGACCTGAGCCGGGTGAGGCTCGTATTGTCATCCTGGATGTGGGGCAGGGACTTTCGGTGCTGGTGCAGACCGCCAATCATGATCTGCTTTACGATGCAGGTGCGCGCCTAGCCAGCGGCTTTGACCTTGGGGAGGCTGTCGTGGGGCCTGCGCTACTCAGCTTTGGTCTGGGTAAGCTGGACCTGTTGCTGCTCAGTCACGCCGACACAGATCATGCTGGGGGCGCTATGGCGTTGGCTCGGTTGGTCCCGCCGAGGCGTATTGTCAGCGGCGAGGCGGATCGCTTGCCCGACGGGCTGTCTGCTGAAGCCTGTCGTTCGGGGGAAGAGTGGTTATGGGACGGCGTGCGCTTTCGTCTGTTACAGGCCCGGTCCACTGGTGAGGATGGTAATGCCCGCTCCTGCGTGCTGCAGATCTCGGCTGGTACCCGCTCAGCGTTGCTGCCTGGCGATATCAGTAAGGCTGACGAGTCACTGTTGCTGGGGCAACTTGCGCCATCCGAGGTTGTGCTGGCGCCACATCATGGCAGTCGCAGCTCTTCCAGCTATGCGTTCATTCGGCGCGTGAGTCCTGAGTGGGTGGTATTCAGCGCTGGCTTCCACAATGCCTTCAATCACCCCCATCCGCAGGTTGTGGAGCGGTACCGCGAATTGGGCAGCGAAGCGATTTATACTGGCGGTTCCGGGGCGGTCAGCTTTATTCTGAGCCCCGTCCGGCCGGTTGTTCCGGAGTGGCGTTGGCGCGATGCGGCAAGGCGCTTCTGGCACGAATAACAAGCAGTTGTGCGTTGGTTTTGCGGGCCTTGGAGCCGGCACGCTGTGCTAGAGTAGGCAACGTTTTTGGGGGAGGGATCGCTTGTGTGGGAATTGATCAGTTCTGGCGGATGGTTGATGTTGCCCATCATCCTGTCGTCAGTCATCGCATTGGCCATCGTAATTGAGCGTCTGTGGGCGTTGCGCAGCGGTAGGGTCGCGCCTGCCAACCTGCTTGGCCAAGTCTGGCGGTGGGTCAAGGATGGTCAACTGGATGCGGCAAAACTGAAGGCGTTGCGTGCCGACTCGCCACTGGGCGAGATTCTGGCTGCGGGCCTGGCCAATTCGCGCCACGGGCGCGAGATTATGAAAGAGTGTATTCAGGAGGCCGCCGGCAAGGTGGTCCACGAGCTTGAGCGCTACCTCAATACGCTGGGTACCATTGCTGCGATTACGCCGCTGCTGGGTTTGCTGGGCACCGTAATCGGCATGATCGACGTGTTCAGCGCGATCATGATCCAGGGCACCGGTAACACAGGGGTGCTGGCTGGTGGTATCTCCAAGGCCTTGATCACAACTGCGGCTGGTTTGACCGTCGCCATTCCTGCGGTGTTCTTCCACCGTTTCTTTGTGCGCCGTGTCGATGAGCTGGTGGTCGCCATGGAGCAGGAAGCGACCAAGCTGGTAGAGGTCATGCAGGGTAACCGTGAGGTCGACTTTAACGGCAACGGCAACGGCAACGGCAACGGCAACGGTCGCAAAGCTGCGGTCGGCGGCAAGGGGGCCTGAGCGTGAACTTTCGTCGGCAGAAAATAGAAGAGGTCAGCGTCAACCTGACCCCGCTGATCGACGTCGTGTTCCTGCTGCTGATCTTTTTCATGGTGTCGACCACCTTCACCCGTGAAACCCAGCTCAAGCTGGATCTGCCTGAGGCGGTGTCGGGTGAGCGGGTGGAAGACCGTACGGTCACGCAACTGGAACTGACCATCAATGCGTCAGGTGAGATGGCATTGAATGATCGCACTCTGATTGCTTCGGATCTCAAAACTCTTATGGCCGCGCTGCAAAAAGAGTCCGGTGGGGACAATCAGTTGCCGTTGGTGATTACCGCCGATGGTCAGACACCTCATCAGTTTGTGATCACGGCAATGGATGCGGCAGGGCAGCTCGGCTTCAATCGCTTGCGTCTGACAACCAGCGAAATTGAGGCGGACGCAGGTAAGTGAGCAGTCAGTCGCTTGAGCAGCGGCTGCTGCGGGCTTGGTACGGCAAGGCTGCCTGGCTTTGGTTGCTGCGCCCCTTGTCTGCTTTGTATTGCCGAGTTGCGGCGCGTCGCCGCCACGCTTATCTGAGTGGTGAGCGTGACCAGTGGCAGCCGCCTGTGCCGCTGATCGTAGTGGGCAATATCACCGTTGGCGGCACCGGCAAAACGCCGATGGTGCTCTGGTTGATCGAATTTTTGCGTGCGCAGGGCTACCGTGTCGGCGTTATCAGTCGTGGCTACGGGGCCAAGCCGCCGCATTTTCCCTGGATGGTATCGGCGACGGACGACCCCGCTGTTTGCGGTGATGAGCCGTCTCTGCTGGTGCGTCGCTGTGGTGTTCCACTGGTTATTGATCCCGATCGTCCCGCGGCGGCGAGGCATCTGCTTGCTTCGGCTGATGTTGATCTGATCATCAGTGATGATGGTCTTCAGCACTATGCGTTGGGGCGCACTGTTGAGCTGGTGATGCTGGACCACGAGCGCGGACTCGGTAACGCGCGCTGCCTGCCAGAGGGCCCGCTGCGAGAGCCGGCTGAACGGCTGGAGTCGGTTGATTTGGTGGTTAGAAATGGTGCCCCCGGTGACTCCTCCAACGGCTTCTCTATGCAGTTGTTGCCGCAGACGCTGATCAACCTTGCAACCGGCGAGCGGATTGCGGCGGTGCGCTGGCCCGGTCCACGTCAGGTGACGGCGATGGCAGGTATTGGCAATCCACAGCGGTTCTTTCGCACCCTAGAATCCCTTGCCTTCACGTTTGATACCCGCATTTTTCCCGATCACGCGCACTACGACGCGTCCATACTGGAGTCGTTGCCGGGCGATCGTCCGGTGCTTATGACCGAGAAGGACGCAGTAAAGTGCGCGGGGCTGGCGCAAGTTAACTGGTGGTACCTCAGTGTTGAGGCGCACCTGAGTGAGACTTTTGAGGCGGCGCTGCTGAATTTGTTGTCGGTGCCTCATTCCGAAAAAATAGAGCAGGAGTAACTGATGGATCCTAAATTGCTGGATGTGCTCGCCTGCCCCCTGTGCAAGGGGCCGCTGGTGCTGAGTAGCGACAAGCAGGAGTTGTGGTGTCGTGCTGATGGTCTGGCGTTTCCGGTGCGTGACGGTATTCCGGTGATGCTGGAAACCGAAGCGCGCGCGCTGGATGCTGACGAAAAGCTGGGTGACTGAGCATGTTTCACGTCATTATTCCCGCTCGCTATGCCTCCACCCGTCTGCCAGGTAAGCCTTTGCAGCTGATCGATGGCAAGCCTATGGTTCAGCACGTATGGCAGCAGGCCTGCAAGAGCGGTGCGGCGTCGGTCATTGTCGCGACTGATGATCAACGCATCATGGACGCCTGTGCCGCCTTCGGAGCCAAGGCGATCATGACCCGCGCTGATCATCCGACCGGTACTGATCGGCTGCAGGAAGTGGTCAGCCAGCTGGGGCTGCCGGACGATGCCTGTGTGGTTAACGTCCAGGGTGACGAGCCGATGATTCCTCCGGCTGTGATCGATCAGGTCGCTGCCAACCTGATCGCGGCGCAAGAGGCCGGTATCGCGACGCTGGCGGAGCCGATTCACGACAGCGAAACGCTGTTCAATCCCAATGCAGTGAAAGTGGTCTGTGATCATCAGGGATATGCACTGTACTTCAGTCGTGCGCCCATGCCCTGGTGTCGTGATCAGTTCGCCAGCGGTCCGGCTGAACTGCCGGAGGGTATTCCATTCCGACGTCACGTCGGTATTTATGCCTACAAAGTCAGTTTCCTGCACGCGTATGTCGGCTGGCCCGCCAGTCCGCTGGAGACGGCTGAGTCGCTGGAGCAGTTGCGAGCACTCTGGTTCGGTACTCGTATTCATGTTGCCGATGCCTGTGAAATGCTGCCGGCCGGCGTCGATACCGCTGAAGATCTTGAGCGCGTGCGGAAGTTGTTGGGGCAGGCATGATGCGCGTTCTTTTTGTTTGCCTGGGCAACATTTGTCGCTCGCCCACTGCGCAGGGGGTGTTTGAGTCAATGCTCGTTGAGCGTGGCTTGCAGGCGCAGTTCGAGGTCGACTCCGCCGGAACTGGCGGCTACCACGCCGGGGAGGCGCCAGACCGGCGCGCGCAGGCAGCAGCTCGCCGCCGTGGCTATGATCTCAGCGCGCAGCGTGCTCGCGCGGTGCGCTCGGCAGACTTTCAAGAGTTTGACCTGATCTTGGCGATGGATCGGAGCAACCTGGAAAACTTGTTGCGGGTGGCACCGAGCAATTGCGCAGCGCAGATTCGACTATTCATGAGCTATGCGCCGTCTTGGCCGGCGGAAGTGCCGGACCCATATTTTGGTGGTGACCAGGGGTTTGAGCAGGTGCTCGACATGCTGGAGGCGGCATCTGCTGCGTTGTTGGACGAGGTGGCGCGTTGATGCTGGCGCTGGAGTCTGACGCTGATCTGCAGCCGTTTAATAGCATGGCCATCAGTGAGCGTGCAGAGCGCTTGGTGCGGGTGGAGTCTGATGCCCAGCTGCGTGAGGCGCTGGCACTGGCTGATGCTCACGGTTGGCCTGTTACCTTGTTGGGCGGCGGTAGCAACGTCGTGTTGGCAGGGCCGGTCCCAGGTCTGGTGTTGGTTATGTGCAGCCGGGGGCGACGGGTTCTGAAGCGTGACGGCGACGCCGTATTGGTCGAGGCTGAGGCCGGAGAAAACTGGCATCGTTTGGTGGGTTGGTCGTTGGATCTGGGCTTGAGTGGCCTGGAGAACCTGGCCCTGATTCCGGGGACTGTGGGGGCCGCCCCGGTACAAAACATTGGCGCCTATGGTGTTGAGGTGCGCGACCTGTTCGATAGCCTGGATGCGCTGGATCGGGAAACGGGTGAGATCCGTGGTTTCTCACTGGAGGAGTGCGAATTCGCCTATCGCGACAGCGTGTTCAAGCGCGAGGTTGGGCGTTATGTGATTCTTCGGGTTCGCTTGCGCTTGCATACCCATGCGCAGTTGCGAGTGGATTACGCGCCGCTGGCTGCAGCTTGGGCGGCGACAGGTTTGGCCCGGCCCGACGCGCGGGTTGTCGCCCAACTGGTGATGTCGATTCGTCGCAGTAAACTGCCAGACCCGTCAGTGATGCCTAATGCCGGGAGTTTTTTCAAGAACCCCTTGGTTTCTGCATCGGTGGCAAGTGCGCTGGCGGCGCAGTTTCCTTCCATGCCTCAGTTTCTGCAGACCGATGGCCAGGTGAAGCTGGCAGCGGGTTGGCTGATTGATCAGGCGGGTTGGAAGGGCTTCAGGGATGGGCCGGTCGGGGTGCATAGCGAGCAGGCGTTGGTGCTGGTGAATCCGGGTGGGGGTACTGGTGCCCAAGTGCTCGGTCTGGCGGAGAAGATCAGGCAGGATGTGCTGCAGCGCTATGGTGTGCTGCTAGAGCAGGAGCCGCCAGTGGTTGGTGGCTAGGTCGCCAATCACGAGGCACAAAAAAGGGGATGCGATGCATCCCCTTTTTTGTGGCTGACTATCAGGTCTTGTCGCCCTCGGTCAGCTCAGGCTTACGAGGGGCTTGCTCTGCGTCTGCTTGCTCCGAAGCGTCTTCTGCGGTTGCTTCGGTTTGCTCTGTTTCAGCAGTGGCTGCCGCGTCGGCACGTTCAGTCGCTTGCTCTTCAGCGGTGCTGTCGAGCAGGTCAACCTGACGTGGCTCGCTCTGTTCGGCGGGCGCTTCGACGGCCGGAGCTTGCTCGGAGATCTCTGCGACAGTCTCTGCTTGCTCTGCAGGTACTGCCTCGACGGCTTCCTCGGGCTCGGCTTGAGCGGCTTTCGCTGCCTCTGCTTCGGCCTGGCGCTTGGCCTCAAGCTGGCGCTTGCGGATCTCGCGTGGGTCGTTATAAGCGCGGCCACTCTCGGTTAGTGCAGGAATGCTGGCCTCGGTCTCGGCTGGTTGCTCCGCGACGGTTTCGGCCTTGCTCTCTTGCGCGGGTGCCTCGGCAGTGGGGGCAGCACTAACTTCGGCTTTCGCCTCGACTTCGGCTTCCGGGGCTGCTGCTTCGGTTACCTGTTCTGCAGTCTCGCCTTCTTCGGCCGCCTGCACTTCAGTGCTTTCGGTCGGTGCTTCGACTGCATCGCCTGCGGTCTCGGCTTCGACTTCTGCTTCCTTCGGCTGGGCTTGGCTGAACGCTTCGACTGCGGTTTCGATAGACGCTTCGACCTTGGTCACTGTTTCGGTCAGGCCGGCTTCGACCGGTGCCTGCACGTCAGCAACGTCAGCCTGGCTCGATTCTGCGGGCGCTTGCTCTGCCGGAGCTGCTTCTGTTTGTGCAGCTTCAGTGGCGATGGTTGCTGTTGCGGCAGCCGTTGCAGCGACCGTTTCCGCATTGCCTTCTGCTGCCGGGATATCAGTCCCTTCGCTGTTGCCATCGGCGTCGGCGGTACCTTCGGCTTGCGGGCGACGGCGGTTGTTGCGGCGACGTTGGCTGCTGCGTGAGCGGCGCTTGGGACGCTCGCCTTCGGCAACCTCGGTTTCCGAGGTGACAGCTTCGTCGGCTACATCAGCGGCGCTAACCTGCTCTTCAACCTGCTCGGCCTGCTCTGGGCGCGGCTGCTGAGGACGACGCTCGCGCTGCTCGCGTGGCTGGCGCTCCTGCGTATTTTCCTCGCGGTTGCTGCGCTGTTCAGTGTCAGCAGCAGGGGCAGCAGCCGAGCGACGGCGGCGACGTTGCTGGTTGGTGCCTTCAGTACGCGTTTCTGTGGTTTCGCTCTCAGTGCGCTCAGTGCGCTCTGCGCGTGGCTGCTGTTGCTTGCGCTCGCCGTCTTGGCGGTTGCCGCGTTCGCTGCGATCACTGCGCTCGTTACGTTCGCCGCGCTCACCGCGTTCGCTCCGCTCGCCGCGCTGGCGGCGGTTGCGGTTGTTGCGGCGCTCGTCGGCGTTACGACTGCTGCGTTCACGCTTGCGTTCGTTGCTCGGCTGCTCTTCCTGCTTGGCCGGCTCTTCCGCGGGCTGTTCGCTGGCGAACAGACCAACCAGGCTCTTGATCAAGCCCTTGAACAGGTTGGGTTGGGCTGCCTGGACGGCCTCAACGGCAGCTGGCGGGGTCGGAGCCGGACGGGCCGGGGAGAGCGCCTTGACGGCCGCTTCCTGACGGACAATGGCGCGGGTCTGGCTAACCGGGGTCGGTTCTTCGACCTCGACGGTGCTGGTGGCGTTGTAACTGGTTTCGCCGTTCAGAACGGACTCGTGGTCATCGCGCAGACGCTGAACGTCAAAGTGTGGCGTGTCCATGTGCGGGTTTGGCAGAACCAGTACACGCACGCGGGTGCGGGCTTCGGTCTTGGCCAGTACGTCGCGCTTTTCGTTCAGCAGGAAGGTGGCAACCGGCACCGGCACGTGGGCGCGGACTTCGGCGGTACGTTCCTTCAGGGCTTCTTCTTCGATCAGGCGCAGTACTGACAGCGACAGGGATTCCACGTCACGGATGGTGCCGCGGCCGTTACAACGGGGGCAGACGATGCCGCTTGTTTCGCCCAGAGACGGACGCAAGCGTTGGCGGGACATCTCCAGCAGGCCAAAGCGTGAGATGCGGCCAACCTGAACGCGGGCGCGGTCGGCCTCGAGGCTTTCGCGGACGCGTTCTTCGACAGCGCGCTGGTTCTTGGCTGGCGTCATGTCGATAAAGTCGATGACGATCAGGCCGCCGATGTCACGAAGGCGCAGTTGGCGGGCGATCTCTTCGGCCGCTTCCAGGTTGGTCTGCAGCGCGGTTTCCTCGATATCGCCACCCTTGGTTGCGCGGGCGGAGTTGATGTCGATGGAGACCAATGCTTCGGTGTGGTCGATGACGATGGAGCCGCCGGATGGCAGTTTCACTTCGCGTTCGAACGCGGTTTCGATCTGGCTTTCGATCTGGAAACGGTTGAACAGCGGAACGCTGTCTTCATACAGTTTGACCTTGCTCGCGTACTGCGGCATGACCTGGCTGATGAAGTTCAGCGCTTCTTCTTTGACTTCGGCGCTGTCGATCAGGACTTCGCCGATGTCCTGACGCAGATAGTCGCGAATGGCGCGAATAATGACGTTGCTTTCCTGGTAGATCAGGAACGGGCTCTTGCGCTCCTCAGAGGCGCCTTTGATAGCTTCCCAGAGCTGCAGGAGGTAGTCGAGGTCCCATTGCAGTTCTTCGGCGCTACGGCCCAGACCGGCTGTGCGGACGATCATGCCCATGTCGGCAGGAACGTTGAGGCTGTTCAGGGCTTCACGCAGTTCGTTGCGTTCCTCGCCTTCAATGCGACGGGAAATGCCGCCAGCGCGGGGGTTGTTCGGCATCAGCACCAGATAGCGACCGGCGAGGCTGATGAAGGTGGTCAGGGCTGCGCCCTTGTTGCCACGCTCTTCCTTGTCGACCTGGACGATAACTTCCTGGCCTTCTTTCAGAACGTCTTTGATATTGACGCGACCTTCAACTTGCTTGGAGAAGTATTCGCGGGAGATTTCCTTGAGCGGGAGAAAGCCGTGACGTTCGGAGCCGAAGTCGACAAAAGCGGCTTCCAGGCTGGGTTCGACGCGGGTAATGCGGCCTTTGTAGATGTTGGCCTTTTTTTGCTCGCGGGCGCCGGACTCGATGTCCAGATCGTAGAGGCGTTGACCATCTACCAGGGCGACACGCAACTCTTCGGGTTGAGTTGCGTTAATGAGCATTCTTTTCATGAAGTACCGTTGTGTTTCCGATGCTTTCCGGTCTACACGGTCACGGCACCTGCGACTCTATGGTTCGGTGTCAGGTGTGTTTCTGTCATCGGCACTCGGCCGAGATGCAGAGTTCACATCGTCATGTTCTGACGACAGTTCAATCTGTTACAGCTACTGCATACAGAGAAACTGCTTCTGGACTCCCGGCAGAGCGATTCTGGCGGGCGCGGCAGCGGGTGGCTGCCGGAAGGGGATCTGGGGCGTCAGCGCATTGTCTGCGGGGGCCTTCGATCCATACAGCCGTCGCACCTGGCGCGGCTGCCGGGAATCCTTGGGGAGGAATCAGCGGGATTGGGGACGGGGACACGCTATATGGCCAGTGTCTACGCTCGTCACATCATCCTGAAGCTGTGCATCTCCACCTAAACACGTACCCATCTGAATCGGGTGCCGCTCCGTTGTTGGTCGGTAGCGGGTTAATGTTCTGGCCTTCATCACGATGACCAGGGTGTAAACATAAGCCCCGTCGGCGGTCGGTGTTGCCTGCTGCGGCCGGGCTGTATGTAGTTGTTTCTGGGGTTTGGCAGGGTTGTTTGACCTGGGATCCCCGGCTGCAGAATCGGCAGCTCGCCGGACTATAGCAGCATTTTTTAAGTGCTTCAATTGAATGAAAAATTGTATGATGCGCCGATGAAAAACACCTCTCCTGAACTGCCTACCCAGGTCCAATTCGATGATATCTCCGCCGATCAGGCGGGTCAGCGCATTGATAATTATCTGATCACGCGCCTTAAGGGTGCGCCCAAAACGCTTGTCTACCGCATCCTGCGTAAGGGTGAGGTGCGAGTGAACAAGGGGCGCGTCAAGCCGGACTACCGCCTGCAGGCTGGTGATCAGCTGCGCATTCCGCCAGTGCGCCTGCCGGCGCCGAACGAGCCGGTGTTGGTCGGGCAGGGCATTCTCAATGCGCTGGAGCAGAATATTCTGTTCGAGGACAAGGGGCTTATTGTTGTTAACAAGCCTGCGGGGCTGGCTGTGCATGGCGGCAGCGGACTGCATTTTGGTGTCATTGAGGCCATGCGTCAGCTGCGCCCGGATTGTCCGCAGATGGAGTTGGTCCATCGGCTTGATCGAGACACCTCCGGTTGTCTGATGATCGCCAAAAAACGTAGTGTCCTTCGGCATCTGCACGCGGCATTGCGCGGTGATGGTGTCAATAAACGCTATTGGGCGCTGGTGCGCGGACGTTGGCCCGGATCCACCAAAAAGGTTCATGCGCCGTTGCAGAAAAACAATTTGCGCTCGGGTGAGCGGATGGTTGAAGTGGATCCGGCTGGCAAGGAGAGTCTGACCGAGTTCAAGGTGCTGCAGCGCTTTGCGGATTACGCGACGCTGGTTGAGGCAAGGCCGATTACCGGGCGCACCCATCAGATTCGGGTGCATGCCAAGTATGCGGGTCACCCCATTGGGGGCGACCCCAAGTATGGCGATGATGATTTCTCTCGTGAGTTGCGCGAGATGGGAGGCAAGAGGCTGTTCCTGCATGCGCGGTCGCTGTCTGTGGAAATGGCTGACGGTAATCTGCTTGAGGTAGAGGCCGAGCCGGGGCCGATGTGGGATGAAACGTTGCGCAGGCTGGGTAATGTCGGCGATTGATACGCTGATCTTCGACTGGGATGGCACTCTGGCTGACTCGGTCGGTCATATTGTTCGTGCCATGCAGGGCGCTTCTGAGGCGGTTGGGCTAAGCGTGCCCAGTGCGCACGCGGTGCGTGGCATTATCGGGTTGGCGTTGCCGGAAGCGGCGGCGACGCTGTTTCCGCGGGATCGGCAACTTTGGGTTGCGCTAGTCGATGCCTATCGCGACTTTTATCTGTCTGGTGAACAGGCGCCGGTCGCGCTGTTTCCGGGCGTGCGTGAGGCGCTAGATAGCTGGCGTGCTCAAGGGTTTCGTTTGGCTGTGGCGACCGGTAAAGGTCGAAACGGTTTGGTCCGTATTCTTGAGCAGCACGATATGCTCGATTACTTCGATGCAACGCGCTGCGCAGACGAGGCGGTGAGTAAGCCGGATCCCGCCATGCTGTATCAGCTGCTGGATGAGTTGGGGGCTTCCTCGTCCACTGCGTTGATGGTGGGTGATAGCGGGTTTGATATTCAGATGGCGCATAACGCTGGGATGTGTGCGTTGGCCGTCAGTTACGGCGCGCAGTCGAGAGAGCAGTTGCTTGCCTTTGGGCCTATGGACTGTATTGATGTGTTCGCTGAAATGCCGGTCTGGCTGCAGGCTAATCGAGTCGTTGCTGGGCACAATATGATTGAGAGGGTGTAATGGATCGGGATCGCTGGACTGAGGGTGAAATGGTGTCCGCTGCTGGTTCGCGAGGCGCTGATGAGGATGCGAAAGCCTGGAAGTTGCTGGAAAAGACGCTGACTGCGTCTCTCCAAGAGCAGCGTCGCTCTCGGCGCTGGGGGATCTTCTTCAAGTTGCTGACGTTTACCTATCTGTTTGTTGCGCTGTTGCTGATATCGCCGCTGGGCAAGATTGGGTCCGCTGCGGCAGTGGGGCCGCATACTGCAGTAATTGAGGTGCGCGGGGTGATTGCTGATCAGGAAGATGCCAGTGCGGACAATCTGGTTGGGGCACTGCGCGAGGCCTTTGAGGACGAGAACACCAAAGGAATCGTTCTGCGCATCAATAGCCCGGGCGGGAGCCCGGTGCAGTCCGGCTACGTTTACGACGAGATCAAGCGGCTGCGCGCGCTGCATTCCGATGTAAAGGTGTATGCGGTAATCACGGATATTGGTGCTTCCGGCGCCTATTACATCGCCTCGGCTGCGGATGAAATCTATGCCGATAAGGCAAGCCTGGTTGGCTCCATTGGCGTGACTGCTGCAGGTTTCGGCTTTGTTGGTGCGATGGATAAGTTGGGTGTGGAGCGGCGCACCTATACAGCTGGCGAGCACAAGGCGTTTTTGGATCCCTTCCAGCCCGAAAAGGCGGATGAGCGCGCATTCTGGCAGCAGCTGCTCAATACGACCCACGAACAGTTTATTCGCAGCGTGCGAGAGGGGCGCGGTGATCGCCTGAAAGAGACCCCGGACATGTTCAGTGGTCTGGTTTGGTCGGGGGAGCAGGCGTTGGAGCTTGGTCTGGTCGATGGGTTGTCGAGCACTTCTGCTGTTGCGCGTGACGTCATCGGTGCAGCAGAGCTGGTCGACTTCACTCGTCAGGAGTCGCCACTGCAGCGCTTTACTCGTCAGCTGGGCGCCAGTGCCGGTGCGGAGCTGGCGACGCGACTTGGTTTAGAGGGGCCGGTATTGCGCTGAGTTTAGGGGAGGGCCAGGCCTTCATTGGCTAACATTGCGCGCAGGCGAATCAGCGGCAGGCCGATCAGGCTGGTTGGGTCGTCACCCTGCATGCGTGCGATCAGTGTGATGCCGAACCCTTCCGATTTGAAGCTGCCGGCGCAGTCGTAGGGTTGCTCAAGTTGCAGGTAGCGCTCGATTTCTTCGGGCTGCAGGTGTCGAAAGGTCACGTGGACGTGTTCGACGCAGGTTTGCTGAGTGTCGCTGGCGCTGTTGAGCAGGCACAGTGCTGTCGAGAAGGTCAGAGTGCGGCCGCTGCTGCGCGTGAGTTGATCGACGGCTGCGGCGTGATTGAGGGGCTTGCTGACCGGCTCGCCGTCGAGGAGTAATACCTGGTCGGAGCCGATGATCAAGTGGTTGTTGAAGCGTTGGCTGAGTGCGCGAGCTTTTGCTTGTGCAAGGCGTTCGGTCAGGTGGGTTGCTGACTCGCCCGGAAGGGGTGTTTCGTCAATGTCGGGTGATACGTACTCGAACGGCTGCTGCAGGCGCTCCAGCAGGTTTTTGCGGTAGGGTGAGCTTGAGGCAAGCACCAGTTTTGGCATGGGGCGTCTCCGTCTTGGTGGGTTGCTTATGGTAGCGGCTTCGATGATCGTAGTGTGAGCCGCCGAACGGCATGCTGAAGGGTTTAAATAGTTTTGACAGGCGGGGTTTGTGCCCCTAGAATTGTGCGCTCATGTCTGGAACCATACCCTCGCACATTGAGCCGGCTCGACTGGTTGACCGCAGAATCACGCTGAAAGGCGCGGTGAAGGTGAGTAGTCTTGAGCGTTTTTCGGCTGTGTTGCAGGCCACGACTGGAGAGGTTCAGGTTGAACTGTATTTCTCCCGAGACGAGCAGCGCATAGCGACTATGCATGGCCATTACCAGGTTGATGCGCCGTTGTTGTGTCAGCGTTGTCTTGAGCAGGTTGTTGTGCCGATCGACAGTGAATGTGATGTGGGTTTTGTAACGAGCGACGAGGCAGCCAAACAGCTTCCTCGTCACTATGAACCGGTTATTGTGGGTGAGGAACCGCTCGATCTGTTTGCGCTGATCGAGGATGAACTGATTTTGGCTCTGCCTGCAGTTCCGATGCATCCGCAACAAACATGTCAGCATCCGCCAGGGTATCGCCCTGAGACGGCGGAGCTGGAGGAAAAGTCTGAGAAGCCTAATCCTTTCAGCGTGCTGGCCAAATTAAAACGCGATACCTGAGCTTAGGAGCTTATTAGTCATGGCTGTTCAGCAGAACAAAAAGTCCCGTTCCGCACGCGGCATGCGTCGTTCGCATGATGCCCTGTCCGCCGCCGCCTTGTCCGTTGACAAGACCACTGGTGAAACTCACCTGCGCCACCACGTTTCTCCTGACGGTTTCTACCGTGGTCGTCAGGTGATCAACAAGGACAACGACGAATAAGTCTTGTCCACGTCAATCCGCATTGCGATTGATGTGATGGGCGGGGACCGCGGTCCCCGCTGCATTGTCCCCGCTGCGCTACGCAGTCTCTCGCTGTACCCCTCCCTGCATATCACTCTGGTTGGCGCTGCCGACGTGGTCGAGCCGTTGCTGACGGATTCTGATCTTGCGTCTGATCGCCTCTCGTTTCGTCCTGCCCGTGAGCAAATTCTTGCTGATGATCCGCCTGCCAGCGTCCTGCGCGGTAAGCGTGATGCGTCCATGCGGGTTGCGCTTGAGTTGGTTCGCGATGGTCTCGTTGATGGCTGTCTGAGTGCTGGCAATACCGGTGCGCTGATGGTTTTGGCGCGTGCGGTGCTGGGTACGCTGGACGGAATTCGTCGTCCCGCTATCATGGCGGCATTGCCGGTATCTGGTCGTCTGTGTCATGTGCTTGATCTGGGTGCAAACGTGGACTGCCCGGCCGAGCAGTTGTTCGAGTTCGCTGTCATGGGGGCGGCTGCCGCTGGGGAGCTGAGTGGTGATCCGGCGCCCCGGGTCGGTCTGCTCAATATTGGCAGCGAGACGCACAAGGGTAATCGCCAGGTGCGTGAGGCTGCCGCTCTGTTACGGGCCTGCCCAAAGCTGAACTACGTCGGCCCGGTAGAAGGTGACGGGTTGTTTCGCGGTGAGGCTGATGTGGTTGTTTGCGATGGTTTTGTCGGTAATGTGTTGCTGAAGGCGAGCGAGGGTCTGGCGGGTTATCTGCAGGCTGAAATGCGCGGCGCTGTAGCCAGTAGTTGGTTGTTGCGCTGGCTGGCACCGATGGTGCTGCATGCGACCCGGCGTACGCGCGAGCGCCACGATCCGGCACGTTACAACGGTGCCAGCCTGCTTGGTTTGCGCGGGGTGGTGATGAAGAGTCATGGTGCTGCTGATGAAGGAGCCATGTTGGCTGCTATCGGGCACACCGTAAAGGCGTGCGAGGTGCGCTTACCGGAGCGAATTGCTGGTCGCGTCCGTGAATGCAGGGCCGCGCTGTGACCTCGTGCCTGCGGCTGGCATCCAAACTCCAATGTCACACGCATGTGTCTAGACTCTCTGCAATCTTTTGATAACAGGATGATGTTATGACTAACTCCCTTGGCTTTGTTTTCCCCGGTCAGGGCTCGCAGTCCGTTGGCATGCTGAGCGAACTCGCTGAGCAGCACGCGATTATCAAGGACACGTTTGCTGAGGCATCCGGTGCTCTGGGTTATGACCTGTGGGCGCTCAGCCAGAACGGTCCTGAGGCTGACCTGAATCGTACTGATCGAACTCAGCCGGCGATCCTCACTGGGTCTGTTGCGCTGTGGCGTCTGTGGTGTGCCGAGTCTGATGTGCGCCCGGCGTTTGTTGCAGGTCACAGTCTGGGTGAGTACTCGGCGCTGGTTGCGGCCAATGTGCTGGATTTTACCGATGCCGTTAAGTTGGTCGAGCGTCGTGGTCAGCTGATGCAGCAGGCGGTGCCCGAAGGTCAGGGCAGCATGGCGGCTATTCTCGGTCTTGAGGATCAGCAGATTATTGATATCTGTGCTGCTGCGTCGCAAGGCGATGTGGTCAGTGCGGTCAACTTCAACGCGCCGGGTCAGGTCGTGATTGCGGGGCAGGTCGATGCCGTCGCGCGTGCGATTGATGGCTGCAAAGCTGCCGGTGCCAAGCGTGCATTGCCACTGCCGGTCAGTGTGCCATCCCATTGCGCGCTGATGCAGCCCGCCGCGGAGCAACTGGCTGCGGACTTTGCGGCGCTAACCTGGCGGGCACCGGAAATTACTCTGGTTCAGAACGTGAGTGCGCGTCCGGCCTCTGATGTGACAGCGCTGCGTCAGCTGCTGGTAGAGCAACTGTATAGCCCGGTCCGCTGGGTAGAGTCGGTCGTCTATATGGCTGAGCAGGGTGTGACCGATTTGGTCGAGTGCGGCCCGGGCAAAGTTCTCGGTGGTTTGAACAAACGTTGCGCCAAAGGTGTCAACAACCACAGTCTGGAAAGCGTGGCGGGCTTTGAAGCATTCCGCGCGCAGTTTGCTTGAGGAGCAGGACATGAGTCTGGAAGGAAAGGTTGCACTGGTTACCGGTGCCAGCAGAGGGATTGGTCAGGCTATTGCGCATGCACTGGCGGCTCAGGGTGCCATTGTTGTTGGTACGGCGACTAGCGATAGCGGCGCGCAAGCCATTGCTGACAAGCTGGCTGAGGCCGGTTACAAGGGCACTGGCATGAAGCTGGATGTGCGTGATGCGGACTCGGTCAGTGCGGTGCTGTCCGCCATTACTGATGCTTACGGCGCACCAGCTATCCTGGTTAATAATGCCGGTATCACCGCCGATAACCTGCTTATGCGCATGAAAGATGACGAGTGGGATGATGTGATCGGTACTAACCTCAGTTCGGTCTACCGTTTGTCCAAGGCGGTTCTGCGGGGCATGACCAAGGGTCGCTGGGGGCGTATTATCAACATCAGCTCTGTGGTTGGTTGCATGGGTAACGCTGGCCAATCCAACTACGCTGCGGCCAAGGCCGGCATGGAAGGCTTTACCCGTGCGCTGGCGCGGGAAGTCGGCTCGCGTGCGATTACTGTGAACGCTGTAGCACCGGGCTTTATTGACACTGACATGACGCGTGCGCTTAATGACAGCCAGCGTTCGGTGATGCTGGAGCAGATTCCGCTTGCTCGTCTGGGGCAGGCTGAAGAAATTGCTGCCGCGGTTGCCTTCCTGGCAAGCGAGAGTGCGGGCTACATTACCGGTGCTACACTGCCGGTCAATGGCGGTATGTACATGTGATTTGCTGCTGTTACTGGCCTGGGCCAGGGCAGCAAGAGTTTCAATGGGTGGAAGCCGCAGGCTTTGACCTCTTTGCGTCAGAGACGATTCGCGCTTGAAACCAAGAGAATTGTTTCTATAAACTACCCGCAGTCCGGCTTCTCGGAACTGCAAATAGGAGTGAGAACAAGGTATGAGTACCATCGAAGAACGCGTCAAGAAAATCGTTGCCGAGCAGCTCGGTGTCAAAGAAGAAGAAGTAACCAACAGTGCTTCTTTCGTTGAAGATCTTGGCGCTGACTCCCTGGACACCGTGGAGCTGGTGATGGCTCTCGAAGAAGAATTCGAGACCGAGATTCCGGATGAAGAAGCCGAGAAGATCACCACTGTTCAGGAAGCTATCGACTACGTGAACGCTCACCAGAAGTAATCACGTAGCCTGCTTGCAGGACATCAAGAAAGCCGCAGTACTGGTTTCCAGTCTGCGGCTTTCTTGCATCTGGATACTTTGCACTTGTCGGCTGTGCCGCGGTTCGTGTTGCCGATGGCGGCATTTGCACGGACAATAGGGCGATTTTGCACGGGTGGTAAGCCTGTGGCGGTTTTCACGATTTGAATAAGGAGTGTGCCGTGTCGCGCAGACGCGTTGTTGTAACTGGTCTGGGTATGCTGTCTCCTCTGGGTAATACGGTAGAGAGCAGTTGGCAGGCGGCCCTGGCGGGCAAAAGTGGCATTGGCCCGATTGAACATATGGATGTGAGTGCGTTCGCGACCCGCATCGGTGGCTCGGTACGTGACTTCGACGTTGAGCTGTATATGGCAGCCAAGGAAGCGCGCAAGCTGGACCTGTTTATCCAGTACGGGCTGGCCGCGTGCATCCAGTCAATTCAAGACTCGGGTCTGGAAGTGACTGATGAGAACCGTGATCGCATCGGCGTTGTCATGGGGTCGGGTATTGGTGGTTTGACCAATATCGAGAAGAACTGTGAGCAGTTGCTGAACAGCGGCCCGCGTCGCATCTCTCCTTTCTTTGTGCCTGGCTCGATCATCAATATGGTCGCGGGCTATCTGTCCATTCAGTACGGTCTTCAGGGGCCAAACTACGCACTGACCACTGCGTGCACCACCGGCACTCACAGTATCGGTATGGCTGCGCGCAATATCGCTTACGGTGAAGCTGATGTGATGGTCGCCGGTGGCTCCGAAATGGCCACGACGGGTTTGGGGTTGGGCGGGTTTGCTGCAGCCCGTGCCATGTCGACCCGTAACGATGACCCGCAGGGCGCCAGTCGTCCATGGGATCGTGAACGCGACGGTTTTGTGCTGTCCGACGGTGCTGGCGCCATGGTGCTGGAAGAGTATGAGCATGCCAAGGCTCGCGGGGCGCGTATCTATGCCGAGCTGGTGGGCTTTGGCATGAGTGGTGACGCTTATCACATGACTGCGCCGCCGGAGGATGGTCGTGGCGGTGCCAAGTGCATGGCTAATGCGCTGAAGGATGCCGGTTTGAATCCTGACGAGGTCGACTACATCAACGCGCATGGCACCTCGACGCCGGCTGGTGATATCGCCGAGACGTGTGCGGTGAAGTCCGTGTTTGGCGCTCACGCCAATGAGCTGGCTATCAGCTCGACCAAGTCGATGACGGGCCACTTGCTGGGTGCTGCTGGTGCGGTAGAGGCTGTGTTCAGTGTGCTGGCTCTGCGCGACCAGGTCGCTCCGCCGACCATCAACCTGGATAACCCCGATGAAGGGTGTGATCTGAACTACGTTGCGCATCAGGCACAGCAACGCAAGATCGATGTCACGCTGTCCAACTCCTTCGGTTTTGGTGGCACCAACGGCAGCCTGGTATTTCGTCGCTGCGAATGAGCCACTCGATTCCAGTGGCCACGACGTGGGTAAACGGGCAGCTTGCAGATCATCTGCCCGTAACTGACCGTGGGCTGGCCTATGGTGACGGCTTGTTCGAGACGCTGCGTGCGAGTCAGGGGCGGTTGCCCCTGCTCGAACTGCACCTCAAGCGTTTGCAGCGCGGTTGTGATGTCTTGAGGATTCCCTTTCGGCGTCAGCTGATTGAGGAGGAGCTTGGCAGCGCTGCCAACGCCATAGGGGATGGCGTCGTGAAGCTGACTCTGACGCGAGGCAGCGGCCAGCGTGGATATGCGATGCCCGCTGATGCGCAACCCACCCGCGTGATTGCTGTCTTCCCGCTGCCGGAGTATCCGGCGGACCGGCGCGACGGTGTTCAATTGTATTGCTGTGCAACGCGATTGTCCGATCAACCGTTGCTTGCTGGTATCAAACACCTCAATCGGCTCGAACAGGTGCTCGCGCGTAGCGAATGGCAGGATCCTGCATTTGCCGAAGGGCTGGTCTGTGATCAGCAGGGGCGCGTTGTAGAGGGCACCATGAGCAATCTGTTTGCTCGGGTTGCCGGCGAGTGGGTTACGCCTGACCTGAGCCGTTGTGGTGTGCAAGGTGTGATGCGCGATTATCTGCTGGCTCGAATGCTGGAGCGGGGACAGCGGTTCACAGTGGGAGCGTTGACGCTTGACGCGCTGCATCAGGCGGATCAGGTTTTCTGTTGTAACAGTTTGATTGGGGTCTGGCCGGTTATCCGGCTGGGCGACCGGGCATGGCAGGTGGGTAGTGAAACCCGACTGCTGCAATCCCTCGCTGAACAGGTTTATCTGTGAAGATTTTTGGCAAGTTTCTGGCTGTTTCACTTTTCCTCGTGATTGTCGTCGGTCTGACCGGTGGTGTGTGGGGGTTCCTTACCTTGCAGCGTGCGCTGCATCAACCGTTGCAGTTGAGTGAGCCGCAAACCTTGGTGGTAGAAGCGGGCAGCTCGCCTGGTCGAGTCTTCGCTCAACTGGAACAGCAGGGCGTGCTTGAGGGGGGCAGTTGGCTGCGTCGCTATTGGCAGTGGCAGATGGAGGGGGCGGTACTGCACGTCGGTGAGTACGCTCTGGAGCCTGAAATGACCGCTGCCGAGTTGCTGCACATGATGGAGCGCGGTGATGTGGTGCAGCGCAGTCTGACCCTGGTCGAGGGGTGGAACTTTCGTCAGGTGCGCAGTGCGCTGGCATCGGCTGATCATCTGCAGCAAACCTTGCCTGCCCAACTGACCGATGCTGAGGTGATGGCGGCGCTCGGCTATGAAGGCGAACATCCGGAGGGGCGCTTCTTCCCAGATACCTATCAGTACACGCTCGGCATGAGTGATCGAGCCATTCTGCAGCGTGCGCACGAGCGCATGGCGGTGGTGCTTGAGGAGGTCTGGGCTGGGCGCGATGAGGGGTTGCCGATCAGCTCTGCGTACGAGGCGCTGATTCTGGCTTCCATTGTCGAAAAGGAAACCGGGGTGCCGTCGGAGCGCGCCGAGATTGCCGGTGTGTTCACCCGGCGTTTGCGCATCGGTATGCGTCTGCAGACCGATCCTACGGTGATCTACGGTCTGGGCTCAGATTATCAGGGCAACATTCGTCGTCGCCATCTGCAGCAGCCGACGGCGTATAACACCTATGTGATTGACGGCCTGCCGCCAACGCCTATCGCTATGCCCGGGCGTGAAGCCATTGAGGCGGCGGTGCATCCAGCTGACGGCAAGAGTCTGTATTTCGTTGCCAAAGGGGATGGATCGCACGTGTTCTCCAACTCCCTTGCAGAGCATAACCGCGCGGTGCGAGCCTATCAGCTGCAGCGCCGCAAGGATTACCGATCCAGTCCCGCTCCGGAGAGTGCGCAATGACAGGTGTATTCGTCACCCTGGAAGGGCCTGAAGGCGCAGGCAAGTCGACCAATCTCGGCTACGTTGCCGACGCGCTGCGCCGCGCTGGTTGTGATCCGCTGCTGACCCGTGAGCCGGGCGGTACACCGATAGCTGAACGGATGCGCGGTATTCTGCTTGAGCATCATGAAGAACCGATGGATCCCGACGCCGAACTGTTGCTGGTGTTTGCCGCGCGCGCGCAGCATCTGAGTCGGGTGATTCGCCCGGCGCTGGCGCAGGGGCGGGTGGTAATCAGTGACCGTTTTACCGATGCTACCTATGCGTATCAGGGCGGCGGGCGTGGCATCGATGCTGCACGCATTGCCGCGCTGGAATCCTGGACGCAGGGTGAGCTGCGCCCTGATCTGACCCTGGTGCTCGATGTGCCGGTTGAAGTGGGCATGGCGCGGGCGCGGGCGCGCAGCGCGCTTGATCGCTTTGAGAGTGAGCAGCGCGCGTTCTTCGACGGCGTGCGTTCTACCTACCTTCAGCGTGCTGCCGCAAACCCGGAGCGTTACCGGGTTGTGGATGCCAGTGGTGAGCTGGCGCAGGTGCAGCGCGATCTTGAACCGGTGATCGAGCAGATTCTGGAGCACTGGCGTGCTTGAACAGGCTCGGACACCATTACCCTGGCATGAGCCGGTGTGGGGCGCGTTGGTTGGTCAGCCGCACTTCGCTCATGCCTATCTGTTCTGCGGCCCGGCCGGGGCCGGGAAGCGCGCCTTTGCCGGTGCCTTTGCTGCCTGGTTGATGTGTGACACGCCGAGTGCTCAGGGCGCCTGTCAGCAATGTCGCAGCTGTCTGCTGCGTCAGGCCGGCAGCCACCCTGATCTGCTGTTGATTGAGCCGGAGGAGGCGGGCAAGGCAATCCGTGTCGATGCGATTCGGCAACTGGTGGATTTCATCTCTCAAACGGCCCAACAGGGCGGACGCAAGGTGGTGGTGTTGCACCCGGCGGAGGCAATGAACCAGAACGCGGCCAACGCGCTGCTCAAGTCGCTTGAAGAGCCAACTGCTGAGACCTACCTGTTGCTGGTCAGTGATCAGCCGAGTCGGCTGCTGCCGACCATTCGCAGTCGCTGTCGGGTGCAGCCACTGGGATTGCCGGCCGAGCAGGGCGCGCAGGCCTGGTTGCAGTCCGAGCTGCCCGATGTTGACGGCGCACAACGGTCTCTGCTGCTGCAGATGGCAGCCGGAGCGCCGCTCAAGGCTCTGGACCTGAAGGCGCAGGATGCGATTACCGTGCGTGAAAAGGTGGTCGAGGGCGTCAAGGCGCTGCTCAAGGGGCAGATATCGGCACCCAAACTCGCAGAGCAATGGAATGGTGTGGCTCTGGAGTTGCTGCTCGACTGGTTTGCCGCCTGGACGCTAGAGCTGCTGAAGCTCAACCAAGGGGCGCTGGAGACGGCGAACAGCGCCGACATGGACAAGGTGCTGGGTTATTTGGCGCAGCGTATCAACGTCAGCGAGCTGCTCGATTGGCAGGACTGGTTGTTGCAACATCGTCGTCAGTTTGACAACAAGGCCAACCTGAACCGCCAGCTGTTCCTCGAAAAGCTGCTCGCGCGCTGGAAAATGCTGGCCGAAAGGCGGTAATCTGGCGGGCATCGCGTTGAGTGAAAGGAATGATCAATGACTAATCCCATGGCTCCGGGTCCTCGCAACGGCATTTTGTCGCTGACTATTAAAGACAAGTCCGTTCTGTACGCTGCCTATATGCCGTTCGTGAAGCACGGCGGTCTGTTCATTCCGACCAACAAGAACTATCGCCTCGGTGACGAGGTGTTCATGCTGCTGAACCTGATGGATGAGCCGGAGAAAATTCCGGTTGCGGGCAAGGTCATCTGGGTGACGCCAAAGGGCGCCCAGGGTAACCGCGCCGCAGGTATCGGTGTCCAGTTCAGTGATCAGGACAATACCGCTCGCAGCAAAATCGAAACCTATCTGGCTGGTGCGCTGCAGTCTGACCGGCCGACCCATACCATGTAGTTTTCATGCTCATTGATTCTCACTGTCACCTCGATCGTCTCGATTTAACTCCCTACAACGGCTCTCTAGACGCTTTGCTGGATGCGGCGCGTTCGCGTGGCGTCGGCAAGTTTCTCTGTATTGGTGTGGATGCCGACAACGCGGCAACCGTGCAGGAACTGGCGGAGCGCTATGCTGATGTTTTTTGCAGCGTCGGCATTCATCCTCTTGACCTGAAAGACGGCAATGCGACTGATCTGAACTGGTTGCTGAAGGCGCTTGATCATCCACGCACCGTTGCTATTGGCGAAACCGGGCTCGATTATCACTACGAACCGGAGCTGGCCGAACAGCAGAAGGCTTCTTTTGCCATTCACCTGCAGGCTGCCCAGCAGACCGGTAAGCCGGTCGTGATCCATACCCGCGCCGCACGTCAAGATACACTGGATATGCTGCGCGAGGCGGATCTGGCCAACGCTGGCGTGCTGCACTGTTTCACCGAAGACTGGGACATGGCGCGCGCCGCGCTGGATATGGGCTATTACATTTCGCTGTCGGGAATCGTGACGTTTCGCAATGCCGATGCCTTGCGTGAGGTGGCTCGCCAGGTGCCGGCGGATCGCCTGCTAGTCGAAACCGATTCGCCGTACCTGGCGCCGATTCCGCATCGCGGCAAGCCGAACGAGCCGCAGTTCGTGTGTGAGGTCGCGGCCTTTTTGGCAAATTTGCGCGGCGAGTCGCTGGAGCGTCTGCAGCAGCAGACAACAGACAACTTCCATCGTCTATTCCCGCTGTCTCAAACCTGAAATCCGGGCAAAAAAAACCCGAATTCTGGGGGAGGAATTCGGGTTAAGACCATTAGGAGTGATACAGAGACAGGACAGGGCCTGTCTTAACAGGGCTGACACTTGGGGGATGTGCCCGTCCTGATAGCTTCAGTATTGTCGAAAATACTCGTCTTTCCACTGACCTTTGCCGCTTTTATAAACTGATTTGGAATACGCTTTGCGCATCTTATCGTGAAGCGTTGTTATCGCGCGCCTCGGCAATCAAGGTGTCCAGCCTGCTGACCGCCAGTTTCAGGTTGCCCTCGCTGCTATAGAAGTGTGGCGACCAGCGAATGCCGCCACCTCGAAGTGCGCAGATTACCCCGGCGTCCATCAGTTTTCGATGCAGCGGCTTGAGGTCTACGCCGCTTACGGAAAATGTGATGATGCCGGAGCGGCGCTCGGGGCTCAGGTCGCTGAGTATCGTTACGCCTGGGAGTGCTGACAGCAGAGTGGCGAGCAGGCAGATCCGCTTGTCGAGTTCGCTGGCAACGGTTTCCAGGCCAACGTCGAGCAGCAGTGAGAGGCTGGCAGACAGTGCCTGTTGTGCGAGCGTATTAGGGCTGCCCGGCTCGAAGCGTCGTGCCGACGCGGCGGGGCGCCAATCGCTGCGGTCGTAATCGCCCATCGCTTCGACCATATGCCAGCCGTGCTGGGTCAGTTTCAATTGTTCGCGCACGCGGGCGTGGCAATAGAACACTCCCAGGCCTTCGGGGCCTAGTAGCCATTTATGCCCGTCAGCCATGGCAAAGTCGCATTGAATGTGTTGAACGTCCAGCGGTTGGGCGCCCAAGGTCTGGATCGCATCGACGCAGAACAAAATGTTGCGCTCGCGGCAGGCCGCTCCCAGCAGTTGCAGGTTCATTCGCAGGCCTGTGCCGTATTGCACTGAACTGATGCTGAGCAGGCGCGTGCGTTCTGTCATGGCGTTGATCAGCGCCTGTTCCGGTTGTGATCCGAGCGAAACGCTGCGCAACGTGACGCCGAGTTCCAGTAAGGCTTCCCAAGGAATACGGTTGGATGGGAATTCCTGATCGCTGATCAGCACCTCGTCGCCGACATCCCAGGCGATACCTTGGGCGACGAAGGACAGTGCCTCGGAGGTATTTTTGACCAAGGCGATGTCATTGCTCGATGGGCTGTTGAGGAGCGTTTGCAGCTGCTCCCGAAGATGGCGTTCAGTGCGGCTCCAGCGAGGGTAGTCCCGTGCACCCTGTTGCAGGTTCTCGTGTGCGAAGGCGCTGACCGCCTCGGCGGCGCGCCGTGGCCAGGGTGCGACGGCGGCGTGATTGAGATAGCAGAGCCCGGTGTCTTGGGGGAACTCGTCGAGCCAGCTTTCGTTCAGGTTCATGGGCGCCTCGCGTTGGTGTCATTTCGGTCAAAAGCCGGACTGCTTCGTGGTGTCAGTCCAGAATGGCCAAAGGCTCCATATTTAGACACATCTGAACTGGATAGTCAGCTTATAAGCAAATCTGGGCAGAGGGTCATGAAGTTGGCATAATGGGGCACTTTGCCAATTTGAATCTGGGTACCTTGATGCAGAAAGAGTCACGTAAAGTTCGCGAATTTCGTCGTCGCGAACAGGAAATTCTCGACAGCGCGTTGCGTCTGTTCCTTGAGCAGGGCGAAGACAGCGTAACGGTTGAGATGATCGCCGACGAGGTCGGGATTGGCAAAGGTACCATCTATAAACACTTTAAATCCAAGGCAGAGATCTACCTGCGGTTGATGCTTGATTACGAGCGCGATCTGGCCGATCTGCTGCATTCCGAATCCATCGAACGCGACAAGGCCGCGCTCTCTCGTGAGTACTTTGCGTTTCGTATGAGCGACCCGGAGCGCTACCGGTTGTTTGACCGACTGGAAGAGAAGGTGGTCAAGTCCAACCAGCTTCCGGCCATGGTCGAGGAGCTGCACCAGATCCGCACGTCCAACTTCAATCACATCACTGGCGTGATTCAGTCGCGTATCGACGATGGCAAGCTGGAAGATGTGCCGGCCTATTTCCACTACTGCGCGGCCTGGGCGCTGGTTCACGGCGCCATGGCCATGTATCACTCGCCGTTCTGGCAAGACGTTATCAAGGACAAGGAAGGCTACATGCAATTCCTGATGGACGTCGGGGTGCGCATGGGCAATCGCTTCAAGCGTCGTAAGGATGGAGAGGAAGGGTAGGCGGCCTGAGACCACCTGAACTCCTGTCCGGGCTGGCAGTCTCAGACTGCGCAGCCGTGACAGGAGTCCTATCGTGTTCAAGTCCTCTTTCCTTGCATGCTGCGTGCTGGCTTTCAGCACGCCGTTCGTCACACTGGCGCAGGCGCGAGACTACCGCTACGCCGACGCGCATCTTCACTATGTCGACTTCTTTCAGGAGTCGGAGGGCATGGAAGCACTATTGCAGGCGATGGATGAGGCGGGCGTCGCGCACGTTATGCTCAGCGGTGTGCCGGTCGCCAAGCAGTGGCATGAGAACGAGCCGAAACGGCCACGCTATTATGCCGGCGACGATGGCGGCGCTTACTGGTTTAGCGCAACCGATGTGCTGGTAGCCAAGGCGTTCGAGTCATTGTCTCCGGCGCAGCGTCAACGTTTTCACCCTTTTCTGTCCGGCTTCAACCCCAACGACAAGAACGCTGATGCTCACGTCCGGCGTATGTTGGAGATGTATCCGGGCGTCTGGCAAGGTTTGGGCGAGGTTTTCACCCGACACGATGACCTGACGGCGTTGATTCACGGTGAGCCGCCGCGGGCGAACAGCGAGGCGATGCACCGGGTTTATACGTTGGCGGCCGAGTACGATCTGCCGGTGCTGATTCATAGCAATATCACCTCTCAGCGTGAGCGTAACCCCCTGTATCTGGCTGAAATGGAAGAGCCGCTGCGCAATCATCCGCGGGTGCGTTTTATCTGGGCTCATGCGGGCACCAGTATGGAAATTCATCGTCATCAGACGCGGTTGGATTTCTTGCTGCCGACTGTGCGGCGTCTACTGACTGCATATCCAAATCTGTATATCGACCTGTCGTGGACGGTGCGTGATCCGTATCTGCTTGATCATGACGGTCGCCCGGATCCGGAATGGGTTCAACTGGTTGAAGATTTTCCCGAGCGCTTTATGCTCGGCTCGGATGTCGTGGGGCAGTTCGGCAGTATCGAAAAATATATGAGGGGCTTTGATGCCTTTCTCGACGCGTTGCCGGAGAAAGTTGCCCGCGCCGTAGCGCGGGACAACTTTCTTGCGATCCTACCCGATGGGGCTGCGCCCGTCGGGGGTGTGCCTACCGATCAGGGTGTAAGCGGTGGCTCGGCCCAGTAGAGACAGCGGTGATAGCCGAGGAAACTCAGCGTACTCACACTGCTCGCGTTGGGCGCGTCGAGGACCTGCAGATTACTGGTGGCTGCCTGCGGCCACGCTGCGGCCACACCGTCGGTGGTGTTGGGGTCGCCGTCCTTGGCAAACTGGGTCCAGTAGTCAACCATTTCGCCGGACAGACTGGTCAGATCACCAAGATCACCGGTGTAGCGCTGCTCCATGATGCTTTGAGGGTAAAGAACATACGGGATCTCGCCTGCATGGGTAGCGCCCAGTGGGAAGGTGACAGCGAAGGGCGGCACCAGGGTCCAGGGCGCGTCTTCGTCGCGGAACCAGTATTGGAAGGTATTCATACTGGCGCTGGCGAAGGTGGTGGCATGCGAGTAGGCGTTACAGGCAAACATGAAGTCGGTCCAGATGCCTGACAGTGCTGCTTCGTACGGTTTTGCTGCGCTGTTGAAGAAGGTCAGGTAGTCGGTAGCGATCTGGTTGTCGTCGAACGGGATGCTGGCCTGATAGGGTTGGAAAAACTCCGCCACGCGTTCACGGTACTCCGCCTCGTCGTCAATCGGGTCGCCGCCGACCTCGTCCAGCGCCACAAACAGGGTGCCTTCGTTTTGGTTACTGCCGATCATGATGTCGAGTGAAGTGTTGAAGTCGCCGTCGGCGAGAGCTTGCTGAATCGACTTGGGTAACAGGTCATCAGACGCGTCTACCACGGGTATTGCTTGGGAGCCCTGAGCGGCGAGCAGCGCTGAAACCGGCAGTGCTCTCAGGCAGTCTGCGGCCGTTGCCAACTCGTTGCAGCCCAGATTAGTGGCAACGCTCATGCCAATGGCCTGGGCGGTTGCTTTGGGCATCTGGAAGGGCGCGTAGGAGCCGCTCTGGACGATGGCGCGCTGGAACAGATCTGCATCTTCGGCGCGGGGCGAGACAATGTGGCTCATCACGCTGTGGCCACCAGCGGATTCGCCGAAGATAGTGACGTTGCTTGGGTCGCCACCGAAGGCCTCGATGTTGTTCTTGACCCATGCCATCGCCAGTTGCTGGTCCATCAGGGCAAAGTTGCCCGCGTCGGACTCCAGAGACGGGTGGGCGAGGAAGCCGAGATTGCCCAAACGATAGTTCAGGGTAACAACAATGACGTCCTGCTCGACCAATCGGGTGGGGTCGTACTCGCCGCCGCCGTTGCCGAATACGAACGCGCCACCGTGAATCCAGACCATTACCGGCAGACCCTCGGCATCAGCGGGGGCGTAGACGTTCAGGTACAGACAATCTTCGTTGCCGACGGCAGCCCCGGTGTTGAGGTCTGACTGAGGGCAGCTGTTGCCGAAGGTGTCGCTCAGCCGCAGTGGGTCGGTTCGAGTGGCCGGTGGCTGGGGCGGAGCAAAGCGTAGGTCGCCGACTGGCGGAGCCGCATACGGGATGCCGCGGAAGACGCGGATGCCGTCGCTTCTGATGCCGACGACTGAACCTTCGGTGGTCTCGACAGCGAGGGGGTTGGGAGCGTCAGACCCACCGCCACCGCCTGATAGGCAGGCGGACAGCGACAGTGCGGCGACGGCAAGGCTAAGTACCTTGAAAGTTGATGGGGTAGTGGCGCACGAGCGGGCAGTACTCATTATTATTGTCCTGTACTGTGATTTTTATTGAGGCAGAAGGCGTAACTGGCCTGATTTCAGGGCGAATGTGCGTTCTGTTTATGCAGGGAAACTATATGTGAACCTTGTCACAGTCGGCTAAACACGTCCGGGTGGTTTGCTTTGCGGGGTGCACTGGCTATGATGTGCGGTTTTTCGCAGCACGTTGCCTGGGTTCGAGGAGAGTAGTTATGGCGATGCAAGAGCCGTTTCCGGTCAGTTATATCGAGCCGGTATTTCGCCCGCCGAGTGAGGCGCATTCGCTGATTCTGCCGGTTACTAATGGTTGCTCGTGGAATAAGTGCACGTTCTGCGAGATGTACACCGCGCCGCAGAAGAAGTTCAGGGCTCGCGACGAGGCGGAAGTGCTGGATGAAATCCGCCGCGTGGGGGAGCGCTATATCGTCCAGCGTATCTTCCTGGCCGATGGCGATGCCATGGTGCTGCCGACGCATCGTCTGCTACGTATTTTAGAAGCCATTCGCGAACACATCCCGAGTGTTGAGCGGGTGACGTCGTACTGTTTGCCGCGCAATCTCAAGCGCAAATCGGTTGAAGAGCTTCAAGAGCTGCGTGAGGCTGGCTTGGCAATGTTGTATGTCGGCGCCGAGTCTGGCGATAACGAGGTACTGGAGCGCGTTAATAAAGGGGAGACCAGTGCCTCTACAGCTGATGCGCTGATCAAGGCCGGCGAGGCAGGGTTGAGGCGTTCGGTGATGATTCTTAATGGGTTGGGTGGTGTATCTCTCAGTGCGCAGCACGCATTGAATTCAGCCAAGTTGCTGAACGAGACTCAGCCTGAGTTTGTGTCCACGCTGGTGGTCAGCTTCCCGCAGGGTATGGAGCGGTTCCAGCAGCGCTACCCCGATTTTACTGAATTGAACCAACAGCAACTGTTTGGCGAATTGCGTCAATTCGTTGAAGCGCTGGAGCTGGACAACAGCACTTTTCGCAGCGACCATGCCTCTAATGCGCTGGTGCTCAAAGGCGAGCTGGGGCAGGACAAAGCAAGGCTGCTGGCGCAGATAGATCATGCGATCAGTCGCCCCGATCAGGCTGGTCTGCGACCTGAGTGGATGCGCGGACTTTAGGAGGTTTTATGCGCAAGGCTTTGGTTCTGCTCGGAATTCTTGTTCTCGCTGGATGCATGAAGCCGTCCGATATGCAGGATCAGGCCAGCTACTATCTTGGTGATGCCGGCGTGCTGAACCACTACCGCATTCAGCGCAGCAGCACCTGGGTTCTGCAGTCCGACTCCAAGCTGTATATCGCTCAAGGTCACTTCCTGCCAATCGGTCATTCCTACGCTCGACCGAACGTGGTTGCCGAAGAAGCCTTCGCTGCGGCGGTAGAGCTATTCCCGATCGTGCGCCGTGCACAGCAGCCGCTAGGTCTGGAAGAGGCTCTGGCTGAGGCTCGCGGCTACGGCTACGACTACCTTCTCTACACCCGGTTTGCCTCCGCAGCTGATGCGGTCGGCAGCGTTGAGCAGTGGGAGGAATCAGGCCAGTGGGAGGATGTTGGTCTGGATAGGGCGGTGTTGCAGGTGATGGTATTTGAAGTGGGTACGCGGCATCTGGTTGATTACGCCCGCATTGAAACCCGAGGCGGATTTCTGCAGTTTTACAAGGCATCACCTGACGATCTGCTGCGCCCGCCCCTCAAGGATTACACGGGCCAGTTGCTTGGCCGCTGAATGCGCTTGATCAGGAGGAACGATGTCGTATCGTGCGCCACCACCGCAATCTCTGTTGAACAGCCTGCCTCAGCGCAGCGAATTGCAGCGTCGAGATCCTGCGCCTGTGCATCTCTGGCATCCGGAGTTGAGCGGTGAAATGGATATGCGTATTGCGCGAGATGGCACCTGGTACCACGAGGGTGACCCGATTAAACGGCTGGCGCTGGCGCAGTTATTTTCTACTATCCTGCGGCTGGATGATGACGGCCGATACTATCTTGTAACCCCGGTCGAGCGCTGGGGTATTCAAGTTGACGATGCGCCTTTCGTTGCTACCGGGCTCACCGTTAGCGGCGAGGGCGAACAGCAGCAACTGACGTTTCAGACGAATCTGGAAGATTCCGTGCCTTTGAATATGGATCATTCCTTGCGGGTTGAACTGGATCCGCAGACGGGGGAGCCTTCCCCCTATGTGCGTGTGCGTGCCAATTTGGATGCACTGATAAGTCGCACGGTTTTTTACGAGCTGGTCGATCTCGCAGTCGAGACTGAGGTCGCAGGTCAGCTGCGCACTGGCGTCTGGAGTGCTGGTCAGTTCTTTCCGATGGACGGCGCCGAATAGGTGCGCTGACTGTTCCCCCGCGCCAATGCTGGGCATGGCAACTTGCCGCTTTCCTGTCCTTAACGCTCCGCTTGAATGTCAACCCGAAAAACACAAAAAAGCGTGTTTTTTTGATATTGATATTTACCATATGTGGGTCTAGCATTGCCCGGAATGCACAACAAATAGTGTTTTGTCGGCCGGGATGCGTACAGGTCAAAAGCCTTTGCGTCAAGCCCTAGATGGTGGTTCAGGTCGCGTATTTCAGGAGACAGAAATGAGTCAAACAGCCAAGGTGCAGCGCCTGCATAATGTGGTTACCAGCATCCCCCTGCAGCCCGCGTCGGAAGATATCTGGGATACCAAATACCGACTCAAGACAAAAGATGGTCAAGCCATCGATAAATCGGTCGATGAGACTTTTCAGCGTGTCGCACGTGCTCTGTCCGAGGTAGAAGCTCCGGAGCTGCGTGAAGAGTGGTATGAAAAATTCCTCTGGGCGCTGCGTCATGGCGCGATTCCGGCTGGTCGTATCACCTCTAACGCCGGTGCCCTTGAGCACAAGCCGGCTACCTCGACCATCAACTGCACCGTGTCCGCGACCATCGGCGACTCGATGGATGACATTCTCGCCAAATTGCACGAGGCGGGTCTGACTCTGAAGGCCGGTTGCGGTATCGGTTACGAGTTTTCCACGCTGCGCCCTAAGGGCGCATACGTCTCTGGCGCAGGTGCCTATACCTCTGGTCCGCTGTCGTTCATGGATATCTACGACAAGATGTGCTTCACCGTGTCTTCTGCCGGTGGCCGTCGTGGTGCCCAGATGGCGACTTTCGACGTTGGTCATCCGGACGTGATGGACTTCATTCGTGCCAAGCGCGAAGGCGGCCGCCTGCGCCAGTTCAACCTGTCGCTGCTGATCACTGAAGAGTTCATGAAGGCGGTTGAAGCCGATGCCGACTGGCAGCTGGCATTCCCGCTGAATCAGGCCGAAATGGAAGCTGATGGCGTCGATGCCAATGATCCTGAACAGGTGATCTGGCGCGAGTGGCCGAGCAACGAGCGTTATGTAAGTCGTGAAGACGGTCTGGTTGCCTGCCGCATCTTCCGTACCATGAAGGCGCGTCGTATTTGGGACATGATCATGAGTTCCACCTACGACTTCGCCGAGCCAGGCTTCATCCTGATTGACCGCGTCAATGAGATGAACAACAACTGGTTCTGCGAAGAGATCCGCGCGACCAACCCCTGTGGCGAACAACCTCTGCCGCCCTACGGCGCTTGCTTGTTGGGGTCTATCAACCTGACCCTGTTCGTCCGTGATCCGTTCACCGACAAGGCCCGCTTCGACTGGGACGAGTATCGTCGCGTCGTGGATATCTTCACCCGCATGCTGGACAACGTGGTCGAGATCAATGGTCTGCCGCTTGAGCAGCAGCGCAACGAGATTTACCGCAAGCGTCGTCATGGCATGGGCTTCCTCGGTCTTGGTTCGACCATGACCATGTTGCGCATGAAGTACGGCGAAGCTGACTCTCTGGAGTTCACCGAGCAAGTTTCTCGCGAGATGGCTATGCAGGGCTGGCGCACCGGTCTGGCATTGGCCGAAGAGAAGGGCGCGGCGCCGATCATGGACGAAGAGTTCGTCGTGACCGAGGCCATGCTGGCCAAGCGTCCGGAAATGGTTGCTGACGGCATCAAGGCGGGCGACAAGCTAGCCGGTAAAGTGCTGTGGGCCAAGTACAGTCGCTACATGCAGCAGGTTGCCGGCGAAGACGCTGAGCTGGCTGCAGCGCTGGCTGAAAAAGGCTCGCGCTTTACTCACCACAGCTCCATTGCGCCGACCGGCACCATTTCACTGTCGTTGGCCAACAACGCTTCCAACGGTATTGAGCCGAGCTTTGCGCATCACTACTTCCGTAACGTGATTCGCGAAGGCAAGAAGTCTAAGGAAAAGGTAGACGTATTCAGCTTTGAGCTGTTGGCCTACCGTCACTTCATCAACGCTGATGCGCTGCCGAGTATGGATGCCGAGTCGCGCAACCTGCCTGAGTACTTCATCGCCGCTGATGACGTTTCCCCGACCCAGCACGTTGATGTGCAGGCCGCGGCGCAGAAGTGGATCGATTCGTCGATTTCCAAGACGGCGAACGTGCCGACCGACTACCCGTACGAGTCCTTCAAGGACATTTACATGTACGCTTTCCACAAGGGTCTGAAGGGTTGCACTACCTTCCGTTTCAACCCGGAAGCGTTCCAGGGCGTACTGGTCAAGGAGCAGGATCTGGCCAACACCACATACCGTTTCAAGCTGGACGATGGCACCTTCATTGAGGCCAAGGGCGGCGACGAGATCGAGTATGATGGCGAGCTGCACACCGCTGCCAACCTGTATGACGCCCTGAAAGAAGGCTACTACGGAAAATTCTGAACCGGTGCCGCTGCGGCGGCACCCGGTAGTTCGCAAATTTGATGAACCGGCTGCGCAGAGGCGTGGCGAGGAAGTGAAAGACATGGCACTGAAGATCAACAGCAAGATCGTCGACTATGCTGTAGTCAAACCCGATGAACCGGCCAAGGCCCCAGAAGCCAAAGCCGCTCCGGCGATCGAGGAAATGCACGAGAAGCTCAAACGCCCCGAGTTTCTTGAGGGCTCGACTTACAAGATCAAGACTCCGACTTCGGAGCATGCGATCTATGTCACCATCAACGACGTCGTGCTCAACTCCGGCAGCGACCACGAAACTCGTCGTCCCTTCGAAATCTTCATCAACTCGAAGAATATGGAGCACTACCAGTGGATTTCAGCCCTGACGCTGATTATCTCCGCTGTGTTCCGCAAGGGTGGCGATTGCACCTTCCTGGTTGAAGAGCTGCGCAGCGTGTTTGATCCCAAGGGTGGTTACATGAAGCGTGGTGGCCGCTGGAGTCCGTCGCTGGTTGCCGAGATCGGTGATGTGCTGGATCAGCACCTCAAGCGCATCGGCATGATCAAGGATGAGATGGACGAGCATCAGCAGGCGTATCTGGAGCAGAAGCGCGCCGAGTTTGCCAATCTCAAGCCTCAGGCGCAGACGGAAGCCGACTGCGACGACAGCAGTAATGCCTATCCCGAAGGCTCGCAGATGTGTGGCAAGTGCCATACCAAGGCCGCGATCCAGATGGATGGCTGTCTGACCTGCCTCGCCTGTGGCGACAGCAAGTGCGGCTGATTCAGTAGATTGTTAGCCGTGAAAAAACGCACCCCTTGGGGTGCGTTTTTTTTGCCCGCCTTCTGCTCCGTCATTCATCTTCTCCATATCCCCCAACAGGGGGGGTGAACCCACATAGCCCCTGTCTCTAGCATCAAGCTCCGACAAATACTGCGGAGCCTGAACATGGCCTACCTGACGGTGAATGATGTCCGTCTGCACTTTGAGCGCTTTCCGCAGCCCGGCAAACCGGTGCTGGTGCTGAGCCATTCGCTGTTTTTCGACTGGCGCATGTTTGAGCCCTTGATTGAGTTGTTGCATCCGCATTTCGAGATCATCGCCTACGACCATCGTGGTCAGGGGTTGAGCAGTCGAGCTGGGCTGCTCGATATGGATACCCTCGCGGACGATGCGGCGGCGCTGATCGATATGCTGGATCTGGCGCCCTGTTACTTCGCCGGCAACTCGATGGGTGGCTTTATCGCGCTGCGCCTGGCTGCCCGATATCCCGAGCGTCTGGCGGGTTGTATCGTGATGGGCAGCAGTGCGGACCATGAGTACCAGCTTGCAGAGTTCGAGCCGCTGGTGCACCGCCTGGCGCAGGAGGGGGCGGCCGACCAGGTAGACACTTTGATGTACATCATGTTCGGTGATCAGACCTTGCGTAGCCCAGAGCACGCCTCTCTGTGTGCACATTGGCGTGATCAAATGCGCAGGCTCGGCCCCGAAATCGGAGCGGCCGCCATGGGTGTTATTCATCGGCGCAGCGTGGTGAATGAGCTGCAGGCGCTGAGTGTGCCGCTGTTGGTTCTGGCGGGCGAGCAGGATCATGCGTACAGCACTGCGTTGTCCGAGCAGATCGTCGAATGCAGTGGCCACGGTGAGTGCAAGGTAATCGCTGCGGCCGGTCACTCGCTGGCGCTGGAGCAGCCGTTGCAGGTTGCAGAGGCTATTCGCGGGTTCGCGACACGTGCTGCCTGAGCAATAACGAACAGATAGTGAAAATAACGACAACAGAAGAGTTATGCCCATGAAGAAGTTGATTGCCTTTCCACTGATGGCGTCATTGCTCGGTCTTGCGACGGCGGTTAACGCTGGCGCAGTGGACACAGCCGCAATGCTGGCGGTCGAGAATGATGGAAGCGAGTGGCTGAGTTACGACCGCACTTGGTCGCAGCAACGCTTCAGTCCGTTGCAGCAGATCAGCACGGAGAACGTTGATCAGCTGGGTCTGGCCTGGTCGATAGACCTCGATAACACCCGCGGACTGGAGGCAACGCCGCTTTATCACGAAGGTGTGCTCTACACCTCTCTGTCCTGGAGCAGGGTGATGGCGGTTGATGCAGAAACCGGCAACATTCTGTGGAGCTATGATCCGGCTGTCGATAAGTCTCGCGCGCGTCATGCGTGCTGCGATGCCGTCAACCGTGGGGTGGCGCTGTGGAAGGGTAAGGTCTATGTGGGCACACTGGATGGTCGCTTGGTTGCGCTGGACGCAAAAACCGGCGAGCCGGTTTGGACGAAACAGACGACCGACCCAAGCAAGCCGTACACCATCACGGGCGCACCGCGTGTGCTCAATGACATGGTGTTGATTGGTAACGGCGGGGCAGAGTACGGTGTACGTGGCTACTTCTCGGCCTACGACGCTGCGACCGGTGACATGCGCTGGCGCTTCTACACCGTGCCATCCGATCCGGCTGAAGGGCCTCAGGCGACTCCTGCGTTGGAGGAGGCTCTGAAAACCTGGAGCGACAAGACCCGTTGGGATATGGGTGGTGGCGGAACCAGCTGGGACAGCATTGCCTACGACCCCAAATTGAACCTGCTATATGTCGGCACTGGCAACGGTTCGCCTTGGAATCGCGAGATCCGCAGTCCGGGTGGCGGTGACAATCTTTACCTGTCTTCGATTTTGGCCTTGCGCCCGGAGACCGGCGAGCTGGTGTGGTATTACCAGGTTACGCCGGGTGAGAGTTGGGATTACACAGCGACTCAGCAGCTGACTCTGGCAGAGCTTGAAATCGACGGCAAGCTGCGCCAGGTGATCATGCAGGCGCCGAAGAACGGGTTTTTCTACGTGTTGGATCGGGAAACCGGTGAGCTGATTTCGGCCGAGAAATTTGGCAAGGTCACCTGGGCAGAGAAAATTGACCTGGCCACGGGTCGTCCGGTCGAGGTTCCGGGCGCGCGCTACGAGAGCGGCGAGCCTGTGACCATTTGGCCGAGCCCGCTGGGTGCGCATAACTGGCACTCCATGTCTTACAGCCCGCTGACAGGTCTGGTGTATATCCCGTATCAGGAGATACCGGCCACCTACGCCAATGAAGGCGGCAGCTTCGTTGTGCTCAATGGTTTCAACACGGGTGCGGGTCTCGAGAACAAGGAGTTGCCGCGCGAATATGCGACCGGTGCTCTGATTGCCTGGGATCCGGTCAAGCAAGCGCCGGCGTGGCGGGTTGAGCGCCCCAATCACTGGAATGGCGGCACCCTGGTGACCGCGGGTAATCTGGTATTTCAAGGTACTTCTGCTGGCCAGCTGGAAGCCTACAGTGCTGACCAGGGAGCGCCTCTCTGGCATTTCCCGACGCAGACCGGCGTGATTGCCGCGCCCATGACCTATCAGCACAACGGCGAGCAGTACATCGCCTTGATGGCCGGGTGGGGTGGTGCTGGCGGCCTGTTCGGTGGTGACGCGGTGCAGGCGACTGGTGCCCGTAACGTGAGCCGCATGCTGGTATTCAAGCTGGGCGGCAAGGCGCAACTGTCTGCACCGCCAGCAGCTGAGCAGCTGCCTGACCGGGTGCCGCAACCGGTGGTTGCTGCTGCCAGTGATATCGATGCCGGTTCGGATTTGTACGCAACCTATTGCATGATCTGTCACGGCGTCGGCACTGTTGGTAACGGCATTCTGCCGGACCTGCGCTACTCCAGCGATGCGATTCGTGGAGCCTGGGAGGCGATTGTTTTGCAGGGGGCATTCCAGGGTAAAGGGATGGCGTCGTTTGCAGACAGTCTGACAGCCGAGCAGGCCAACCAGATCAAGCTCTACATCATGCAGCGTGAATACGAAAGCTGGATGGCTGAGAATCAGCCCGTAGCCGAGTAGGTCGCCGGTGGTCAGAGCGTGACTGATAATGCTAATTGAGTATTTACTCTAAACAGACTCGTTCGTATTATGGGGCGGCCGGCGCGAGCAGGTCGCCCCTGTTTTATTCCAGCCTGCCTTGCTTGCTGTGCACTGTGCTACCGCTCTGCTAGTGTTGGTAGTGTAAATAACAAAAAGAGGCTGTCTCAGGCAGCCCAAGCTCGGCACGGATCGACTTCATGAACAGGAAACACGTGGCCTGGATTGCGTCGCAGTCCTCCCCCGGGCAGCCCGGGGCCAACGATGTACCAGTGTTGCTGACGACCAAGATTACGCCCCCTCGCCGTGGTCGCGGTGTGCTGCCTCGTCCTCGACTTGAGCAGTTCGCCGAGCATCTGACTGAGCGCCGTCTCGCGATCCTTGAAGCACCTCCCGGATTTGGAAAAACAACTCTTGCGACCATCTGGGCAGAGCGCCTCGTTGCGCAGGGGCATGCGGTTGCGTGGCTGTCGCTGGACGCAGAGGACGACAGTGCGCACCGCCTGCTGTATTACTTGAGCGCGGCAATCAATCGCGTCTGCTCGTCGGTGGGCAAACAGGTGTTGGCGCTCGGAGACGGGGTGTCGGCCTACAGCGCTCAGGCGCTAGCCAGTTTGCTGATCGCAGAGCTGGAGCGTCACCCGCAACCGATCACCCTGATATTTGATGATTATCACTGCATTGATGATGCGGTGCTGGTGGAGGCGCTGCGCTTTCTGGTTCAGCGAGCGCCAGAGCAGGTTCACCTAGTGTTCATCGGCCGCAAGGATTTGCCAGAGGCCATTCTCGAGCACTTCTATGCGGATGAGCGGTTGGAAATAGACGGCGCTTTGCTGCGTTTTCAGCCGGAAGAAACCCGCGACTTGCTGCGAAAGGGGGGGTTGCAACCGGAGTTGGGTGGTGACCTGTGTGTCATTCAGGAGGCGGCGGACGGATGGATTGCTGCGCTACGGGCTTATCTGCTCACCACTAATACCAGTGGGGGACGCCACCTTCCGCGCAGTATCAGCAACCTTTTTGACGACATTCTTGCCCAGCTGAGTGACTCGACGCGCCGTACTCTGTGCGCGCTGGGGCTGTTGGAAAAGTTTAGCCCGGCGTTGTTGCACACGTTGTTTGGTGACGAGGCTGCAGAGGACCTTTTGCAATTGTTGCGGCGCCGGCAACTGTTCCTGAATGTGCTGGATGAGCATGACGGCTGGTTTGGTTTGCACCCGCTATTTCGTGACCATCTGCGTTCAGCCTGTCTGCGTCAGGATGAGGTGGCAGCACGGCAGTTCCTGCTGCAGGCAGCTCGATGGTTTGCGGAGCGCGAACTTTGGTTCGATGCTATTCAACTTGGCATGGACAGCGGCGATGTCGAGCAGTTGCGTGAGTGGATTCAGGACTGCGCGACGACGCTGATTGAGCAGGGCGATTTCAATACGCTGGTGGCGCTGGAGAAGCGCTGGAAGTTGCAGTCCAGTGACAATCCTCTGCCTCTCAAGGTTACTCGGGCCTGGGCCATGGGGCGTGCTCTGGAGCATGGTCCGGCGATGCGTCTGGCCGAGGAGCTGGAGGCTGAAATCGCGCAACATGAGCACAGCGAAGAAGTTGTCGCCATGCACTGGGAGGTGCAGGCGATCAAGACCATGCTGTGGGCGCTGGATGATCGATTTGGCCTGGCTGCGCCGCTTGCCGATGCCTGCTTGGCGTCTGGGCACTGCACGCCCTGGGCGACCAACGTGCTCCGTAATGTCGTTTGCGGAACCCATATCCGGGCTTGTCGTTGGGACAGGCTGTACGCATTGCCACCGACTCAAGGTGTTGCGCAGGGCAATCGCGGTTATTTTCTTCATGACTGTTACCGCAAGTCCCTGTACGCGCTGGCCGAGTTTTATCAAGGCCGCATCGTGCAGGGTATGGCGACCCTGGACGGGGTATTGGAGCAGGCGCATGAGTTGTTTGCCTGTGATTTACGTCGCCCCAATCCGGTCCTGACGGCTTTGCCGAAAGGCTTTGGCGCTGTCGGCCACTATCTGCGCGGCGAGCATTCCGAGGCGGAGTCGTTGCTTGTGGAGTCGATGTCCTACATCAAGTCGGGCAGTTTCATCGAATGTATCGCCTTTACGCACATGGTTCAGGTGCGTTTGCTGGCCCACCAAGGCCGGTTCGCCCAAGCGCGTCGAGTGCTGGATGATCTGGAGTCTCTGGCTCTGGCGCGTGAATGGCCGCGGCTGCAGGCGAGGGCGTTGCTCGAACGTGTGCGGCTACACCTGCTTGAGCGCAAGCCGCGCGAGGCTAACGTCTGCAGCAGCATGCTGCAACAGTTGGCCAGCCTGGACTGGCCGGACCAAAGTATTGATCGCGAGTACTTCGCGTTGCTGTCTCGTCTCTGGCTGGCGCTTGATGTCGAGCGTTGTGAGCCGGCGCTGCTTGATCAGGCGGTTGCTCTCTTGCAGCGCATGAAGGAGCGCGAGATTTGGCTCTACTACGTTGAGTTGGGCAGCGTAACCGGGCTGTTGCTCAGCCGCGAGCGCGGTATGAGTGAGTCGGTTGAATTGCTGGGTTCGGTTTTGACGCTGACAGCCGAAAGCGGTGTGGTGACCCTGCTGAGTGACCTGCCGACGCCGGATGCTTGCGGCCTGTTTGCCCGCCACTGTCCAGTTGCTTTGCAGCTGCAAGCCGCCGAGTTGCTGGGCATAGATGCTCAGGAATCCGCCGGGGATTGCAGTGAGGCCCTCTTGGCGCTGACTGTGAAGGAGCGTCAGGTAGTTCAGCTGGTGGCCGAAGGAAAGTCAAACAAGCAGATTGCTCGAGACCTGAACGTCACCCCTGAAACGATCAAGTCCCACATGAAGAATATCTTTGCCAAGCTCAAGGTCGACAATCGGGCGCAGGCAGCGGTAATGCTGCAGCAGCACGCGACTATCTGACTGCTAACTTCCTCAACAACCAAGCCGGGGCAGTAAAATACTGCCCCGGCTTGGTTGTGCGTGTTCGACAGTCCGGCTCTTCGCCCTGGACACTCCGTAGAGACTCAACTAATCAGCAGGCATAAAAAAGCCCCTGTCGTCCGGAGCAGCGGAAACGACAGGGGCTGGGTACTGCTCAGGTATCAGCGGATGCCGGAGGCCCGCAGAGCATTCGGGGTGTAGTCGGCAGACGACGCCTGGAAGCTGAAGTCGTAGTTCTTACGTTCTTCGTTGGTCATACCCAGTGCGACATAGCGGCCGTTCTGCAGGTCGTACAGGGTCTCCAGAGCGTAGCCCGGTACCTGACGGTCGAAGCGCTGCAGGGCGATTGCCTCTGCGACGCGCCACAGGCCACCGCGACCGTCGTAGTGGTCGATTGCACCTGCTTGCCAGTTGTCCTCGTCGATGAAGAAGTGACGCTTGGCGTAGACGTGACGCTGACCTTCTTTCAGGGTTGCCTCAACTTCCCAGACACGGTGCACTTCGTAGCGCACCAGATCCTGGTTGATGTGGCCCGGCTGAATGATTTGATCGTACTTCACGTCGCGCGAGGCGATGGCGAAGTTGTTGTAGGGAATCAGCAGCTCGCGCTTGCCAACCAGTTTCCAGTCGTAACGGTCCGGAGAGCCGTTGTACAGGTCGTAGTTGTCGGAGACGCGGGTACCGTCGGCGCTGAACGCCGGACCGTCGTAGGCAACCTGCGGGGCGCGGCGTACGCGACGCTGACCGGCGTTGTACATCCAGGCCGCGCGGGGTTCCTTGAACTGGTTGATGTTCTCGTGTACGAGCAGCACGTCACCAGCCAGGCGCGATGGCGACAGAATGCGCTGGGTGAAGTAGAACATCAGGTTGTCGGAGATCTTCGGGCCGTAGTCGGTCAGTGCCGTGGCGAAGGTGAATGCGTCCTGCAGGATCACCATCGTGTTCGAGCCGTTCGCCTGCGGAGTGGCCTGAGCCATTACGCGGGTGAAGCTGCCGCCGCGGTAGCGGGTGATGTGGTTCCAGATGACTTCCACGCCGCTCTGCGGAATCGGGAAGGGGTAGGCGGTATCAAAGTTTTCGAGACCGTTTCCGCCTTCAGCCAGCTTGGTGTTGACCGCGTTGCGGGCCACAGCATCAAACACTTCCTGCGGTACGGTAGCGCTGCGGTTGGTCTGAAATACGCGCATCCGATAGGTGTCGGGGTAGCGCTTGAGCATGGCTTTCTGGCCGTCGGTCAGCATGTCGGCATACTGATCCATATTGGCTGCGGTGACGGTGTACAGCGGTTGTTCACCGGCGAAGGGGTCGCCGAAGAAACCGTCTGCATCTACCGACGCTGCATCGGTGGCCATGCCGCCAGTCCAGGCCGGAATGGTGCCGCTGGCGTTGCCAGCGCGCTCGGCGCCCATCGGAGTCAGGGTTGTTTGCAGCTTGGCTGCCTCCTCGGGGGAGACGGCGGCGCTCACAGACAGCGCCAGCGCGCTGAGCATCGCGCCGCCGAGAAGCTGAAGGGATCTTTTATGAATCTGTTTCATCGCTTGCTCCGTTCTTATTAGAAGTTAACGCCGAAGCTGACGGCCACGAAGTCGCGGTCAGTGTTCGGGTTATAGTCACCACCGAAGAAGTTGGTGTAGTTGACGCTGGCGTTGTACTTGTTGTTGTACACGCCGGTCAGGCCAACACTCGCCGCCATTGAGCCTTCAACAAAGTTCGGGCCTGTACCGTCGACGTCATGGGAGAAGGCGAAGCTGGGCTTGAGTGCAACGCCTGCGAAGCCTTCATACTCCATGTTGACCAGCGCGCGGTAACCCCAAGAACTGCTGGTGTAGAAACCGTCGTAGGTACACTCGGACGGGTCCGCAGCGTTCAGGCCCTCACAGGCGCCAGCTACAGGCAGCGGGCCAGAACCGTAGAGCGAGTCACGGCCGTAACGCAGTTCATTGATGCCTTTCTTCACGCCGCTGATGTGGTTGTAACCAACCTCACCAATGACGGTCATGCTGCGAGCACCCCAGATGTTGTCGAAGATCTTGATCGCAGTGACCTGGGCCTGGGTAACCGGCAGGCGTTTGTAGCCTTGGATTACAGTGCCGGCAGGGATTGCAACGCCCAATGTTGCGCCCGGGACGTGGCCGCTGGTGTTGATCGGGGTTATAGAGTTGCCCAGCGCTGCACCGGTCAGGTCGTTTGAACTGATCTGTACCGGCTGGTTCGGGCGGTAGCTGATTTCACCGGATAGTGCGGTGCCGCCAACGTTGGTCTGGAAGCTCATGCCGTAGATGCGGATGTCTTCCGGATACGCCAAGAAGTAGTTACCCAGCATGGGGACGTCGATCTGGCCCGTTTGAGAGTTGGGCTCCGCGCCAATCGGCGTCTGGCCGCCAGCAGCGATGGTGTTATAGGTCGGCAGGCGACTGTGAATGTTCATGAAGTACAGACCGAATTCGGTCTGATGCAGCTGCTCGGCGTAGTAGCGGAAGGACACGCCGAACTGGCCGTCGTCGCGGGCATCGACGTCACCGGCACGCGGCACATAGACAAAGGTTGGGTCTCCGTTGGCGCCGTTCTGGCTACCGCCGACACCCACCTGGTAGCAACCGTCTGCGAGTGTGTCACTGGGCGAGAAGAAGGTGCCGCAGTTATCGATAACGGTCTGATCCCACTCCAGCTGGTAGAAGGCTTCCATCCCCAGGTTGTCGGTCAGACTCTGGGACAGATACAGCATGTTGACCGGAATCAGGCCTTCCTTGATTTCCGCGCCGGGGCGGCGGAAGGCGGCAACGTCGATTGGGTTGATGCTGTTGATGCCGTTCTGGATAAAGGTACTCTCACCCCAGCTGACAACTTGCTTACCGATACGCACGGAGCCCGGCATATCGCCAATGTTGTAGTTGTGGTAGAGGAAGGCGTCGAGCAGTTGCACGCCCGAGGCCTGGGCTGCGGTCTTGCGATTGTCGTCGCTGATGTCGTACAGATCCTGATGACCGTCCTTCAGCTCGAAGTCGTACCAGTACTTGCCGCGCAGGAACACGCCGGTGTTGCCGTATTGCAGGGACAGGTCATGGATGCCCTTGAAGATGGTCGAGAAGGCGTCGCCCTTGTCGAAGTTCAGGCGGTTGTCGTCCGTGTTGGCCGCGTTAGCGTTACCACCGTTGTTTCTCCAGATATGGTCCTTGTCAGGGCTGGCAGTTGCCCAGCTGGAACCAACGGAGATGCTTGAGTCGAACTGCCCTTCGATGTCGCCGATGTCGAAGCGCACTGCATGCGCGGGAAGCGCAGAGGCCATTGCGATCGCTACGACCATGGGTTTCAAGCTGCTGTGCAGAATCGTTCTTGTTTTTATGCTTTTCATGTTGTCCTCGCGCCGGGCGCTTGTTGTTATTGAGGATCCCAGGCTTGCAGCAGTGGTAGTAAGCCAATCTGCCGCTGGATTCGACTCTATGCCGATAGGTTGTGCGTTTATCCCCCCCTAATGGGGGAGCGGGGGGAGGGAGGGCAAGTGCTTGCAGCGTTGTGGCGCTGGTCCATAATGCGAGCGGGATGTGCAGGCGGGCCATTGGAGAGAGCAATATGACCACCAGAGCGTTGTTGATCGGCGGTAATGCGCAGGGAAAAGTAGCCATTGAGCCGCGAATGGCTAATCGGCACGGGCTGATTGCCGGCGCGACCGGTACAGGTAAGACCATCACGCTGCAGGTGCTGGCACAGGCGTTTTCCCAACAGGGAGTGCCGGTGTTGGTGCCCGACATAAAGGGGGACTTCTCCGGTATCGCGAAACCGGGTGTGGTGTCGGAAAAACTGCAACAACGCGCCCAACGGGTTGGCATCGAGACGCTTGAGCCCAAGGGCACACCGGCGGTGTTTTGGGACGTCTACGGCCAAAAAGGGCATCCGCTGCGCCTGACCATCTCGGAGCTTGGCCCGCAACTGCTTTCACGTCTGTTGGGCCTGAATGAAACCCAGAGCGGTATCGTCGATATTCTGTTCCGGGTCGCCGATGATCAGGGCTGGCTTCTGCTCGATATGAAAGACCTACGCGCGATGCTGAATCATGTGCATGAGCAGCGCACTGAAATAGGGCCACGCTACGGCAATATTTCACCGGCCAGTGTCGGCGCGATTCAGCGCTCGCTGCTGCGCCTGGAACAGCAGGGTGGTGAGCAGCTGTTTGGTGAGCCTGCCGTTGCCCTGGACGACTTTCTCCAGGTCGATGAGCACGGTCAGGGCGTAGTCAATATTCTCCACGCGGAGCGCTTGTACCGGGAAAGCCCGCTGGGCTACGCATGTATCCTGCTTTGGCTGTTGTCGGAACTGTTCGAGCAGCTGCCGGAGGTCGGGGATGCGGACAAGCCGCGCTTTGTGCTGTTCTTCGATGAGGCGCATCTGCTGTTTAATGACACTCCCAAGGCGTTGCTGGATCGTATCGAACAGGTCGTGCGACTGATTCGCTCCAAGGGCGTAGGCGTGTACTTCGTGACGCAGAGCCCGCTGGATCTCCCCGATACCGTGCTGGCGCAGCTCGGCAACCGGGTGCAGCACGCCCTGCGCGCCTTTACACCGCGTGATCAGAAGGCGGTGCGCGCCGCAGCACAGACATTTCGCGCCAATCCTGACCTCGATACCGAAGCCGTGATCACCGCCTTGGGTGTGGGGGAGGCGCTGGTCTCGGTGTTGGATGAGAAGGGCTCGCCATCGATCGTGCAGCAGATCTGGGTGCGGCCACCGGACAGTCAGATGGGGCCGCTCACTGACGCCGAGCGCGCCGCGCTGATTACAGCATCGCCGCTGAAGGGCGTGTATGACGAGCCGGTTGACCGTGAGTCTGCCTACGAACTACTGCAAAAACAGGCCGAGCGTTCGTTGTCCGAGGAAAAACCGCAGACCCGTACTCAGGGCACAGCAAGGGCTCGCAAGGAAAAGAGCATGGCCGATGAGGTCACGGACATGATCAGCTCGTTTGGCCGCAGCGCCATGCGCTCCATCGGTACTCAGCTTGGTCGGCAGATCGTGCGCGGGCTGCTCGGTTCGCTGCGCAGTCGCTGAGGGCGGTTACATTCGACCGCGCGCACAGGGATAATGGCCGCAGCCTAAGGAGAGATTCATGCCCGCGTTTGATCTGACACTGCTTTTGCCGTTGGTTTCACTTGCCCTGCTCGCTGGATGGGGGCTCACAGCCTGGCTGCTGATACGCCGCGGCGCGGCGCTACAGGAGCAACTGGCCGAGGTGCAGGTGCAGCTACGCGAGGCGCAGGCAGCTGCACAGCAAGCGCAGCTGGAATTGCATCAGCAAGGCAGTGAACGGGGGGCGCAGCTGACCCGCATCGAGCATTTGCAGGAGTCGCTGGCCGAGTTGCGCGAGCAGCAGCAAACCCTGCAAGCCAGGCTCGGTGAGCAACAGGCCCAGCAGCAGCATTGGCAACTGCAGGCCGAGCGCGCGCAAACGCTGGGGGCAGAGCAGGGGCGCCAACTGGAGGAGCTGCGCAGCGAGCGTCAGCGGCTGCAGGGCCGTTTGGATGCGGTGCAGAGTGAGTACGAAGACCTCAAGGTTCGCCACTCCACCCTCGAAAGCTCTCTGGAGCAACGTCAGCAACACTTTGCCGAGCAGCAGCAACTGCTCAAGGACAGCCGCGAGCAGCTCAAGCTGGAGTTCGAGCAATTGGCGGGCAAGATCTTCGAGTCCAAGGGGCAGGCCTTCTCGCAGACCAGCCAGGAATCGCTCAACGCGCTGCTCAAACCCTTCCGTGAACAGATCGACCAGTTCCGCGCCAAGGTCGAAGACATTCACCACAAGGACACCCTGCAGCAGGCCACGCTGTCGGCCGAGCTGAATCATCTGAAAGAACTTAATCGCCAGATCACCCAGGAAGCACATGACCTGAGTACCGCGCTGCGTGGTCAGAAAAAGACCCAAGGCAACTGGGGCGAGCTGATTCTGGAAAACGTACTGGAGCGCTCCGGGCTGCGCGCCGGGAAGGACTTTCAGCGTGAGGTCAGCATCAACAACGCCGAGGGTAAGCGTCAGCGCCCGGACGTGCTGGTCTACCTTCCACAGGACAAGCACCTGATCATCGATGCGAAGGTGTCGCTCAACGCCTACACCCGCTATATCAATAGTGAGGATGAGGCCGAGCGGCGCATCGCTTTGAGTGAGCATGTGCAGTCGGTCAGCGACCGTATCCGTGAGCTGTCGGACCGAAACTACTTTGAGCTGCCTGGGCTGAACGCGCCGGAGATGGTGTTCATGTTCATTCCCATCGAGTCAGCTTTTGTCGAAGCGCTGAAGGCCGATGAAAGCCTGTTCCAGAAGGCCATCGAGCAGAATGTGCTGGTCGCCACCCCAACCACGCTGCTGACCAGTCTGAATATCGTGCGTCAGCTTTGGCGCTTTGAGGATCAGAACCGCCACACCGCCGAGCTGGCTGACCGCGCCGGCAAGATTCACGACAAGCTGCGCACCTTCCTGGCGAGCATGGACGGCATTGAAAACAGCCTGGATAAGGCCTCGCAGGCCTATCGCAAGGCACGCGACCAACTGGTCGACGGGCGTGGCAATCTGGTCAAGCAGGTTAACGAGTTCAAGGAGCTGGGCGTCTCGGTAAAGGCGGAACTCAGTGAGGAGTGGACTGACCGCGCTGCGCTCGAGCTGTCACACGAGCGCAGCGAAGAAACGCCCTGATACGGTGCATCGCCCCGCGGAGGGGCAATCACTCAGAGGTGGAAGTCACCGTTGGCTTCCGGCTGATAGAGCACATCAATGATTTTCAGCCGCAAGGGGCGACCGGCCGGTCCCTGCCAGTTGATGCTCTGGCCGACCTTCAAACCGATCAGCGCCATGCCCACCGGCGCGAGCACGGAAATGGTGCCGGGCCGACCGGCCTGATCCGGATACACCAGCGTGAGTACAAACTCCCGATCGCTGGCTTCATCGACAAATCGCACCGTCGAGTTCATCGTGACCACGTCTTTGGCAATCTGCCGGTGGCTGATGACTCGGGCGCGTAGCATCTCGTCCTCCAGCGCTTCGAGCATTTCCAGAGGGGCCGGTATCTCGGCCATTACCTTTTCCAGACGTTGAACATCCAGACGTGTCATGACGATGGCAGGGGATTTGTTCATGGCGAACGGCACTACTCCTTAGACAGAGTTGGGTAAAAAAGAGATAAGGGAATACATCGGTAGAACACCGATTTACCGACCCTACCAGATTGGTGTGGGCTTACAAGCTCCTGTGTGTATCCAATTGTGCGCCATGATGGTGCAATCAAAAGCTGTCCAAATGGTCAGTGATCAATAATGGTGCATGTGTTGCTGCGCTGTCCTCGTGCGTCGCCCGGTTTGCGCGGCCGCTTATGTGGCACGGCACTTGCTCTGTAAACCGGGATTATTGGTTGGAATTGATTACGCATGACACACGCCTGGCATCTTGAACAGCATGACAGCGCATTGAACTGGCAGGCCGGCTTGCGGCTTGGCTTTGTTCGATCCGGCGCGCGCACCCAGCTGGCTCATACCAGTCACCGTGGCCCGCTGCGCGTACAGCGCCCCTTTACCCCCGAGGGGCTCGATTGCCCGCACCTCTACATTCTGCATCCGCCGGGTGGCCTGGTCAGTGGCGACAACTTGCGGCTGCAGGCTGATATGCAGGAGAACGCCTGCGCCGTGCTGACGACGCCTTCATCCGGCAAGTTCTATCGCGCCCGCGACAACGGCACCCTGCAAGTGCAGCACAACCGCTTTACCTTGGCTGCAGGCAGCAGCCTGGAGTATCTGCCGCAGGACACCATTGCCTTCGAAGGCTGCAACGCCCGCATGATTACCCGTATCGATCTGGCGTCAGATGCTCGCTGCGTTGCTTGGGATCTGCTCTGTCTGGGGCGTCCGGCGGCCGGTGAGGGGTTCAGTCACGGACAAGTAGATCAGCGGCTGGATGTCTGGCGCGATGGTCGACCGATTTACATCGAACGTAACCAGTTTGTCGGCGGTGACCCGCTGCTAGAGGCCCGCTGGGGCCTTGGTGGTTGTGGCGTCAGCGGTACCTGGCTGGCGACCGTGCAGTTGGATCGTCAGCAGATGGATGACCTGCGCGAGAGCCTTACCGATTGCCCCGAGCTGGCGCTGACCCAGCGCAACGGGCTGCTGATTGGTCGTTATCTGGGCCTGCATGCAGAGCACGCGCGCAACACCTTTATTCGTCTGTGGCAGCAGCTGCGTCCGTTGATCAACGGACGTGAACCCTGTGCACCACGCATTTGGAACACTTGAGATGGAGCCCTCTTCATGGAGCTGACCCCCCGCGAGAAAGACAAGCTGCTGCTGTTCACCGCCGCGCTGCTGGCCGAGCGCCGGCTGGCCCGTGGCGTGAAGCTGAATTACCCCGAGTCGATGGCCTACATCAGCGCCGCCATCATGGAAGGCGCTCGCGACGGTCGCAGCGTGGCCGAGATGATGAGCTATGGCCGCACGTTGCTGACCCGCGAGCAGGTGATGCCGGGCGTGCCGGAGCTGCTGGCCGAGGTGCAGATCGAAGCGACCTTCCCGGACGGCACCAAACTGGTCACCGTTCACAACCCGATTCCTTAAGGAGCTCAGCATGATTCCAGGAGAAGTGCAGACCCGCCCCGGCGTGCTGCAACTGAACGAAGGACGTGAAACACGGGTGATCAGCGTTGCCAATTCGGGTGATCGCCCGGTGCAGGTCGGGTCCCACTACCACTTTGCCGAGACCAACCCGGCGCTGCAGTTTGATCGTGATGCCGCACGCGGCTTTCGCCTCAACATCGCCGCCGGTACCGCGGTGCGCTTCGAGCCTGGCCAGAGCCGCGAGGTAGAACTGGTTGCGCTGGCAGGTGAGCGCAAGGTCTATGGCTTCCGTGGCGACGTCATGGGCAGTCTCTGAGCAGATCTGAGAGGAACGAAGAATGGAAATCAGCAGACAGGCCTATGCGGAAATGTATGGTCCGACCACCGGCGACCGCGTCCGGCTGGGCGATACCGAATTGTGGATCAGCGTCGAGAAAGACCTGACCCGTTACGGCGAAGAAGTGAAGTTCGGTGGCGGTAAGGTCATCCGTGACGGCATGGGCCAGAGCCAGCGCACCCGCGCCGAGACGCCGGATACCGTCATCACCAATGCCCTGGTTGTGGATTGGTGGGGCATCATCAAGGCCGACGTGGCGATCAAGGATGGCAACATCCAGGCCATCGGCAAGGCGGGTAACCCGGACATCCAGCCCGGTATCGATATCATCGTCGGCCCGAGTACCGAAGTCATCGCGGGCGAGGGCATGATCCTCACCGCTGGCGGTATCGACGCGCACATTCACTTCATCTGCCCGCAGCAGATTGACGAGGCGCTGATGTCGGGCGTTACCACCATGATCGGTGGCGGCACCGGCCCGGCGACTGGCACTAACGCCACAACGTGTACGCCGGGTGCCTGGCACATTGGCAAGATGCTGCAGTCGGCCGAATGCTTCCCGATGAACCTGGGCTTTCTCGGTAAGGGCAACGCCAGCTTGCCGGACCCGCTGGAAGAGCAGATTCAGGCCGGTGCCATGGGCATGAAACTGCACGAAGACTGGGGCACCACCCCGGCGGCGATCGACTGCTGCCTGAGCGTGGCCGATGCCTTCGACGTGCAGGTTGCGATCCACACCGACACCCTGAACGAATCCGGCTTCGTTGAAGACACCCTGGCGGCCATCAACGGCCGGGTGATTCACACCTATCACACCGAAGGTGCTGGTGGCGGTCACGCGCCGGACATCATCAAGGCCTGCGGCGAGTCCAACGTGCTGCCGTCCTCGACCAACCCGACCCGGCCCTACACCATCAATACCGTCGACGAGCACCTCGACATGCTGATGGTGTGTCACCACTTGGATCCGGCTATTGCCGAAGACGTCGCCTTTGCCGACTCGCGCATTCGCCGCGAAACCATCGCCGCCGAAGACATCCTCCACGACCTGGGTGCCTTTTGCATGATCTCCTCCGACTCCCAGGCCATGGGCCGCGTCGGTGAGGTGATAACTCGTACCTGGCAGACCGCACACAAGATGAAAGTGCAGCGTGGCCCGCTGGAAGGTGACGATGATTGGTCCGACAACGCGCGGGTCAAGCGCTACATCGCCAAGTACACCATCAACCCGGCCATCACCATGGGTGTGGGGCATGTGGTTGGCTCGATTGAAGTCGGCAAGCTGGCGGACCTGGTGCTGTGGAAGCCGGCCTTCTTCGGCACCAAGCCGAGCCTGATTCTCAAGGGCGGTGCCATTGCGGCTGCACCCATGGGCGACCCGAATGCGTCCATCCCGACGCCGCAACCGGTGCACTACCGGCCGATGTTCGGTGCCTTCGGCCGGGGCATGGATACCACTTGCCTGACCTTTGTCTCGCAGGCGGCGATTGATGGCGGCGTTGCCGAGAAACTGGGCCTCAAGCGTCGTTTAGAGGCCGTTCGCAACACCCGCAATATCAGCAAGGCTGATATGAAACTGAATGACTATCAGCCGGACATTAGCGTTGATCCGCAGACCTACGTGGTCAAGGCCGACGGCGTTGAGCTGCTCTGCGAGCCGGCCGATGAGCTGCCGCTGGCGCAGCGTTATTACCTGTTTTAAGGAGAGCACGATGCTGGAATGTCATGCCTGGCTCGAGGACGAGTCCGGCCCCCATGACCACGTACTGGAACTGACCTACGAGCTGCGTACCCGCAGCCGCCTGCGAGCCAAGACGGTTGCCGGTGACGAAGTGGGTCTGTTTCTGCCCCGTGGCCGTGTGCTGGCGCAGGGTGATCGCTTGCAGTGCCTCGATGGCAGCGTGCTGATGATTGCTGCTGCGCCGGAGAAGCTCTCGCGCGTGGTCTGTGACGACACTCTGAAACTGGCCCGCGCGGCCTACCACATGGGTAACCGCCACGTAGCGCTGGAAGTGCACGCCACCGAGCTTCGCTATCAGTGCGATCACGTGCTGGACGCCATGCTGGTCGGGTTCGGGCTGGAGGTCGATCAGATCACCGCGCCGTTCAACCCGGAGAAGGGCGCGTACCACAACCATAGTCACAGCGTAGCGACGCCCGCCGCGCCGCTACTGCGATTGGCAGGCCACGCCCATGACTGAGCAGAACCCGGTCGCCGATCTGGCCTTGCTGCGCGTGCTGCAGTTGGCCAGTCCTGCGCTGCCGATTGGCGCCTATGCCTACTCGCAAGGGTTGGAATACGCCATCGAACAGAACTGGGTGACCGACATCGACAGCGCCGCGCACTGGCTGGGCGGCTTGCTGGGGCACTCGTTGGCGCGGCTGGATATTCCGCTGCTGCTGCGCCAGTACGAGGCGCTGGAACGGGGCGACGAGGGCGCACTGTTCTCCTGGAATGACTGGCTGCTGGCCAACCGGGAAACTGCTGAACTGTACCTTGAAGACAGTCAGCAGGGCGGGGCGCTGCTGCGTCTGCTCAAGTCGCTGGCAGTGCCGGCGGCGCTGGAATGGCCGCAGGGCGAGCCGATTGCGCTGATGACCGCGCTGGCGATGGCCGGGCAGCACTGGCAGACCGGTGCCCGCGCGCTGGCCCTCGGTGCGCTCTGGAGTTGGCTGGAAAACCAGACCGGCGCCGCCACCAAGCTGATTCCGCTGGGGCAGACCGACGCCCAGCGCCTGCTTGACCGCATGTTGCCCGATCTGCCGGCGGTGGTGGATACCGCCGCCACATTGTCCGCCGATGACCTCGGCGCAGGATTACCGGGCCTGGCCTTCGCCAGTGCCCGCCATGAACATCAATACACCCGATTGTTTCGATCATAAGGAGCACTGACACATGACTTCCAGACCTGCACTGCGGGTAGGCATCGGCGGACCGGTCGGGTCCGGCAAGACCGCACTGGTTCGCACCCTTTGCGAGCGCCTGTATCCGCACTACAACCTGGGCGTGATCACGAACGACATCTACACCCGCGAAGACGCTGATTTTCTGCTACGCCACCAGGCCCTGCCGGAAGATCGCATTCTCGGGGTGGAAACCGGTGGTTGCCCGCACACCGCGATTCGCGAAGACGCCTCCATGAACCTGGCCGCGGTTGCCGAACTGCAGGAGCGCTTCCCGGAAATGGAACTGGTGCTGGTAGAGAGTGGCGGCGACAACCTCGCCGCAACCTTCAGCCCCGAGCTGTCTGATCTGACCCTCTACGTGATCGACGTGTCCGCAGGCGACAAGATTCCGCGCAAGGGCGGCCCGGGCATTACCCGTTCCGACCTGCTGATCATCAACAAGACCGATCTGGCGCCGCTGGTCGGTGCCGATCTGGATGTGATGGATCGCGATGCGAAGAAAATGCGCGGCGAGCGTCCGTTCGTATTCTCGAACCTGAAGAGTGGCAAGGGCGTAGATCAGATCATCGAATTCATCGTTCGCCAGGGCATGCTCAAAGCTCTGCCGGACACTGCACAGCAACAAGGAGCCTGACATGACACAACTCAACAAACGCCTTGGCCTGATTGCCGCGCTGGCCCTGCTGCCGGGTCTGGCGCAGGCGCACCCCGGCCACGAAGTTTCTGGGCTGGCTGCCGGCCTCGGGCACCCGTTGATGGGTATGGATCACCTGTTGGCCATGGTGGCTGTTGGCCTGTGCGGTGCCAAGCTGGGTGGTGCTGCCCGTTGGCTGCTGCCACTGCTGTTCGTTGCCGTGATGCTGGCTGGTGGCACGCTGGCGATGGCGGGCGTGCATTTGCCGGGTGTTGAGCTGGGCATCGTCGGGTCTGTCATCGTGCTCGGCGCGTTGCTGGTTGTCGCCCAGCGTGGCCACACCGCGCCGGTGGCGCTGCTGGTTGCCGGCTTCTCGCTGTTTCACGGCTATGCGCATGGCGCTGAAATGCCGGCCGCCGCTGGTGCTCTGAGTTATGCGCTGGGCTTTGCCGTGGCAACCGCTGCGCTGCACGCGGCTGGGCTGTTTGGCGGCCTCTGGCTGCAGGAACGCAAGGCCGCGCGGGTGATCATGGGCAGCCTCGGTGCGTTGATCAGTCTGGCCGGCCTGGGCATGGCTGTAAGCATGTAACACTCTGCAGTACCGGCGGGCCTGCTCGCCGGTACTGCGATCTGTTTGGCAACCCTGTCGTTCCCTCCCGCGCTTCTCCTTACCGACCGAAATAGCGCGTCGCGCTCAACGGCCATCGCGATTAGACTGGACTCCGACCATTTGATCACGGAGTTGCAGGATGCGCAGAATCAGGCAGGTCGCGCTCTTCATTCGCACCAATTTTTGGATTGTTCCACTGGCGCTGCTGCTTTGCTGGCTGCTCGTTCGCTATCTCGACCCCGCGCCTCCGCGCCACCTGGTCATGACGACCGGCAGCGAGACCGGCGGCTATCACCAGTTTGGCCTGTCGCTACAGCGTGAGCTGAAAACCCAAGGGCTGGATCTGGAGTTGCGCACCAGTCGCGGATCACTGGATAACCTTGATCGCCTGACCGATGGTTCCGGTGATGTGCAACTTGGCCTGATTCAAAGTGGTACGGAGAAGCTGTTGCCTGCTGACCAGCGTCAGCAACTGCAGGGGCTGGCGGCTCTCTACCACGAGCCGCTGTGGCTGTTTCAGCGCAAGGGAAACGATATCAAGAGCCTTGCTGACCTGAGCGATAAACGGGTATCCGTCGGCAGTGAAGGCAGCGGCACTTGGGCTGTTGTGCGCGGCTTGTTTGAGCAGCAGCAGGACGTCGCGCGGCTTGAGTCGCTGAACGACGGGTTGTGGGTGCAAAAGGGCGCAAGTGCCTCTGCGGCTGCGCTGCTGGCCGGAGATCTGGATGCCGCGTTCTTCGTGTTACCGGTCAATAATCGGGTCATTATCAGTCTGTTGGCTGACCCGGGCGTGGTGCTGGTGAGCGCGCAGCAAGCGCATGCCTTCGCTGCGCGGCTGCGCTACGTCGGCGAGTTGAAGGTCAGTCAGGGCCTGCTCAGCATCCCGCTCAATCTACCTCCGCGTGACCTCACACTGCTGGCGCCGGTCGCCACGCTGGTTGCCAACGAGAGCTTCCATCCAGCGCTGGCGGCACAGGTTTTGGAAGCAACCCGTAAGGTCCTGCGTGACGGCAATCTGCTTGATCCTCCCGGCACCTTTCCGGCTGCCAAGCCGATGGGGCTGGAGCTGAGCCCTGAGGCGGAGTACTACCACCGTCAGGGTATGCCGGTGTTGCAGCGCTACCTGCCGTTTCAGCTGGCGTCGATGATTGATCGCTATGTGGTGTTGGTGATCCCGTTTCTGGCCATCATGTTCCCACTGCTGCGCAGCATGGGGCCGATCTACCGTTGGCGGGTTCGGGCGCGGGTCTATCGCTGGTATGAGCATTTGCGTCGGGTTGATCGGCTCATTTACTCCGGTCGTATCAAGGGGCATTACGACGAGGAGGTCGCCAAGCTGCGACAGCTCGAAAGCGAACTTAATCATGTGGATGTACCCCTGTCGTATGCCCATGAGCTTTACAGCCTGCATTTGCATGTGCGGTTCATGATCTACCGCCTGGGTTTGATGCAGGAAGAAGAGAGCGATTAGTCAGACGGCGCATGAAGCTGTTACAAGCCATTGCTCGGCGCTGTTGTTGCTCTGATGCAGCGCTTAGCATGGGTTAGCGGATAACGAGGTAGACATGAAGGACGTATTGCAGCGGGCCCAGGCGGCAATGGATCAGGTGCTGCTTGGCAAGCCACAGGCAACCAAGCTGGCGCTGACCTGCATTCTGGCGCGTGGTCACCTACTGATAGAGGATCTTCCCGGTATGGGTAAGACCACACTGTCGCAGGGATTGGCCAAGGTCCTGGGGATGAGTTACCAGCGTATTCAGTTCACCAGCGACCTGTTGCCAGGCGACATTCTCGGCACCTCGGTGTTTGACCGTAACACCGCCCAGTTTGTCTTCCACCCGGGGCCGATTTTTGCAGAACTGGTGCTGGCTGACGAGATCAACCGTGCGACACCGAAGAGTCAGAGCGCGCTGCTTGAGGCGATGGAGGAGGGGCAGGTGACGGTTGACGGGGCAACTCGCCCGCTGCCGGATCCGTTCTTCGTTATCGCCACCCAGAATCCGGTTTCCCAGGCCGGCACTTTTGCCTTGCCTGAATCCCAGTTGGACCGCTTCCTTATGCGCTTGTCGTTGGGTTATCCGAGCGAGGCAGCAGAGAAGAGTTTGCTGCTTGGCAGCGAGCGGCGCACACGGCTGGAGCAAATTGAGACGGTGCTGGGCCGTGAGCAGCTCTGCGCCCTGCAAGCGTTGGTACCGCAGGTGACGGCCAGCGAAGCGTTGGTCGACTACATTCTGCGTCTGGTCAATCACACCCGTAACAGCGACGCCTGTGCCTGGGGGTTGTCGCCTCGAGCGAGTCTTGGTCTGCTTGCGGCTGCGCGCGCCTGGGCGCTTCTGGAACAGCGCAATTATGTGATCCCGGAAGACGTGCAGGCGGTACTGCCGTCGGTGGTCAGTCACCGTTTGCGGGCCACCCATGACCCGGCCGGGCATGGCGGTGACAGTCTGGCACGGTGGTTGTTAGCCGAGGTGTCACCAGTGTGAGCGAGGGCCTGCGCAGTCGTTTGCGCCAGTGGCACCGGGGCTGGCTGCGTCGCCGGATTCCACCGGCGCGGCAGATTCGGCTGGATCACCGGCGGATTTTCATTATTCCCAGCCGAGCTGGCGGTGCGTTCCTGCTTTTGCTTACGGTCATGCTGGTCGGCGCGATCAACTACCAGAACAGTCTGGTTTACGGGCTGACCTTTGCGCTGCTGGGGCTGTTCTGGGTCGCCCTGCATCACACCTACCGTAACCTGGCCGGCGTGCAGCTCAAGGCAACCGGCGGGCGAGCGGTATTTGCCGGTGAGCAGGCGCCGCTGGGCATGGTGTTGGTCAGTGAACGGCGCGAGCATCAGGCGTTGCGCCTCAGCTGGCCTCAGGTTGTTACCCATACTGTTGATGTTCCGGCGGGAAGCGAACAGGCGTTGACCCTGTATCACCCCACTAGCCGCCGTGGCTGGCTGGCACTGGAGCGACTGCGTATTGAAACCCGCTTCCCACTTGGCTGGTTTCAGGCCTGGAGTCTGATTGATCTGGACTGGCAGGTACTGGTGTACCCCAAACCCATCCAGCGCGCATTGCCGCGAGGCAGTGCGCCCGACGGCGCGGAACACGACCAGGAGCAGGCGTTGATTGAGGGGGTGGACGATTTTCAGGGGCTGCGCGCCTATCAGCCGGGGGATTCGCGCAGGCGTTTGGACTGGCGCGCCTGGTCACGCGGTCAAGGGCTGCATAGCAAGGTGTTTGCAGAACCGCAGCAGCAAAGTCTCTGGCTCGACCTGTCCAGTGCGCCGGGACGCGACCTGGAGGAGCGGTTGGGCGTTATGACCGGTTGGGTATTGGCGCTGGAGAACGCGCGGCGCCCCTATGGTTTGATTCTGCCCGGCCAGCGGATCGAGCCGGTGTTGGGGGAAGGGCACCGCGAGCGCTGCCTGCGCGCGCTCGCCCTGTTTGGGCAGGAGGGCGAGCGATGAGCGCGCTGATTCCGCGCAACAGCCTGGCCTGGTTGCTGATCGCCCAACTGGTGGTTCTGGTTCCGCATCTGCCGCGCCTGCCTTGGTGGCTGGCGGGCCTCTGGCTTGGGTGCGCGCTCTGGCGGGTACAGATCCAGCGCATGCGCTGGGGTTATCCGGGTCGGCTGCTGCGGGTGGGCGGCTTGCTGTTGACCGGTGTGGCGGTGTTTGTAACGCAGGGCACGTTGATCGGTCTGGATGCGACGGTGATGCTGCTGCTGTTGCTATTCATGCTCAAGCTGCTGGAGATGCGCAGCCCGCGTGATGCACTGGTGGTGATCTACCTGGGGTTCTTCATCGTCGCCACCGCATTTTTGTTTGATCAAGGCATTCCGCTGGCGTTGTACCAGTGCTTCTGCGTGTTGGTGTTGGTTGCTGCGCTGGTGGGGTTACAGCAAAGCCCGGCGCGCAATGACCCGGCGGCGGCGCTGCGTCGAGCTGGCGGCATGTTGCTTCAGGCGCTGCCGTTGATGCTGGTGCTTTTCCTGTTCTTTCCCAGGCTAGCGCCCCTATGGTCAGTCAATCTGCCGAGCAGCACCGCGCGCACGGGGCTGTCGGAGTCTATGTCGCCCGCTGATATTGCCAATCTGGCACAGTCGCCGGAGCTGGCATTTCGGGTCCAGTTCGATGGGCCTGCGCCGCCTGCCGCCACTCTGTATTGGCGAGCGATGACCATGAGCCGTTTCGATGGCCGCGCCTGGTCACAGGACCGGCGTCTTGAGCAGCGCGTCGCACCCTCGCTGGAGACGGTTGGAGAGCCGTTAAGTTACGAAGTGATCGCCGAACCGAGTGGTCGCAATTGGCTCTACAGTCTGCGGGGTAGCAGCAGTGATACGCCGCAGGTGCGACGCTTGGCCGATGGTACCTTGCGGGCCGCGTCACCACTGAGCAGTCCCTTTGCCTACAACGCCACCGCCTACAGTGACAGTCAGCTGCAACCTGAGGGACTGTCGCCGAGCGAGCAGGCCCGTGAATTACAGTTACCCGCCAGCGGTGATCCGCGCACGCGTGAGTGGGCCCAGCGCCTGCGGGCGCAGTACCGCGGCGATGCCGAGCTGATACAGGCGGTCTTGCGCCACTTCGCCGACCAGCCCTATTACTACACCCTGCAACCACCGCCGCTGGGGCAGCACGCCAATGACGAGTTCCTGTTCGACTCCCGGCGCGGGTTCTGTGAACACTATGCCGGTGCGATGTCGTTCGTCCTGCGTGCGGCAGGCATTCCTGCGCGGGTCGTTACCGGGTATCAAGGCGGAGAGCTGAATCCGCGCGGCGGGTACCTGCTGATCCACCAATTCGACGCGCACGCCTGGGTTGAAGCCTGGTTGCCGGGCAGCGGCTGGACGTCTTTTGATCCGACATTTCAGGTTGCTCCCATGCGTATCGAACGCGGGCTGGAAGAGGCGATGCGTGACGAGGGCAGCTTTCTCGCGGAGTCGCCTCTGTCAGGTGCGCGCTATCGCGGCGTCAGTTGGCTCAACAGCCTGCGCCTTGGGTGGGATGACTTGAACTACCAATGGCAGCGACGCGTACTTAACTTTCGCTCGGAAGAGCAGCTTGCGCTGTTTCGGCGCTGGCTGGGAACGGCAGACTGGCAGCGGGTTGGCGCCATTGTGCTGGGTCTGGTGTTCAGTCTGATGGCGCTGCAGGCGCTGATCTGGCTCAGACCGCGGCGCCTGACCGGCACGCCCGCGCAGCGGGCCTGGCAGCGACTGGATCGCCGCTTGCAGACGCTCGGGTTGGGCGCCTTGGCGGGAGAGGGGCCGCGTGATTGGCAGCGTCGTATCAGCCGAGCGCTGCCGTCGCAGGAGGCGGCTTTGGCGGCCTTCTTTGACTGCTTCGTGGCCCAGCAATACGCAGGGGATGCCGCCGATAGCGCGGCCTTGCGCGTTCAGTTGCGCCAACTGCTGCGCAGCCTCCCGCGGCGACGGTCTGCATCACGAGGCTTGTCGGCAGGAGGCTAGCCCCTATACTGCAGGAAGGCTTTTCTCAGGATACTTTTGCTGCGGAGTTTGCATGCATCCATTCAGTGCGACACGTCCCCCGCGACTGGCGTTGGGGCTGGGATTGGCTGGGGTAATTCCCTTTGTATCAGGCGCGCTGGGTCTCTGGGTTACCCCTGATGCCTGGCGTGACCGGGTGCTCGAAGAGCTGATGGCCTACGCCGCGATTATTCTGGCGTTCATGGGGGCTATCCACTGGGGTTTGGCGATGCGCGCTGAAGAGAACAGCGACAAGGCGCCAGTGCAGCTGGGGCTCTCGGTGATTCCGCCTCTGCTTGGCTGGGTGGCGTTGGCACTGCCCACGTTTCTTGGCTTGCCGGTCTTTCTGGTTGCGTTCGCGGCCTTGTATTTTGCCGATATCTGGGCGGTCGACCATGGTGTTGCGCCGGTCTGGTACCCGGCGCTGCGCAAGCCCTTGAGCATTATCGTAGTGTGTTCACTGCTGGTAGCCTGGCTGGCGACGGTGTTTGTCGGTTAGGTATCACCACTTCGGGTGATGGGCGCCTGGGGTGGGCTGTGATCAAGTGAGCAGCACAGCCATTACCACGGATTTCCTGTGTACTCTGACTCGTCTTTCCACTGCGTCGATGGGCGTTGGTTGCTGGCGCTCTACGCCGTTATCCCCGTGTCCTTCCTCGTTGTCGCGCTGGATGTGCTGCTACTGCAGCGTGCGCTGCTCCACTCGTTACTGCCGGACGACCCGAATGACTGGGCTCTGTGGGCGTTGCTGTTTGGCTTGCCACACATCATTGCCAGCGCGCTGACCCTGTCTGATCGCCGCTACTTGCAGCACTTCCGCTGGCGGCTATTGCCCGCTATCCCGATCTTTCTGTTGCTGTGTCTGGCCGGGTGGTACGGTCCTCAGCCGTTGAGCTACCAGTTGCTGTTTGTGTTCTTCGCCGGTTTCACTGTGTTTCATGTGCTGTCGCAGCAATTGGGTATTGCGCTGGTGTTGAGTGGGCGCAGGCCGGGGCGGCTGTTTCGCCTTTGGAAGTGGGTGGCGATTGTCGCGGGCATGGCGATCTATCTGAACGTCTACGGCGGGCAGTTCCTCGGGCGCGTTCAGCTGGCCGGGACGGACGCCTATGCGCTGCTGGCTGGTCTGGCAGCAGTGCTTTGTGCGATTTTGCTGCTGTTGAGTTGGCAGTTGGCGCGCGAGTGCGAGGGACGTCTCGGGCGCTGGTATATCTGGGCTAACGGGGCGTTGCTGGCCAGTGCGCTGGCGCTGAATCAGCTGGGTTATGTGCTGCTGGTCATCCTGATGCCGCGGCTGATTCATGACCTGACGGCGTTCAGCGTCTACATCACCCACGACCGCAATCGACGGACGCAGCGGTCGTCTGGCTGGCTCTACCGTTGGCTTCCATCCACGGGCGTTGCGCCGTTCGTGGTCTTGCCTGCGGTGTCAGTTGCGATTGCCTGGCTGCTAAACACGCATCAACAGCACGCGCTCATCGGCATCGCGATCCTGCTGATTTCATTTATGCATTACTACTGGGAAGGCTTTGTCTGGCGTGGCGAAAGCCCACTGCGCGAGCACGTGCGCTTTCGCCGCTGAGGTATCTCAGACCTTCTTGACGAACTCGGACTTGAGATTCATCGCACCGATGCCGTCGATCTTGCAGGCGATGTCGTGGTCACCGTCGACCAGACGGATGTTCTTGACCTTGGTGCCGACCTTGACCACCAGGGAAGAGCCTTTGACCTTCAGGTCCTTGATCACGGTAACGGTGTCACCATCCTGCAGCGGGTTGCCGTTAGCGTCCTTGATGCCAGAGTCGCCTGCATCGTTCTGATCGGCGTCAGCAGACCATTCGTGGGCACATTCCGGGCAGATGAGCATCAGGCCATCCTGGTAGGTGTAGGGAGACTGGCAGGCGGGGCAGTGCGGCAGGTCACTCATGCGGGTACCTCTGATATGACGGGATTGACCCTGCTAAGCACAGGGTCATTGGCGCCGGCATGATGCACGATAGCCGGCGCGCTGTCCACGCTATAGAGGGTATTACTGGGCTTTTGCTACGACCGTGCGGCCATCTGCAGTGATCAGCTGGAGCTGGCCCTGCTCGTCGATATCAAAGCGCGACAGGTGTTGCAGGACGTCGAACATCTTCTGATCCTGCTCCATTCGCCCGCCAAAACACGCCCGCTGGGTCGCCGCGATCATGCGCGTGCTGAGCCCCTCGCCGGTCAGTTCATAACCGGTGGTGAAGGCGTTGCAGGCGCCTTGGCCGCCCAGCTTGCCGTCTTCACTGAAGCTCATAGTGACCACACTCTCGGACATGGCGGCTTCGCCGTTAATGCTCAGCACTTGCCAAGTCTTGCCGGTCAGCAGTTTGGCAGGATCCCCACCGCAGCCTGACAGTTCGCCGCTGCTGGTCTGCACCTTCACGGTGTAGGGGTAGGGCATACCGGTCATGCTGTCGTGGCAGAGCGCCGGGGTAACGTCGACCAGCATCTGATGCTCTGCAGCCGCATCAAAGCGCAGCGCACCACCCTGCCGCGTTGCAGTTGGGGTGGGAGTCAGTTGCACGGCACTGCTGCCTTGGCGGGTCAGGCTCATGCGTTCGCTGTCAATCTGCAAGGTCCAACCCGGCTCGTTGCCTTGTGCCTTCAGTGGCAGCATGGCGCTGACGTCAACAACCTGCGAATTCTGCGGAACGCGGCCACTCACCTTGACCATCATCAGGACGCCCATGTCGTTGACTTCCTGGGTCAGGTCGACGGGGTAGCGCGTGTCGGTCGTCCACAGCAATTGGCCTTCGGCGCTACGGATCTGGCCTGAAACGCTGTAGCTCATGCGAGGCTGGAACATGCGTGGCTCGACCGTCAGCTCAAACGGGACGGGAACCTGGGAGCCGATCAGTCGGGTGGTCTGCTCAGCCAGCACGGTAGAAGGAGCGTCAGCCCGCGATACATCGAGGAGCTTGACCTGGGCAACGCTGCCCGGCGGCAGAGCAATGCGCTCGCGGTAGCCGATCGCACCGACCACCATTCGGGTTTTCGGAGTCATATGTTCTTCCGCCTGCGCAGTGGATGAGTCGTTACTGCTGTTGTGGGCACAGCCCGCGAGCAGGCTGCCGAATGCCACGGCAAGAACAAAACGTGAAGGGGTTTTCAGCATAAGGGGGCCCTCTAGCGGGGTCGGCTTTGGCCGACGCTTTCCATTAACGGTGATTTGAGTGTAAACCAGATTCCTGATTTGGCTTGCCCACCGCCAGATCATGCGCGGTGGGCTCTTGGTTCAGAGATTCTGGTAGCGATTGACGTCGAATAGACCCGCCTGAGAGGGATCGGTTTCCTCGGCGTAACGACGAAAATCAGCCATCACCTCCCAGAACGCCGGATTGGTGCGACGTACCCCCCAGCGTTCCACCACGCGGGTCAAGCCTGCGCTATCAGATGCAGCACGCAACGCCGCGACAAACTCGGGCAATTGCTCAAGGCGCACATCGAAGCTGAAGTTCGGGTAGCTGCCCAAAGTGCCGCGCATGACCGTCAGCGTGTCGCGTTCAGGTTGCAGTCGCGTATCTTCACCGAACATGAAGGCAACGTTGGTGTGCGAGCGGTTGTGGATCAGGCTGTATACCCATCGTTCATCGCCGTTGGTGATGCGCAGGAAGCTCACCTCCGGCAGCAGCGGAATGATCGGCAGGGTTCTCCCGGTTTCGCGGCTGAAGGTGCTCAGCGTCTGGTCTATCTGGCGTTGCTCGGGGGTCAGCTCCGGGCGTTGGCAGTTGCCCTGCGGGCAGCGGTTAAGTGTGTCCGGGCCGCTACTGACGGCCGCAGCGTGATCCATCAGCAGGTTGGCAAAGTGGGTCATGACACTGCGGTTGTTTTGCTTGTCAGCGCCGCTGTAATCCTCAGCCACTGGCACATCAAGATTGACGTCGGTGTAGATGATCCGGTCTTTCAATTGAGCACGGCCCTGATACCACTGGGTGTAGAGTGCTGTCCGGCTTTGCTGCGGCACAAAACGCAGGAAGTTGAGCTCGGAGCCGTTGCGAATCAGGTCGAAATACAGGCGTGTCTGTGCTTGGTGGGACAGACTGCCAAAGACGTTGAAGTTGACCACCAGCTCGTAATAGGTGCGCTCCAGTAAGGGATAATCCATTACCCAGATGGTGTCGGGCACCTGGCCCCACAGGCCGCGTCGTACGGAGGCGCTGTCGTGGTGGCGGAAGATGGTCAGCAGCGCATCACGGTTGTAGCCGTCGCCATCCCAGATCTCGCTCATGTCAGCGCCGCCAGGTTTGCGCTTGGCGTAGTAGTCGTGGCGCAGTTGCAGATACTGGTTGCGTCGGTCAGCGTATTCCAGCCATTCGCCACCTAGCGCAGAGAGGTCACTGTCCTGGCCGGGCAGGCCGAGTAGCGGGGTGGCTTGGCTGCGATACATCGGGTCATTGACGTAGGCTTCCTGAGCCGGGTCTTCGAACACGGTCCAGAACTGGTCACGGATGACGTCGGTCGCCACTTGGCCGCGACACACCGGGCCACGGATAAAGGTGCGCACAAAGTATTCGGCTGAATCCAGCATGAACTGATAGCGTGCCTTCGCCGGTATGGCGGTGAAGGTGAGGAACGGGTTAGAGCGTTCCGTGTAGTCGTAGCCGGGTGGCGTCGCAACCGCCCAGTCTTTCTGGAAGAACAATGCCTGCCAACGACGCATGCGCATGTCGTCCAGGCCGTAGGTGATATGGGTTTTCTCGACCAGGGTTTCGCGCAGTGGGCGCAGGCGATAGTAAAAACGCTCACCCGGGTCATCGTTCGGGCGCACCGTGCGCAGCGGTTTGACCGGCAGGCCCGGTGGAGTGCTGGAGCGCACTAGCTCATAAAAGCTGCTGCCTGAGATGGTAGGGAAGTGCAGATGGGCGACGAACAGGTGCTCAAACAGGTAGCGAGATACCAGTTGCTCGCGCGCGCCGCTCTGATTGAAAAACGCCTCCCAGCGTTCAATGGCTGCCTTCTCTGCGTCCGATGGCTCCCAAGGCTGCGGCGCGGTAACGGCTCCCTCGCTGATCCAGCGGCTGAGGGTGGCGAATTCCTCGTCACTCAGCCCACTGACTGCGTAGGGCATGCCGCCGTGAGGGTTATCCTTGGCGTAGCTCTTGAAATCATCGATGGTCGGGCAGGTGAACGCATGTGCGGTACCGATCTTCACTTCTTCGGGCAGCAGTGCATTGGCCGGTAGCGGGTTGCTGTGACCCAGTTCGATCATGCGATACAGCAGGGAGCCGTCCAGCCGATCAGCCTTGCCCTCATCCGCGTCACGCAGCACGGAGAAGAAGTCCTTCTCTCGCCACTCTTCAGTGGTGCTGGCATCGATACCCAGGCGCGTTGGCTCCGCATCGTCGATCCGGGCAGCGTCGTACACCTGGCGCTCCGATGCGCCGCGTTCCACGCCATCTGCACTGGTCAGCTTTAACTGGCAGGGCGCGTCGTAGCAGCCGTGGCAGGCCATGCACTTGGTTTCCAGAATCGGCTTGATGTCGCGTTGATAGTCGAGTAACTGACCGGGAGCGGTTACCGGTTCGGCGTGGGCCGTGTTCTGAATGCTGCTGAAGGCCAGAACCAGCAGAGTCGCGAGTATGGCAATAGTGGTAATACGCAGGGGGGCACGGCGTGCGGGTTGTTGCATGGAGTCCTTCCTCGGAGACAGGCCACAGACTGCGTGGCTCGCATTCATCTTGCACTAAGCCAAAGCAAATTGGCCAGGTATTGCGACTGCTGGTGTTGGGGAAGGTTCAGCCCGCCTTGCGTGGTTTGGTAAGCACCAGAGCAATGCCGCCAAGGATCATGGCAGAGGTCAGCAGCAGCCTCAGCGTAAGCGGCTCGGCCAGCAACAGTGCGCCACCGAGCGTGGTAATCACTGGCACGCTCAATTGCACGGTTGCGGCAACACTGGCACGCAACAGCGGCAGCGCTGCATACCAGATGGCGTAGCCGAGGCCTGAGGTGATAGCGCCGGAAGCCAGCGCATAGAGCACGCCCTGGGTATCCAGATTCTGGCTCTGCAGCATCGCCAGACTGAGGATAATCGCCAGCGGCGCCGCGCGCAGAAAATTGCCGGCGGTAACCGCAGTAGGGTTGCTGGCGCCACGCCCGCGCAGCGAGTAAACGCCCCAGGCAATTCCCGCCGCCAACATGCTCAGCGCCGCAGGCAGCGGCGGGGCGCTGGTGCCGGGCAGCAGCAAGGCAATCAGGCCCAGCATCGCCAGCGCCATACCCGCCTGCTGCGGCAATGCCAGCCGCTCACCACGCACAATCCCCGTGCCGATCATGGTGACCTGCACCGCAGCAAACAGCAGCAGCGCACCCATGCCCGCATCAAGATGGATATATGCCCAAGAGAAGCCGGCCGCGTAGGCAAACAAGGCAAAGGCAGACGGCCAACTGCCGTGACTAAACGCACCGCCACCGCGCAGACTAACCAGCAGCCAAAGCGTCGCCGCGCCGGAGACCAGCCGCAGACTGGTGAAACTGGCCGGATCAATCTCGGTAGTGCCCAGCGCCAGCCGGCACAGCACCGAATTACCAGCGAAGGCCAGCATGGCGAGTACAGTCAGCAGCATTGCCTTGGGCATGGGCACAACTCCAGCGCAGAGGGGGTGACCATCAAACCCGGATTCGTCGGGGATCGCAATGCTACTTTGGCGCGGACTCCGTCTGACGCTGGGGACGTGGTGGCAAGCCGAGGCGTTGCATTCGGTACAGCAGGGTTCGTCTTGGCAATCCCAAGACTTGAGCGGTCAAGGTCTGATTCCCGTTGTGTTGCTGGAGGGCTTCGCTGAGCAGGTTGCGCTCGACTTTGTCGAGCTGCTCGCGCAGGGTCAGACGATGGGCGTGGGTTGGAGTGTTGGGGAGCTGCAGATGCTCGGGGAGCAGAACCTTACCGTCGCACAGCAGTAGCGCTCGCGCGATCAGTCCTTTCAGCTCCCGAACGTTCCCGGGAAACCGGTGGCTGGCCAGATAAGCAAGAGCGCTGTCGGACCAGCGACAGTCGGAACGCTGCAGGAACGCGCAGGTCTCGCGGGTGAAGTGCAGGGCCAATTGGCGAATATCCGCACCGCGTTCGCGTAGCGGTGGCAGTGCGATAGGGAAGTGGCTGAGACGGTAGTAGAGATCCTCACGGAAGCGCCCCTGCTCAACCTGATCAAACAGGTTCTGGTGTGTCGCGGCGATGATGCGCACGTCCACTCGGTGGCTGTGGTTGCTGCCGAGCGGGCGTACTTCACCTTCCTGCAGCACCCGCAACAGCTTGGCCTGCAGTGCCAGCGGCATATCGCCGATCTCGTCGAGAAACAGGGTGCCGCCATTGGCTGCGTCGAACAGTCCCTCGCGGTCCTGATTAGCCCCGGTGAAGGCACCTTTTCGATAGCCAAAGAGCTCGCTTTCCAGCAGTTGCTCGGGCAGCGCGCTGCAGTTCTGGGCAATGAAGGGCTGGGTTCGGCGTGATCCATAGTCGTGGATGGCGCGTGCTACCAACTCTTTGCCGGTGCCGGTCTCGCCACCTAGCAGAACCGTCACGGGGTTATGCAGTACCTTGCTGACCAGCCGGTAGACGCCTTGCATTGCTGCGCTTTCACCGATCAGGCCAAAGTTGCCGTGTTCACTTGTGGTCATGGTTTCGGTCGGAACGGAGCAGGGTGTCTGCTGTGCCAGGTCTGCTTGGTGCATTGCCTTCAGCTGCGCCATCGCGATCGTGCTGATCATGGCGAGTTGCGTCGCCAGCGCTTCGTTGATGACGCGACCTCGGTTTGCCAGTACCAGAAGGCCGGCCACCTGCTGCCGGCAATCCAGCAAAGGTTGACACAGCAAGCTACGCCAGGGTGTTGGGGCGGCAGGTAGAAAGGACGTTGAGTGCAGGCTGCTATCGAGTTCGTTCATATGCAGCGCGGCGTTCTGGCTGAGGCTGTAGCCGAGCATGGGGTCGGTGAAGCCGTCTCGCTCGGCATCGCTGCTCAACGCACCGTCCAGCCATTGGCAGCACAGCGGCAGCCGACTGTGGCTGTCATCAAGCAGGTACAGCTGAACCAGCGCGCAGTCACTCAGCTCGGCAAGCCAGATGACTAACGCCTGCTGCAGTTCGGCAGGGCGCTGGCAACCTGCGAGCAGAGTCAGGCCTGAGAGCACAGACGTCACGTCCGGTAGCGGCTGGGCAAGGGTAGCGAAGGGCAGTGCGTTAGGCGAGTTCAACGTCAACCTCCCGATCTGGTCGCAGGCTGACCCGAACTTTCGTTTTCGCGACAGAGGATTGTTTGGTTTCAAGCAGCAGGTCAGCGATTGGGCTGACCAAGTGGTCTTCAATCCACCGCTCAATCTGCCGGGCCCCGCCTTGCTGCTGGCAGCATTCGGCAATCTGCGCTGGCAGTAGATCATCGATGTGGATCTCGATAGCGCGGGTTTGAAGGCGCTGTTTTAGCGCGTCGAGACGCTGGCCTGCAGCGCGCTGCAGGCTGTCCGCAGAGATCGGGTAGTAGGGCAGGATGCGCATACGCGCGAGCAGTGCCGGTTTGAAGTGGGCTTCAAGACGCGGACGAATGGCCTCAATCAGTTGCTCCGGGGTCGGGCGCTCTGCAGCTTGGCAGAGGCTACTGATTTGTTCACTCCCCAGGTTGGATGTGAGCAGAATCAGCGTGTTGCGAAAGTCGATTTCACGACCTTCACCATCGTTTGCGAGCCCTTTGTTGAATATCTGATAGAACAGACTCAGCAGCTGCGGGTCGGCCTTTTCAACTTCATCAAGAAGCACTACTGAATAGGGGCGACGGCGCACGGCCTCGGTCAGTTGGCCGCCTTCACCGTAACCGACATAGCCGGGTGGAGCGCCAATCAGTCGCGCGAGGCTGTGGCGCTCCTGATACTCGCCCATGTTGATGATGGTAAGAAAGGCGTCGCCGCCGTATAGCAGGTTGGCAATCGCTTCCGCTGTGGCGGTCTTGCCGACCCCGCTGGGTCCGGTAAGCAGGAAGACGCCGGCGGGGCGGTCACCTCTAGTTAGACCCAATGCGCTGGCGCGCAGGGCTCGGTCAAGCTGCTCGATGGCCTCGGGCTGACCATGCAGTTGGCTGCCAAGACGTTTGGCAAAGTGGGCGATGCGCTCGTGATAGTGCCCGCTTAACTGCTCGGCCGGAATGCCGGTCCACTCGCTAACTACGTCGACGACGGCGTTGCGATCTACCTCGGCGCGGACTAGGTCCTGCATCTGCTCTGTTTGCAGGCGCTGCAGCGCTTGTCGGTAATCGGCATGGGGCGCGTCGGGCACCTTGCGCTGATTAACCAGCTGCATTGCCAAGTCGCGCTGGGTTGCCCAGCATTGATGCAGATCATTCAGCACATCACCGCTGGCTTGTTGCTCGCTGTGCAGACGGTTCAGGAGATCGTTGTCAGTTGGCAGTCCCAGTATTCGATCGCGTTCGATTGCGGTGTGATGACGAGTCCGGTCAGCCTGTACTGCCAGCAGCTCATCCATCGCTGCTGGCGGAGCGGCGAGGTTAACGCGGGTCCTGGCACACGCAGTATCGAGAAGATCGATCGCCTTGTCTGGAAGTTGACGGTCTGGCAAATACCGATCGGCCAACTCGACAGCGGCGACCACTGCATCGTCACACACATGCAGGTTGTGGCTTTCGGCATAGCGTGAAGCGAGACCGCGCAGCAGGGTGACTGCCTGCGCCGGGGTCGGTGCGCGCAGTTGCAGTGGTTGGAATCGGCGTGCCAACGCGGGGTCTTTTTCAATATGGCGGCGATACTCGCTCCAGGTACTAGCAGCGATGGCCTTGAGGGCTCCGCGGGCCAGAGCGGGCTTTAGCAGGTTGGCGGTATCGGCGGTGCCAGCGTCACCCCCATGGCCGATCAAAGTGTGCGCTTCGTCGATAAACAGAATGATCCGGTTGGCAGGATCGCTGGCCGCGCTGAGGACGCCCTGCAGGCGCCGCTCAAGCTCTCCGCGCATGCCTGCGCCGGCCCGGAGCAGGCCCAGATCAAGACTCAGCAGGCGCCAGCCCTGCAGGCTGTCCGGTACCTCACCTGCTATCAAGCGCTGGGCGACCCCCTCAACCAGTGCACTTTTGCCGACGCCCGCATCGCCAATGATGACCGGGTTGCTTTTTCGGCGGCGGCAGAGAATATCGATCAGTTGGCGAATCTCGCGTTCACGACCAAGCACCGGATCGAGTACTCCGTTAGCGGCCTGTCTGGTGAGGTCGTGAGTAAACGCTTCGAGTAGCGACGTTGACGCGTCATGGGTTGCCTGCTCGTCGCCAGTCAGGCTCAGTAATTGATCAGGGCTGATACCAGCCAGCGGGTCGGGGTGTATCAGAGGGTTGCGCAGCCAGCCGAGCAGCAAAGCGTGCTGGTCGATCTGCTGCTGATGCCTCTCGGTACTGGCGATCAGCAGCGCCTGCTGTAACCAGTTGACCAGAGTGACAGAAAGTCCTGGGCTGCGATTGCTGCCAGAAGGCTCTGTTGCCAGCTGACAGGCTGACACCATCTGGGCGATTGGCCGGTCAGTTGCTGCAAGCAGCTTAGGCAACAATCCGTCTGCTTGCTCCAGCAGCGCGCAGATCATGTCTTCTGGTTGTACGCTGGCGCCGCCGCGCTGCAGGCAGCGCTCTGCAGCGTGCTCCAGAGCCGCGTGCAACGTGGGGTCGAGCAGACGAATTAACTGGTGCAGGTCAATCGGGATCATGCAGACCGTCCTTGGTCGAAAGAGGGGAGAGTAACGCTCGGATCACCCGCCGGGTGGCCGAGCCAGGTTGTCCAGCCGAGTAGGCATGGGTTACGGCCGCCAAGGGTCAGCGCCCGTATTTCGTCGTGCTGCAGCTGCAGACAGATGTCGTATTGCAAAGGGCTGCGTAGTAAGAACGCCAGCAGGTCATTCAACGGGCGATAGTCCCTACCGGGCGGCAGAAAGCGGTGAAAGTCGTTCCAGTCCAGGTACCGCAGATGCACTCGAAAGCGGCCGCCGATATCCACAACCTGGCTGCCGAGCAGCAGTTCACCGTTAAGCGAGCTGTTCCCCTGGCCTAGCGTCGAGCGCTGCTCCACCGGAATGGCTAGTTGCCGGGGCAGGCATTGTTCTAGCTCGATTCGGACATGACGAAAATACTGGCGCAGGACCGCGGCGATGCTCTCTGCGGACTGGGTGCGACGACTGATCAGGCCGAGGCTCGGTAGCAACCGACGGGGTTTCAGATGCTGTCTGTCGGTCGCCCCATGCAGGCCTGCCAGCGCGAGCAGGCGTGTGGATAGTGGATCGCTGGCGCCGCTGCGAAAGCGACTGTAGTAACGGTACTTTTGCCATATCGGCAGCAGCAATCGTTGCAGGCGGTCGTTGAATAGGTCGAGCAGGGCGCGGACGTTGGCGCTGGCCTGATCATCTCCTAGCGCCAGTTCTACCTGATGGGTTGGTAGCGGCGAGCTGGCGCCGCTGCGAAAGCGACTGTAGTAACGGTACTTTTGCCATATCGGCAGCAGCAATCGTTGCAGGCGGTCGTTGAATAGGTCGAGCAGGGCGCGGACGTTGGCGCTGGCCTGATCATCTCCTAGCGCCAGTTCTACCTGATGGGTTGGTAGCGGCGAGCTGGCGCCGCTAAGGGCGATCAGGTTCAGCTGCAGGGTACATTGCAGTCCGTCGTCATTCTCGTCGATGTGCAGCTGCTCAATATCCCGGGTGGCAAATCCCAACCCCGGGTTGGCGCAGAATCGGATCCGGCGGTAGAGCGCCTCCGGCGTTTCGCTTGGGTAGGTGTTTTGCAATTGATCCAGCAGACACAGAAGCGCCTGATACAGGCTGTAATGCTGAATATCTCGTTGCAGGCGAATCAGAACAGGGGCTGCTGCCCCATGCGTGGCACCCATTGGAGGCGCTCCCCCTGCAGGCTGGTGATGGCTAGTTGGTGAAACGTATTGATGCCAGCGTGCTGGGCCATGAACTCGTTTAGCACCGAGCCGAATAGAAACAGCTCTCCGGTGCCGTTGCAGGCCTCTGCATCGGCCTCCAGTTCGGAGCGCACGCCGCGTACAGGCAGCCCGCGAAACAGACGGTCGGTCTGGTAGTGGTGCACCGAACGCAATGCGCCCAGCCGGCGCTGACTTATCTTGGCTGCACTTTGGTCATAGTGCCTTGGCAGGTCGTGGCAGCTCAGTGCTTCGCGTAGGGCGTTGATGTCCTCGAGTGTTTGGTAGTTGAGCGCCATGCTGCTGATCAGCTGCCAAAGTCCTTGTTTGTGCAGGGCCGGCGGATAACTTGGGGTAATGCGACCGATGTTGCGAAATTGGACAAACTCGGGTGTGCCGTCGCACGGGTGGCAGATATCGCCCTGAGCGAGTTTTCCGGGCCATTGCTGGTTGGTGCACGTAAGCTCAATAGAAAGAGTTTCCTGCTGATCCTGCTGCTGCAAACTGAAGCACAGGTAGGTCTCCAGGTGATCGCCGTGCAGTGCTGGCAGCTGCCGCAAACTGAAGTGCGGCGGTGCGTCGGGGTTGCCGAGCTGGTGGTCGTGCTCAAATGACTCAAACGGAACATAGTTTCGATACCCCAGGCCTCCAGGCTTCCACCCAGTCACCTTGTTTACTGAGAACACCCCGCATTGAGTTGCGGGCAGACCTGCTGGGCGCAGGAGATAGCGGTCTTGCCGGCCATCCAAACGGATGGGGCTGGCGTCATGGCTGAAGAGATTTACCACCGGCGTGCAGTACAACTGAATCATGTTGGCGTCGGGAGTCAGCTGGCGGCACTCCGTATGACGTAGGTCGAACTCGACTTGCAGGCCGCGTGCCTGTTTTAGTGCTGGCTCGCCCAGCTGCGCGAGCTGCTCAAGACCGGATAGCTCGACGAACAGAAACTTCTCTGCAAAGGCGAAATAGTCCTGCAGGTGCCGATAGCCGCTGAAGCCTTGATCGGTATCCGGCAGCAGCGTCTCGTCGTCGGAAAACCCGCAGGCCTGAAGTTGACTCGCGGGCAGGCTGCAGGCGGCCTTATCTGAAAGCGGCTGACCGACAGCGTCGAGTGGGGTCAAGGTAACCCCGTGCAGGTGGCGGCATAGATGGAGATAGAGCTGGCGACTCGAATGGGTATTACCCGCCAGATGCAGGCGTAGTTTCTGCAAGGCCAGGTCTGTCAGGCTGCCCTCGGTGGTCATCTGCAGGGTCAGTGTCAGTCGGCCTCCCGTCGAATTGCTTTGGTACTGGGAGGTCGTCAGCTCAAGGGGGAGCAGGGTTACCTCGCTGGTGGTTTGAAAACGGCACCGAATGCCGTCGATGGGGCGGGATTCGACAGCCGTCCCTCGACTGATCGGCAGTTTGCTCAGCGGCCGCCTCAGCGGCGCGAACTGCAGCATGGCGACCGCAGGCATGGGCCGCAGGCAATTCGGCCACAGCAGCTGCATCAACGAGTGGGTTAGCTCTGGCAGCTCGTCGTCGAGCTTTTGCCTCAGCCGTCCGGTGAGAAAGGCGACCCCCTCGAGCAAACGCTCCACATCCGGATCGGAGCTGGTGCCTGCGAGATAGGGAGCGAGGGCCGGGTTGTGTTCGGCGAAGCGTCGACCCTCATCGCGCAGGGCGCTCAGCTCGCTCTGAAAGTAATGATTGAAACTCATGTCAGCGCCTGGCTCCGGGACTATCGTGCTGCACGGTCACCTCGGCTTGGCCTTGACCATCAAGCTGCAGGTTGAAGGTGACCGGGTTTTGCAGTGCAGGCAGGTTGAGTTTGGCGCTGATGGTGAACGTCAGGCGCAGCGGATCGCTGGCGTCATGCTGGCAGGAGACGCGGACGCAGCGCAGGCGTGGCTCGTAGCGACTGATACTGCGCTCGATAGCTGCGCGCGCCTGCTGGCGCGTCTCATGTAGCGTTAAGCGCATATCGTTTAACTCAGGCAGGCCGTAGTCGGGCAGCATCTGCACGCTACCTGCACGAGTGCTAAGCATGCGCGCCAGCTGAGCCATCACCGATGCGCTCACCGCATCGGCTGCTGCCAAGCCGTTGCGCGACTGCGCGACACCGGTAACGCGTTCAAGCAGGGAGCCATATCTGCCATGAGTCATCAGTCTTTATCCAGCTTGCCAACCAGTGACAGGGTGAAGTCCGCGCCCATGTACTTGAAGTGCGGACGCACGCTCAGGCTGACTCGGTACCAGCCTGGCTGGCCGGCGACATCCTCGACGCCGATGGAAGCCGCGCGCAGTGGCCGACGACCGCGTACTTCAGCACTCGGATTGTCTTGATCGGCGACGTACTGACGAATCCAGCGGTTGAGCTCCAGTTCCAGATCGGTGCGTTCTTTCCAAGAGCCGATCTGCTCTCGCTGCAGAACCTTCAGGTAGTGCGCTAGGCGATTGATGATGAACAGGTAGGGCAGTTGTGTTCCCAGCCGAAAATTCAGCTCGGCCGCCTTGCCTTCTGTGCTGTTGCCGAATAAACGCGGTTTCTGGGCCGAGTTGGCAGAGAAGAACGCCGCGTTGTCGCTGCCCTTGCGCATGGTCAGGGCGATGAACCCTGCTTCGGCCAACTCATACTCGCGACGATCGGAAACCAGGACTTCTGTGGGGATCTTGGTTTCGATCTCGCCCATGCTGGAAAAGTGGTGCAGCGGCAGATCGTCGACTGCGCCGCCGCTCTGCGGGCCGACGATGTTCGGGCACCAGCGGTAACGGGCAAAGCTGTCGGTCAGGCGGCTGCCGAACGCGAAGGCAGTGTTGCCCCAGAGATAGTCTTCGTGGTTGTCGCTGACGGTTTCGCGATAGGCGAAGCTGCGAACCGGATTGTCTTCCGGATCGTAAGGTGTACGGAGCAGGAAGCGCGGCAGGGTCAGGCCGACATAGCGGGCGTCCTCACTCTCCCTGAAGCCCTGCCACTTGCTGAAACGGGGGCTATCGAAGTGATCCTGAAGGTCCTTCAGGTCGGGTAAGCCGTTGAAACTGTCGAGTCCAAAGAACGCCGGCCCTGCAGCGGCGATAAAGGGCGCATGGGCCATGCTGGCGACTCCGGCGACCTGTTGCAGCAGGCGAATATCCTGCGTGCCGGGGCCGAACTGGTAGTTGGCAATCATGGCTCCCACCGGCTGGCCACCAAACTGACCGTATTCCGCGGTGTACACATGCTTGTAGAGTCCTGACTGCACCAGCTCCGGGCTGTCTTCAAAGTCGTCCAGCAGGTCCTGCTTGGATGCGCTGATCAGCTCGATGCGGATGTTCTCGCGGAAGTCCGTGCGGTCTACCAGCAGTTTGAGGCCTCGCCAAGCCGACTCCAGTTGCTGGAAGTTGGGGTGGTGCAGGATGCTGTCGACCTGGCGACTCAGCTTGCTGTCGATTTCCGCAATCATTCGGTCGACAAGCGCTTTCTTGACCGGCTCCTGTTGGTTGTGTGGTTTCAACAGTTCGCTGATGAAAGCACTCACACCGCGCCGAGCGATAGCATAGGATTCATCCTCCGGCGTCAGGTGTGTTTCGGCAATAACGCGATCAAGCAAGCTACCGGTTGCGATTGGGGTGCTTGTACGAGCGGCGGTTTGGCTATGCATGAAAGGGGCTCCAGTTGGCTGTTCAGGGATTCAATGCGAGGCCGAGCTCGGTCAACACCTGGCCTCGTGCGTGGTCGTCGCGCAGTAGTGCCTCAATGGCCTGACGAAAAGCGGGGGTGTTGCCAAGGGGGCCTTTTAGCGCAACCAGCGCTTCACGCAGCTCCATCAGCTGACGCAGCTCTGGGACTTGCTCAACAACGCTCGCAGGGTTGAAGTCGCGCATCGAGTCGATGCTCAGCTCGACGGGGAGGTCGTTGTCGGCATCGTCTTCCTGTAGTTGATTCGGAACACTGAAAGTCAGGTTCAGGTTTTGTTTGGCCAGCACATCCTCGAAGTTGTTCTTGTCGATTGCGATGGGCTTGCGTTGTTCGATGCTGCGCTCGTCCTCGCGCTGGGTGAAGTCGCCGAGTACCACCAGCTTGAGCGGCAACTCAACCTCCTGCTGCTGATCACCGGTGTTCGGGGTAAAGGTAACGTTGATGCGCTCGCGGGGTGCCACCGTGCTTTCGTTGGCCATCAGTTTTCTCCGTGCTGGGCAGGCCGAGCGGCCTGGTCAAGGGTGTATTCCACGTTCAACCAGCGCAGCTGCTGCTGAAGGGTGTTGCGACGTTGACGTGCGCTATCGTCGCGCTGGTCGGCAAGGCTCTGTTGCAATAGGTCAAGGGTGTCGCTGAGCAGTTGCTGGTCCCACAGGGCGAGGGGCATGCTGTGCTGAAGCTGCTCTAGCGCTGGCTCCAGCAGCTCTCGCGCCTGGGTGTTTTTGCCATCCGCGAGTAGCAAGCGAGCAAGCTGCATTCGGCCAACGGCGCGTGCACGTTCCCCCTTGGCTGTTTGCAGTTGTTGCGCCAGCGCGCTGGCCGCCGCGCGAAAGCCGTCGTTACGCTGTAATGCCAGAAGGTCGCCCGTTTCGGGCTCTGAAGGGCGTTGGGAGGCAGGAGGCTCGACCGGTACTAGCCAGTGTTGGGTGGCCTGTGCCGCGAAAGGGGAGCCGTCATCAAAAGACAGCTTTTCCACACCAGGCAGGCGTTGTATCAGCGACTGGGTATGCCTGTGGATGGTGTCGGCTGCTGGCTGATCTTGCAGTGCTTCACAGCAGCGTGCGGCCAGATAATGGCCATCGAGCCAAAAGGGTGCTTTACGCAGACTGGCTTCGAGCTCTGTCAGTAGCACGGCGTATTCGGTGCGCTGCCAGAGTGTTTCACAGTGCTTGCGTCGCTCAGCAGGAGGGGGTTTTAGACATGTGTGCTGGTTTATGTCGTGCCGCGGCAATTGGTAGATACCTGCCCAAGTTAAGGCGCGGCTGAGTAGCACAGAGCAACTCCGGCGCTCGGGCTGGCTAAGCCACCAGTCAAGCAGTGGCGCAGCGGCTTCTTGCAGGTGACGCAACTGCTTCTGCGCCTCGCGGGCATTGCAGATTTGGCCAGTTTTGACCGGTTCTATCGTATTGGGCGCGACATTGATGGACGTTGGCTCAGGTGCGGCCGGCTGCTCGCTGACGATTGGCTGCAGCAGCGCCGCCAGTTGCTGCCAGTTACCGCCCACGTCGGCCGCGTAGGGTTTAAGTGCCGCTCCGAGCTGGTGGGCGGCTGTTTGTAACGGTGCCAGCGCGCCGGGGGAATCGGGCGAGGCGCTCAGTTCACGACTGAATGCGCTGTGTAGCCAGCGCAGCGCCGCCAGCTTGCCCCGATCGCGTTCAGGCAGGCAATGGTCCCAGGAGTGGGCAATGGTTTCGCTTAACTGCTCCAGGGCAACTGCAGACTGCGATACCTGCTGCAGCTGCCGCAGCGCGAATATTCGCCAGCAGGCAATGCGCAGGTCGGTATATTGGGTCAGCAGGTTTTCAGCATTGTCGGTTACATCCTGCCAGTCAGGTGCAGGGTGCTGCTGCGGTGACTCCAACTCGGAGAAGACCCGTTCGAGCCGGATGTAGGCGTCGCTGTCGCGAAGGTCGACCGGTTCTGCATTGCCCTGCGGGCAGACAGCGGCTGGTGACATGTGAGCATCCTCTGCATGGTGCGGGCGGACGTCCTGTCCGCCACCCGGGCCGATGTTGGCCTTGGCTGGCGCATGCTAAAGAGCGGGCCCTCAGGGAACAAATGCCGGAGTTGTGATTCAGATCGCGCATGCGCTGGCGATTGGAATGTTCTGCTGTTCTCTAAGGAAAATTAAATTTTATTTAAATCAGTTGCTTATATTTTCTTTCTAAGTTGATTTGTTGGGTGTGTTGTCGGTTTCGGGTAGGCAACGGAATCTGTGATCCAGATAGCATGAGCAGGCCAAGTGCAATGTAGTACCCCGCTGTTACCCGCGGCCTAGATCATCGGCGCATCATGAGTCCTCAAACACCCGCAAGGAGGAACAGTGATGTCCACCAAGAAGATTCTGCTGCTGGCTGGCGACTTTGCCGAAGACTACGAAACCATGGTGCCGTTTCAGGCGCTGAGCATGCTGGGCTATGAGGTGCACGCGGTGTGCCCGGACAAGGCTGCTGGCGATACCGTGAAGACGGCGATTCATGACTTTGAGGGTGACCAGACCTACACCGAGAAGCCGGGTCACCTGTTTGCCCTGACCCATGACTTTGCGGGTGTGAAGGTCGAGGATTATGTGGGGCTGGTGGTTCCGGGCGGTCGCGCGCCGGAGTATCTGCGTCTCAATGCCGATGTGATTGCGCTGGTGCAGGCGTTCAACGCCGCAGACAAGCCGATTGCGGCAGTGTGCCACGGTGCTCAGCTGCTGGCGGCGGCTGGTGTGCTGGAAGGGCGTGAGTGCAGTGCGTATCCTGCGTGTGGGCCGGATGTGCGTATGGCGGGCGGCACCTATATCGACATCGCTGCCGATCAGGCCCATGTTCAGGGTAATCTGGTGACCGCACCGGCCTGGCCGTCGCACCCGCGCTGGCTGGCGGCGTTTGTGAAGCTGCTGGGCGCCCGAATCGAACTCTGATTCATGCGGGGCTGACTGCGGTCAGCCCCTGCAGAGGAGAGCTGCATGTGTGAACTCTACGTCAAGGCGGACCCGATTCTGTACGAGTCGCGCTCGCGCTCGCTGCGTATCCGTGGTGTTGTGACTACCCTGCGTCTGGAGAACCAGTTCTGGGACATCCTGCAGGAGATTGCCGAGGTGGACGACATGACCACCAACCAGCTGATCACCAAGCTGTATGACGAGGTGATGGAGCTGCGCGGCGAAGTGGTGAATTTTGCTTCCTTCCTGCGCGTGAGCTGCACGCGCTATCTGGCCCAGCGTGAGGCGCGGGTTGTGCCGTTGGCGGTGGTGGGGCGCAGTACAGCTCAGGGCTGATTTCACCCGCAGCTGTACCGTTCGATGGAGGCAGGGCTTTGCTAGCATGGCTGCTTCCCTGATTCCCTTTGGAGCCGTTCGATGTCTATCGAAACCTGGCTGGCGTTCTTCGTTGCCTGCTGGATCATCAGCCTGTCGCCGGGTGCCGGTGCGATTGCGTCGATGTCCAGCGGTCTCAATTACGGTTTTGTCCGCGGTTACTGGACTGCGCTGGGCCTGCAGCTGGGGCTGGTGATTCAGATTGCTGTGGTGGCGGCCGGTGTCGGCGCGCTGCTGGCAACCTCTGCGCTGGCGTTCAGTGTGATCAAGTGGTTTGGCGTGCTCTATCTGCTGTATCTGGCGTTGCGCCAATGGCGGGCGCCGACCATGCAGGTGGACGAGACCCATGCTCCGCGGGCGCTCGGTCAGCCGCTGGCACTGGTGTTTCGTGGGCTGTTGATCAACGCCAGCAACCCTAAGGCTGTGGTGTTTATGCTGGCGGTGCTGCCGCAGTTTCTGGATGTCTCTCAACCGTTGCTGACCCAGTACCTGATCATGGGACTGACCATGATTACGGTCGATCTGATTGTCATGGCGGGCTATACCGGCCTGGCGGCGCGGGTGCTGCGCCTGCTGCGTTCGCCGCGCCAGCAGCGGTTGCTCAATCGCACTTTTGCCGGGCTGTTCGCTGCGGCGGCGGGGATGCTGACGCTGGTGCGTCGCACCGCCTGAGAGTGGCGCCGCTCAGTGGCCTTGTTGCCACTGGCTGCGGTAGTGCGACGGGCTCACGCCGGTGTGCTGACGGAAGCGGTTGCTGAAGTGTGCCGCAGAGCTGAAGCCGCAGGCGAGGGCGATCTGTAACAGGTTGGCGGTGCTGTTGCGCAGCAGGTGTTGGGCTTTTGCCAGACGCTGCTGCTGCACATAGCGGTGCGGCGGTAGGCCAAGACTTTGTTTGAACATCCGTGCGAAGTGGTATTCGCTCAGTTGGCACTGGGCGGCCAGATCGGCCAACTGCAGCGGTTGATCCAGATGGCTGTCGATGTACTCACGGATATGCCGCACCTGCGCTGGTGCGAGTCCGCCCTTGATCGTCGGGTCCTGCCAGCTGACCTGGGTGTAGTGTTTGAGGACGTGATTGAGCAACAGGTTGCTGGCGCTGCTGAGGGTCAGACTGTCGCTGCGGTCGTGCCAGTTGCTGGTCAGCAGAAAGTGGCGATAGAGCAGGGCGATCTGCGGGTCGTCAGCAAACAACTGTTCGTTGACGCTCAGCTCCAGCGGGCTGCGATCCCAGGTTTGTTCCGCCAGCTGGCGCAAGTGATCGTCGGTGAAGTACAGGTGGACGAACGACAGTGGCCCGCGGATGTTCCAGGTAGAGGCGTACTGGCGGGGCATCAGGCACAGCCGATCGGGGCCGCCACCGTTGTGCCAGCCGTCGGAGCCCTTGAAGTAAGACTGGTAGCCATCGGCGATGTACAGGCTGAGGGTGTGATGATCGGCGTTTTCGAGGTCGATCAGGTCCTGTTCGTTGTACCAGGATGCCAGCCCGATACCGTTGCCCAGCCGCGTGCTGTCCTGCAGTCGGGTGTTGTGCCGACGCAGGCTGTCGAATACCTGAAAGTGTTCGTCTGACATTGTTTCCCCGCATGCTGTGGCTCGCTCCACATGGTATGCGGGCGGCGGCGCTGCGCCAAGCGGGTAACGCGCCGCCGGGCAGAAATGCGCAGGATCGCGCAAGCGGGCAGCAAGGCTGTGCAAGCCGCTGCGCAGTACTCGGCCGATACTCGGTTGTCATTATTAGAGACTGCATCATGAACGCATTGCTTTACGCTGCCACTGTCCTGATCTGGGGGACCACCTGGATCGCCATCTCCATGCAGACCGGCACTGTCGCGCCGCTGGTGTCGGTGTTTTATCGCTTTGCTCTGGCCGCCGGCTTGCTGCTGCTGGCGCTCTCTTTGCTGGGCCGCTTGCGGCGGATTGGTGGGCGCGACCACCTGTTCTGCATGCTCCAGGGCGTTTGTGTGTTCGGGCTGAACTTTTACTGCTTCTACTCTGCTAATGCTTACATCAACAGCGGTCTGGAGTCGGTGCTGTTTTCGCTGGCAACCCTGTTTAACGCGGCCAACAGCGCGCTGTTCTTTGGTCTGCGTCCGGGGCGTCGGCTGCTTTGGGCCAACCTGCTCGGGCTGGTCGGGATCGTCTGCCTGTTCTGGCATGACTTGCGTTCGGCGCATCTCAGTGGGCTGGTGTTGACGGGAATCGGTCTCAGCTTGCTGGGCACCTATGGCTTCTCGCTCGGCAACATGATCAGTGTGCGCCATCAACGCCGGGGGCTGGATGTGCTCTCGACCAATGCCTACGCGATGGGCTACGGCGCCTTGGCGATGCTGCTGCTGGCGCTGGTGCGCGGTGATGCATTCACTGTCGACTGGAGCGTCGCCTATATCGGCTCCCTGCTGTACCTGGCGGTCATCGGTTCGATCATCGGCTTTGCTGCCTATTTTGCCCTGGTAGGGCGGATAGGGGCGGGGGCGGCGGCCTATGCCACCGTGCTGTTTCCGCTGATTGCGCTTGGCATGTCGACGCTGTTCGAGGGCTATGAGTGGAGCGGCATGGCGGTGGTCGGGCTGGTTCTCATCCTGTTCGGCAATCTGGTGATGTTCTATCGCCCGCGACCCAGCGCCGCAGCGGCGCCCGTTGGCGAGTGACTGTGCCATGCTTGCGCAAGGTAACAGACAAGAGCAGGCCCCATGGATTATCTGATTATTGCGATCGCGACGCTCAGCGGTCTGTATTTTCACTGGTGGTTGTTTGTGCGTATTCGCCGCTGGACGGATCGCGATCTTGCGTTGTCGATGGCGGGGGAGGATCAGGCTTGGCGCGCGTACATGCTGGCCAGTCTGGCAGAGGCCAAACAACAGAAGGTCCGGCGTAAGGACCTGGAAGGCTGGCTGCGCGCCGCGGCTGAGCGCTATGAGAGCAAGAATCCTGAGGAACTTGGCTAAACCGGACTACTCTGTTTAGAAGGTCAGAATTCATTCGCGCCAAGGAGTACAAAGATGGAGTTGCACCAGAAAGATCTCGGCACACTGTTTGAACAACTGGGTTTGCCCGCTGACGCGGCCGGCATCGACGCCTTCTTCGCCACCCATTCTCTGGAGCATGATGCTCGTCTGGTTGACGCGCCGTTCTGGACACCCGCGCAAGCGGCGTTTCTCAGTCAGCAGATGAATGAGGACGCGGAATGGGCGCCGCTGGTTGATGAGCTGAACGCACGGCTGCACGAGGCCTAGGTAACGCGTTATTCACGGCCTCGATACGGGCCCAATCGGCGGATTGGGCGAGGCAGCTGGAGACAGATTCTGGCATGATGGCGGTCTGCTGAATCACGCTTACTTCTGCCTGCCAGCGGTCGTGGAGCTGCTCCGCGGCCGCCGTTATTACGGACACCCGTCGCATGCCTTTTTACATCCTGCTCATTCTGGGCGGCCTCAGTGCCTTTGGTCCGCTCGCCATCGACATGTATCTGCCTGCCTTCCCGGCGATTGGGGCGGCGCTGGCGGCGGATACCGAGCAGGTACAGCTGAGTCTGTCGGTGTACTTTTTGGGCTTGGCCAGCGGTCAGTTGGTTTATGGCCCGTTGGCTGATCTCTACGGGCGCCGTGGGCCCTTGCTGTTCGGCATCGGCTTGTTCTGTCTCGCCTCGCTGGCATGTGCGTTCGCTCCCTCGCTGGAGTGGCTGCTGGCTGCGCGTTTTGCTCAGGCCTTGGGCGGCTGCGCTGGTATGGTGGTGAACCGCGCGGTGGTGCGTGATCTGTGTGCGCCGATTGATGCGGCCAAGGCGTTTTCCCAGCTGATGCTGATCATGGGGGTGGCGCCGATTCTGGCACCGATGCTGGGTAGCACGCTGCTGATCTTTGCCGGCTGGTCGAGTATTTTCCTGTTTCTTGCGGCGTTTTCCGCCATCTTTGCGCTGGCGGTGTATTTCTTCCTGCCCGAAACCCTGCCGCAGCACCTGACGCCACCGCCGCTGTCGACGTCGGTCGGGCGCTATCTGGAGTTGCTGCGTGAGCCGTTGTTCATGTTTCATGCGCTGACTGGCGGGGTAGCGATGGCGGGCATGTTTGCCTACATCGCGGGTTCGCCCTATGTGTTCATGGAACTGTTTCAGGTGCCGGCAGATGACTACGCATGGCTGTTTGGCAGTGTCGCCACCTGTTTCATTCTGACGGCGCAGCTGAACAGTCGAATGCTGCGGCGCTGGACTCAACTGCAGCTGATCCGCCGTATGACCGCGGTCTACATGCTGGCAACCTGCACGCTGCTGCTGGTTGCGTGGTTGCACGTAGATAGCCTGTGGCTGTTCATGCCGCCGCTGTTTGTCAGTGTAGGTGTCATCGCTCTGGTGCTGCCGAATGCGTCTGCCTGTGCGCTGGCGGGGCACGGTCATCAGGCCGGTGTGGCATCGGCACTGATGGGTACCATGCAGTTCATCATTGCCGGCATCACCTCGGCTCTGGTCGGGATCTTGCACAACGACAGCGCCGTGCCAATGGCTGGAGTGATGGCGGTTTGCGGTGTATTGACGGTGCTGATGGCGCTCATGGCGCACCGTGTGAGCGTCAGGCAAAGCGCAGCGTCCATCTAAGCGTTTCGCAGGAATCACTGGCGGAGACCTAGCACCTCCGGTAGCGCCATGTGCTCTGTTTACGCGTGCTGATTTCCCCTGTCGATCGCGCCTGTCATCCCTCGCTTGAACAGGGCGGCTGAATCATGTCCTTGCGATGTGGTCCCGCTGTGGGTGCACACCAGTCGAAACATAATGAAACATCTATCTAATTAACAATATTTATCATTTGCGTTTAGATTGCGCCCGCAGTTTGCCGTGCCTGCGTGAGTGGGCGCCGCAACTGAGCGCTCTCCGGGGAGGGGAGAATCTATTTCAGTAACAGGAACAGCCATGAAAACAACACCGTTCTTTGCGCGCCACCTGGTGGCTATCGCCGTAGCCGCTGCCACCCTGCCGGGCAGTGCGCTCGCTGACTCTGAAGCCATGTTGACCCTGCCGGCGATTGATGTGGTCGGTTACGGTGAGGATGACCTGTCGCGCCAGACCGGTGCCGTTGTGGTGATCAAGCGCGAGGAAATTGAGCGCCTGCAGCCTAGCTCGACCGAAGACGTCCTGCGCCGCATCCCGGGTATCAACGTCAAGACCGAGGAAGAGTCGGCGGTGGTCAGCAATATTGGTATTCGCGGTCTGTCTGCCAGCGAAGCCAAGTCACTGGTGCTGGAAGACGGTGTTCCGGTTGCTCCGGGGTTGTTCATCGGCAACGATCGCTACTACAACCCCCGTATTCAGCGTATGGAAGGTATCGAGGTGCTCAAGGGGTCATCGTCCCTGCGCTACGGTCCTTCGACTATCGGTGGTGTGATCAACTACAAGACCAAGACGCCTGAGGGCGTTGCAGTGTCCACCCGAATCGGCTCCTTCAACACCCGTGAGGCGACCCTCGAAGCCGGTGGCCGCAGCCCGTCCGGCGATGCCTATGCCGGCCTGGTCGCAACAAAGGCGCGGAGCGACGGCTTCCTAGATCGCGATTACGACATGACCGACCTGATGCTGAAGGCTGGCAGCGCCATCGGTGATAACCAGAACCTCGGCGTGAAATTCTCCTGGTACGAGAATGACGCGAATATCTCTTACCGCGGCATGTTCCTGCAGGACTATCGTGATGGTCGCACCTACAACCCGGCGCCAGACGATTACTTCCTGACTGACCGCCGCGCGTTTGATATTAACCATGAGTGGTTCATCTCTGACCGGGCGACTCTTCAGACCCTGGCCTACTGGAGCGAGATGACGCGTGACTACTGGCGTTACTCGGTAGACACGGCGGCCTCCAATGCGGCTGGTCGCTGGGTCTACACCGATTCGCTGACCGGCAACAACCGCAGCTTTGAGCGTTTTGGGCTGGAAACGCGGCTGATGCTGGATCACAACCTGTTCGGTTTGATCAACGAAGCCGAGTTTGGTGTGCGCTTGATGGAGGAGGAGTCGGACGACAAGCGTATTCGGGCCACGCGCGATCAGGATCGTACCGGCGTCAATGACCGTCACCGCGAGGATAGTGCAGAGAGCGTTGCGGCTTATGTGCAAAACCGTTTTGTTATCAGCGAGCGCCTGGCGATCACGCCCGGTCTGCGTGTTGAGTCCTATGAGCAGAAGCGCAAGGTGCTCACCGATAACGGCGCATCTGAAACCACCTCTAACACCGAGTGGCTGCCCGGCATCGGCTTTACTTATCAGTTGATGCCGGCTGCACAGCTGTACGGTGGTGCCTACCGCGCGTTCTCTCCTGCATCCAACGGCGTTGCGCTGGACGGTCTGGTAGACCAGAAGCTCGACGGTGAGCGTTCGGACAACTATGAGTTTGGTCTGCGTGGCAGCAACGGTGCTTACACCTACGACGTCACTGCCTTCTACATGAACTTTGATAATCAGGTGGTAACGGGCAACAGTGATCCGAACCTGTCACAGTCCAACGCGGGCAAGACGCTGCACTACGGTCTTGAAGCCGCGTTGAGCGTTGAGCTGGGTGCTGGCTTCAGCATCGATACCAACGTGACCTGGGTGCCTGAGTCCGAATTCCGCTCTGGTGATAACAAAGGTAACCGTCTGCCCTATGCGCCTGAGTACCTGGCCAACGCAGGCCTGACTTATACCGACGGCCGTTTCAGCAGTGCGCTGAATGTGCACTATCGGGGCGAGCAGTTTGGTGATGCCAGCAATCGCAAGGACATTCCGAGCGGTGCCGAGGGCGGTATCTGGGGAGGTCAGATTCGCTCCTATACCCTGTATGACCTGCTGGCTCAGTATCAGGTGAACGATCATCTGCGTGTGCAGGGTGCGGTGAAGAACCTGACCGACAAGCGCTACATTACCGGTTTGCGTCAGGGTATCTATGTCGGCCCAGAGCGTTCGTTTGAAGTGGGTATGAACTACCGCTTCTGAGTGCGGCCGGGCAGCCTAATATGGGCTGCCCGGCTACGCATGACTGATTTCTACGCCCAGGCCGGATGCGTTCTGGGCGCGCTTACACTGCCATGCGACTGCTGCGTATGTCCTTCCTGGAGCAGGGCAGAAAGTCGGATGTCGGCCCCCAGAACGTATCGCAGCTGTCCGCGTTCATCCAGAACCGGCGCCGACAGGGTGAAGCAGAATCCGTCGGTTGCCGCGGAGCGGTAGACGTCGCTGATAAACGGCGCAAGCGTATCGCGTACGTTCGAGAACCACGGGCGATTTGACCAGTTCTTGCCACGCGCACTGCTGCGGCTGCTGTCTTGCAGATCGGCACTCAGAATGTTCTCGCTAACCTGCACACCATCTGCACCAACCAGATACATCAGCTCAAACCGACCGTCCTGATCAATCCAGCGTTGCATGGCCTGCTCAGCGCCGACACCGCCGCGCGCCAGCTCGGCGCTGGCGGCCATCTCGGTTACCCGTTGGCGGATCACCTGATGCACACCCAATTGGAAGCCGCCAAGGCCTTCCAGCAGGCGGTCGCCTTCACTGCGTACCGCTTCACTGTGTTCGAGTACCGACGAGGCTTTCTGCATCATCGCGCTGGCCACCCCGGCCACACTTTGCACGTCCTGGCTGACTGATCGCACTGCGGCGCCGATCTGCTCTGCGCCGCTGGCAATGCTGGCGATACGCTGATCCAGTTGGCCCATGGCGGAAGTCGCTTCGCTGAGACTGCGATCCATGCTGATGATGCGCTCGCGACCGGTTGCAACGGCGGACTGCATTTGTGCGCTGGCGTTGTTCAGGCTCTGCATACCAGTGCGGAAGTTATCGATGATCTCGGCAACCTTGTCGGTTGCAGCGGTGGTCTTGCCGGCGAGCGTGCGTACCTCATCGGCAACCACGGCGAAGCCGCGCCCCTGTTCACCGGCCCGTGCGGCTTCAATAGCGGCATTGAGCGCGAGCAGGTTGGTCTGCTGGGAAATGTTGGCAATCATGCCAATGACTTGGGTGATCTCCTCGAGCTGTTTGCCAATCTCGCCGATCTGGGCGGTCAGCTCGCTCTCGCAGCCATTGATGGTGTCGACCTGACTGAGCACATTGCTGCTGTCCTGCTCGCATTGGCGCAGCTGCGTACTCACGTCACTGGAGAGCTGGGAAACTGCGGTTGCTCCCGGCACCAGTTCGGCGTCGAGCGTGGTGCTGACCTGTTCGGTGGCGCTGGCGATTTCCTCAGAGGACTGAGCCAGTTGCTCGCCGTGCGCGCGGCTGTCGGCGGCTATGCGTGCCAGTTCAGGCGCGTGTGCGGCGATGCCGACGGCGGCATGCAGACTCAGGGTGATGCGCTGTTGCAGGTCGCGGGCGAAGGCGTTCAGGTGGGCCAGCTGGCCGTGCTGCTGCGGTAGCTCCGCAGCGAGATTCAGGTCCTTGAAGAGTGCGTCTGTGCTGCTGCCCGACTCGCGGTTATAGCGGGCGATATTGAAGATCCCCATATGTGCTCCTTGCCGGCGGTTTGTGTCACTCTGCCATCATGCAGGTAGCTAGCAATAATTACGCCAGCGCCGCGAACAGGCGCTGAGGCAGGCGTGGCGCTGGAGCCAAGGGGTGGGGTGTGCGTTGTTGTAGTGCAGGACAGGGGGCAAGGTGCCTGTTCGGTGGGCAAAAAAAAACCGCAGCGAAAGCTGCGGTTTTTCTCAGCGGATCAGGATCACGCGTCGGTCCAGCGCTTGAGGATCAGCGTGGCGTTGGTGCCACCGAAACCAAAGCTGTTGGACATGATCAGATCAACTGCCTGATCCAGACGCTCACGCAGGATCGGCAGATCACCAGCGTTTTCGTCCAGCTCCTCAATGTTGGCCGAGGCGGTCAGGAAGTTGTCACGCAGCATCAGCATGCAGTAGATCGCTTCCTGTACGCCAGCAGCACCCAGCGAGTGACCCGACAGGCTCTTGGTGGAGCTGATCTTCGGTGCCTTGTCGCCAAACACTTCACGGATCGCCTTCAGCTCGGCAACGTCACCAACCGGAGTAGAGGTGCCGTGGGTGTTCAGGTAGTCAATGGCGCCATCAACGGTTGCCAGCGCTTGCTGCATGCAGCGTACCGCGCCTTCACCGCTCGGAGCGACCATGTCGTAACCATCGGAGGTGGCGCCGTAGCCAACCACTTCAGCGTAGATCTTGGCGCCGCGAGCCAGAGCGTGTTCCAGCTCTTCGACTACGACCATCCCGCCGCCGCCAGCGATGACGAATCCGTCACGGTTGGCATCGTAAGCACGCGAGGCCTTTTCTGGCGTCTCGTTGTACTGGGTGGAGAGGGCGCCCATGGCGTCGAACAGCATGGTCTGGGACCAGTGTTCCTCTTCACCACCGCCCGCGAAGACGATGTCCTGCTTGCCCAGCTGGATCAGCTCGGCAGCGTGGCCGATACAGTGTGCGCTGGTGGCACAGGCCGAGGAGATGGAGTAGTTGACGCCCTTGATCTTGAACGGGGTCGCCAGACAGGCGGAAACGGTGCTGCCCATGGTGCGTGGCACGCGATATGGCCCGATCTTCTTGACGCCTTTCTCGCGCAGAATGTCGATCGCTTCCATCTGGTTCAGAGTGGAGGCACCGCCACTGCCGGCAACCAGGCCGGTGCGCACGTTGCTGACCTGATCTTCGCCCAGACCTGCATCGGCAATCGCCTGCTGCATGGACAGGTAGGCGTAGGCGGCGGCATCACCCATGAAGCGCTTGACCTTGCGGTCGATAGCGGCATCAAGGTCGATGTCCACGGAGCCGGAAACGTGGCTGCGCAGACCCATTTCGGCGTACGAGGGATTGAAGCGGATGCCGGATTTGCCTTCTTTCAGGCTGGCAGAAACGGAGTCCAGGTCCTGGCCAAGGCAGGAAACAATGCCCATGCCGGTAATCACGACGCGACGCATAGTGATGATCCTCAGAAACTATCGGTAGAAGTGAACAGACCCACGCGCAGACCTTCCGCGCTGTAGATCTCGCGACCATCGACAGCCACGCTGCCATCGGCGATGCCGAGGGTCAGGGCGCGGTTCATGGTGCGCTTGATATGGATGGTGTAGGTTACCTTCTTGGCGGTAGGCAGGACCTGGCCGAAGAACTTCACCTCACCGGAGCCCAGTGCGCGACCGCGACCCTGGAAGCCCAGCCAGCCAAGGTGGAAGCCAACCAGCTGCCACATGGCATCGAGACCGAGGCAACCGGGCATGACCGGGTCACCTTCGAAGTGGCAGGCGAAGAACCACAGGTCAGGGGTGATATCCAGCTCGGCAACGATTTCGCCCTTGCCGTATTTACCGCCGGTCTCGCTGATGTGCGTGATACGGTCGATCATCAGCATGTTGGGGGCCGGAAGTTGTGCGTTTCCGGGGCCAAACATTTCGCCACGGCTGCACTTGAGCAGCTCTTCCCGGGTGTACGCATTCTGTCGTGTCATAGAGGCTCCTGCTCGTCCCCGTCCTCGGGGCACTATTGATTCGGCTTGTTCTGTGTCAGCAAGCATCCGAAAGGGCGCGCGGCCAGTCATGATAAATGAGCTGGAGGGCGTTGGCTGTGCCATTGGCATGACCTGAGTCAACCTTATGCACTCTGTACGCCTGCCTGCACTGCGCTTTCGGATGGCTGCTGAGCGGTTTTTGCTCGCGTAAGCTCAGACTCAGCGCCTGCCGAGAAAGTCACAACATCCACGTTTTGTGTGCGATGAGGCGTTGAGGATACCCGCGAAGGCGAGTCAGGACAAAGTTTCTGTGTCCGGACTCGCCAGCGCGAGTGCAGGGCGGATCAGGCCAGGACGCCGTGTTCGGCGTGGAACTGGTCGCGCAGTTCGCGCTTGAGGACCTTGCCGATGGCGCTGCGAGGCAGTTCATCGGCGATGATCACGCGGTTCAGCCGCTGGGTCTTGCCTACGCGCTCGTTGAACCAGGCTTGCACCTGTTCGGCGTCGACGTTGCGGCCGGCGAAGGGCACAACGTAGGCGACCGGGGTTTCGCCCCAACTGGTGGAGGCGACGCCAACAACGGTCACATCCTGCAGGTCAGGGTGCTTGCGCAGTTCAGCTTCGAGGTCGCTGGGGTAGATGTTGAAGCCGCCGCTGATGATCATGTCTTTACGGCGATCCATGAGGGTCAGGAAGCCCTCTTCATCGAAGCGACCAACATCGCCGGTGCGGATGAAACGCTTGCCGGTGCTGTCGTACCACTCGGCTTCAGCGGTTTTCTCCGGCTTGTTCAGGTAGCCGGCCATCATCGCGGGGGAGTGACCGACGACCTCACCGATCTCGCCGCGGGGCAGCTCAACGCCGTCTTCATCAATAACCCGCATGTCGTGGCCGTCCAGCGGCATACCGACGGTGGCCAGTTTGTCTGGGTAGGTATGTGCTGCGAGCATGCAGGAGCCGCCGCCTTCGGTCATGCCGTAGAACTCGATCAGACCACCGGGCCAGCGTTTGAGGATGTCGGCTTTGAGCTCAGCATGGAAGGGTGCGCTGGTGCTGAACTTCATGATGTAGCTGTCCAGATCGTAGCTGTCGAAATCCGGGCGAGCCATGATGCGTTGGTATTGCACGGGCACGAGCATGGTGTGGGTGATGCGATGCTGTTCAGCCAGCTTCAGGTAACGCTCGGCGTCGAACTTGGCCATCAGAACCACGGTGCCACCCAGACCGATGCTCGGCAGGAAGGAGACCAGGGTGGTGTTGGAGTACAGCGGGGTGGAGATCAGCGTGCGGCAGTCCGGACCATAGCCGAACGGCAGGCCGCGCTGAATATGCGACCAGCGCATGCCATGGGATTGAACAATGCCCTTGGGTTCGCCGGTGGTGCCGGAGGAGTAGATGACGTTGAACGTCATGTCCGGGGTGATGTCCACCGCGCTGGGCTTTGCGTCGGGCTCGGCCAGCCAGTCGTTGTAATGGGTTTCGACACCACTGTTGTCCATGCTGATCAGTGGCATGCGCAGGCGGTCACGAACATCGGTCATGGCCTTCTGCACGCTGGCGTCGGCGAAGAACAGCTTGGCCGCCGAGTCGGCCAACATGCCGAGCAGGCTTTCCGGGGTTGAGGACGGGGCCAGAGGGGCAACGGTTACGCCGGCGCGCAGCGCACCGACGAACAGCACCGCGTAGTTGATCGAATTAGCGCCACAGATGGCGATGGCGTCACCAGCACTCACACCGTCACGCTGCAGGGCAGCAGCGACCCGGTTAGCCTCGGCGTCCAGCTGGCGATAATTCAGTTGCTGGTCGCCTTCGATCAGTGCTGGGTGTTCTGCTCGGTCCTGAGCATGCAGGGCAACTAGGGCTGGAAGGGTGGTGTACGGCGATTCAAGGGTGACTGTCGACATGTTCCGGACGCTCGAGATTATTGGGTTTGTAGGAGCCGGTTGCCTGTGTCGAGATGAGACAACCATTCGTGACTGCCTAGTCTCGCGATTTGGTCAAGCTGAATCCAGCGTTCCAGAGCGCCTAATTGTTGATGGAATGTTGTTCGATCAGCCGGGTTGATGATCGGCTGAGCGGATCCAGGGAGCAAGGGCTTGCAGTAGCGCGTGGTGGTTGATTGGCTTGCTCAGGAAGTCCTGCATGCCAGCTGCCTCGCAATCACGGCGGTCTATATCGAAGGCGCTGGCGGTCAGTGCGATGCAGGCAGTCGCTATCCAGCTCTGTTCATTGCAGTGGGCGAGATAGCGACGGCAGACCTCAAGTCCGTCCATGTCGGGTAGTTGAATGTCCATCAAAATGGCCGCAAAGCGCTCTGGCTTGTCACACAGTTTCTCCAGCGCTATCTCACCCGTGTCCGCGATTTCGACACGAATGCCGGCCTGCTTGAGCATGCCTTCGATAACCAGTTGGTTGACCGGGTTGTCCTCTACCAACAACACCGGGCGGGGCGCTCCGCGTGGCGGCTGCAGTGCGGGCTTTGACTCTGTTGGCTGCTCAGATACCTTAGCGTGCAGCGGGATGCTGAAGACAAACGTAGAGCCGTCTCCCTCGCGGCTGCGAGCAGTCAGGTCGCCGCCCATCTTGCGCGCAAAGGTGCGCGCGATAGAGAGGCCCAGTCCCGTGCCGCCGAATCGTCGCGAGGTACTGCTGTCGGCCTGTTGAAAGGCATCAAACATGCTCTCCAGACGGTCAGGGGCGATGCCAATGCCAGTGTCGGACACTTCGCATTCCAGCCACAGCGTATCGGTGCTGGTCAGTTGCCAGCTGGCATTGATCTCGATTTGGCCGTGCTCGGTGAACTTGAGCGCGTTGCCGACCAGATTGACCAGAATCTGGCGAATTCTTGTGGGATCGCCGATCACTTCCTCGCATACCTCACGGCCTGTCAGGTTACAGGCTAGCCTCAAGCCTTTTTGCCGGGCCGTGTGCTCGAAGACGTTTATCGATGAGCTGATCAGCTGAGGCAGGTTGAACGGTATCTCTTCAAGATCAATCGCGCCGCGCTCAATGCGTGAAAAGTCGAGAATATCGTTGATGACCTTGAGCAGGTGGTCGGTTGACTCGCCGGCGATATGGACGTATTCGCTCTGCTCGCCGTTCAGTTCGGTGGTTTCCAGCAACTGCAGCATCCCCAGCACACCGTTCATCGGTGTGCGTAACTCGTGACTCATCATCGCCAGAAACTCGGACTTGGCCCGGTTGGCTGATTCGGCACCCTCGCGGGCGCTGACCAGATCCTTCATGGCCCGCTGTTGCTGATTTTCTGCTCGTTCCAGTGTGGCTGCGAGACTGTTGATGTTGTGCATCAGATGGCCAATCTCATGCTCGTCATCAACGTCCAGACGCGTGTTGAGCTGGCCCTGCTGTAGCTGCGAAACGGCCTGCCCCATCCGCTCCATGGGGTCGGCTAACGCTTTGGCCAGCCGTATGGCCAGGACGAGGGTGGCGATAAGCACCAGGGCAGCCATTAACAGTGTTTTGACGAGGATGCTTTGCTGGCGCTGGATAAAGGCTGCGTTACTCAGGCCGACGTGAACCTGGCCGAGGTACCGCAACTCATCGCTGTCGTTCAGTGCGGGAGCGTCGAGCAGGAACAGGTCGCTCTGCAGTGGAATACGCTGGCGCATGATGTCGGCAACGAAAACCTGCAGACCGTCGTGGTTACCGTCTGTGCGATCCAGTCGCAGTAGCGGACTACCCATCCGGTCATAGACCTGAACGTAGCGCACGTGCGGCACGTTCAGCGCACCTTTGACGAGACTCTCAAGCGTGCTCAGGTTGCCACTGATGACTCCGTATTCTGCTGCTGGGGCCAGCTGGTCAGCGATCAACTGGCCGGTCACCTGCAGCTCCCGGTTGACGTCGTCCAGGCGTGCCGTGGTGAAAAAGGTAAAACCGACCACGCCCATCAGCAGGGCTGGTAACGTCGCGATCAGGATCAGGCGACTGTAGATGGTTCCACGTTGCAGAAAACTCATTGCGCTTGCTCCAGCTCGGCCAAACGGCGGGCGAGGGTGGCGTCGTCCGGCAGCGGAATACCCAGGGAACGCGCCACCTGGGCATTGCTGAGAACGGAAAAGTAGTGCGGGTAGGAGCTGCCGCTGGTGGGCAGGCCCTGGTTGATCAGGTAGGCGACGCTGCGCGCCATGTCTTCCGGCGTGCTGTAGGTCGTGCTGAGGCTGCCGGCGTCGATAAAGGGCGCGCTTGGGCCGATCAAGACCTTATTGCGTGAGTAGCTGGTCAGCAGGATGGTCTTTAGATTATCGGCGTTGTAGATCTGCGAGTCGTCGGTGCCGAGCAGGATATCGCTATCAGTGATGACATCGACCACCTGGCGGGTCAGGTTGTCCTGCGATTGAACCGTGACACTGACCAGTTTGGCTCCGTTGGTCTCGATTGCCTGTTGCCATTGATCTCGCTGGCGTTGCGACCTCTCTGACAGCAGGATTCCCATGCTGCGCGCATGTGGCATCAACAGCTGAGCCAGGGAGACCTGGCGGGCCGGTTTAGGGTTGGCGAGCAATGCGTGGAATGGCGCGTTTGACGGGGCATAGTCATACAAACTTTCGCCAGTGACATAGGTGGCGAGGGTTGGCAGTTGGTCCTGGTGCCGCAGTCTCGCCTCAAGGCCGCTGCGGCCCATGGTGATAACCGCGTCGGTTCCCGCTGGTATCGCGTCAGCCGGTGACAGGGGGATTACATTGGCTGCGGGTAAAGCAGTGCCCAGCGCGTTGACAAAACTCTGCGTCAGCGCCGAACTGCCCGGGATGATCACAGCATACTGGCTGGCAAGCGCGGAGGGCGCGAGCAGCCAGCAGAGCAGCAGGGCTGCTAGCCTGCGTCTCACTGTTCTGCTCTCGCGTCTGCAAAGGGGCATGTCGACAATCCGTGTCTATTCAATCTCGGGTTCGCTCCGGGCGATCATTCAAAACCTGAGGTCAGCCGTCAGATAAAACTGGCTGGGGCTGTCGTACAGGTTCTCCGACCAGGTCAACGGTTCATCATCAAGTCGGTACTGCCAGTTGGCAGCCAGTTCCAGACTGTTTCCGCCACCCATTTCGAAGCGCTTGGCGATCCTACCGTCGATACGCTCGAAACGACGTTCGTTGAGCAGGTCTGATCCATAGTAGATGAGGCTGGTTTCGATACCACCTGCCCAATTGTGCAACCAGGCGGCGGAGCCGCTGTTGCGGGCCGTCAGGCGCTGATCTAGGCGGTTGCTGGCATAGAAGTCGACGTAGGCGTAGGTGAGGCGCAGACGGTCGCTGGGATTGATGCGCCAATCGGCTTGGGTCTCGACACCGCTAAAGTGGGCAAAGCTGCTGTTGTCCGGCTCGAAGTTCACGACCTGCAGTGGCTGGCTGATCATGTTGTCGATTTCGTCATAAAACGCTTTGATGTCGAGGCTCAAGCCGATCTTGTGAAATGATCCGTTGTAGCCCAGTTCCCAGGAGCGCATCTCCTCTTGCTGCAGGTCGCCCGGGCCAACCGCCAGTGCATAGTAGGTATCGCCGGTGGTTGGAGCGCCGGTAATGCCGCTTGGGTGGTAGGTCCAGTAGGCGTTGTTCTCATACATGTCAGGTGAACGCACCGCCTCGGAATACACCACGCGCAGGCTGTGGGCGGGCGCGACAAAGTAGTGAGCAGCCAGTCGTGGCGAGAATGAGAACCCGCTGAGCCGGTCCTGCTCTGCCATGGCGCCGGCGTGCAGCATCCAGCGCTCCCCCAAACGGTACTCTAGGTTGCCGAACAACTGCCCAACCGAGTTTTCAACCTTGCCGTTGAAAAAGGTCTCAGACTTGGTCTGGTCGTAGCGCAGGTTGAGACCGAATACGGTGCGTAGAGCGTCGGTGATCTGCAGGGTGTTCTGTACTTCGGCTTCGTAGCGGGTTTCGCGCAGATTTTCGTTGAGGTCAAAGCAGGTTGGCGGTGCGTTTCGTGCTGCGGTGTGTTGCGCAACGATATTGTCGACAAGCGGCAGGTAGGCCGGATCGAGATTGTCACGATTGACCAGCCAATTGCTGTAAAAAGTCTGATCACCCCAAACGCCACTTCGGTTGCGCAGAATGTAGTTCATACGGCGGGTGTACACGTTGCCGACCAGGTAGAGCTCGCGCATCTCGGGTGAGAACACAATAGGTGAGTCACACGCCCGCCACTGGCTCAGCCGCTCCATATGCTGGGCATAGGTTTTGATCTCGACCTGATGCTCCGGGCTAATGTCGTTCTTCCAGTTGAGCTGGATGAAGTAGTCACTGGCCGAAATGTCCGAGTCGGAGTTTAGCTGTTGCTCCATCAGACGGTCGAACGTGTAGCTGTCATCGGTTGGTTCGGCCATTACCGAGTAGTCGTTATCCCGTTGCTTGGTGCCTTCTTTGGCTCCGAGCTGCCAAGTCAGAGTCTGGGTAGCATTCAGGTCGGTTGTGCCGAGAAGGTTCAGGGCGTTGAGGCGACGACCATCGCGGTAGTCCTCACCGTCGTCATCGAAATCGAACCCGTCGTCCTGCTTGCCGGTCAGGCTCAGGCGCGCGTGCGAATTGCCGAAGCTGAATCCCTGGCGGGCGTATATGTCGCTGACGCCGCGGTTACCTCGAGTGACCTTAACGCGACTACCTTGGCTGAACTCTGGACGTGTAGACACGATGTTGATCACGCCCATTAGGGCGTTGGCGCCGTAGGCCGCCGTATTCGGGCCGCGGAATACCTCGATGCGTTCGATGTCCTCTACGGCCAAGGGGATGTCGGTCCAGTCCACTGTCGCCAGACCCGGGCGGTAGACCGAGCGGCCGTCGACCAGCACCTGCATGCGTCGGGCTTCGGTGATGTTGGTGCCATGATAGTTGACGTTAACGACGTTGCCGGAGTTGTAACCGACCATCATGCCCGGAACCAGGCGCATCAACTCGGGCACGTCGCGCGCACCGGAGGCGCGAATCAGTTGGCGGTCGAGGACCGTCATGCTGCCCGGTACTTCCGCAGGGCTCTGTTTCAGGCGCGTTGCGCTGAGCACCGTCGGCAGCTTCATGTCGCCGAGCAGCAGTTCGTCGTCAAGCTGCTGAGCCTGAAGCGGTAGAGTAAGGCCCAACAGGGCGATCGAAAGGGTCTGGCGTGAAACTGGCATAAATGATGGCACTTTGGTCTTGTTGGTTTGGCTCGCCCATATTACCCAGCAGCGCCCCTTTTTACACAGTCAAATCGCGCTATCTTGCGCGCTCGGCTTATACTGGCGCCAGATTCATTACCCAAGGATGTTGCATGAACGACCGCAAAACTCCCGTCTGTGTTCTGGGTGGCGGCAGTTTCGGCACCACGCTGGCCAATTTGATGGCAAGCGAGGGTGTGCCCGTGACGCTCTGGCTCCGCGATCCCGAGGTTGCCAAGCACATTGTTGAAAATCACGAAAATCCGCGTTATCTGCCAGGCTTCACGCTGGATGAACGGCTTCAGGTCACCACTGACATCGAAGCAGCAATCGCATCGGCCGAGTTGGTATTTCTGGCGATTCCCTCTGGTGCTTTCCGGAGTGTGTTGCAGGGTATCGGTCCGTCGTTAGCGGGCAAACAGGTGGTGAGCACGACCAAGGGCATCGAGCAGCCTGGATTTCTGATGATGAGCCAGATCGTCGAGCAAGAGGCGCCGGATGCTCGGGTCGCGGTACTTTCCGGGCCGAATCTGGCGAAGGAAATGGCCGCCGGCGAGCTGACCGCAACGGTAGTTGCCAGTGAAGATGAGCAACTCTGCCACGACGTTCAGGCGGTGCTTGGCGGGCCGAATCTGCGGGTCTACGCCAGCCAGGATCGCTACGGCGTTGAGTTGGGTGGCGCGCTGAAGAACGTCTACGCGATTATCGCCGGTATGGCGTCGGCCCTTGGCATGGGCGAAAACACCAAGGCCATGCTGATTACCCGTGCGCTGGCGGAGATGACCCGTTTTTCCGTGCACATGGGCGCAAACCCCTTGACCTTCCTCGGACTGGCCGGGGTTGGTGACTTGATCGTGACTTGCACCTCGCCGCAGTCGCGCAACTTCCAGGTTGGTCATGCGCTGGGTAAAGGGGAAACCCTTGAGGAGGGCGTTGCCCGCCTCGGTCAGGTCGCCGAAGGCGTCAATACCCTCAAGGTGCTGAAGCAGAAATCGGAAGAGGAAGGGGTCTACATGCCTCTGGTGGCCGGTCTGTACGCCATCGTCTTTGACAAGCTGCCGCTGCCGGCGGTGATCGGCAAGCTGATGTCTGCCGAACAAAAAAGTGATGTCGAATTTGCTGCGGTCATGTCTGCCGCGCCCATCAAGTCTTGAGGAGAGAGCGTGAATTCTTTCATCGATAACCTGTGCAGCGCCGATTTTTGGCTGCGGCTGGTTTACGTCGTCTTTTTTGCCATTGCCTGGCAGGTTGCGGAAGTGGCGCTGGCGGTGATCACCTTGATCCAGATTGGCTACCGTCTGTTTACCGGCTCACCGGATGCAGACTGCGCTGGTTGGGGTAACAGCTTTTCCCAATACGCTTGGCAGACTGGCCGCTACCTGACCGGCGTTACCGAGCAAAAGCCCTGGCCGTTCAGCGAGTGGCCGGCGGCGGATGCGCGCTGGGCACGGCAGGCCGAGGATGAGTCGGTTTGAGAGTCTGGGTAATGCGTCACGGCCAGGCGGCTGCGCAGGCTGCCTCTGATGCCCAGCGCCCATTGACCGCCGCCGGGCAGCAGGAGGCTCGGTTGATGGCGGACTTACTACGCCAGCAGCCGCTTGATGCCATTCTGGCCAGCCCGTACGTGCGTGCCCAGCAGACAGCGGCGCTGGTTTGCGCTGAGCTGGGGTTTGAGCGAGGCGTTTCTACTGCGCCTTGGCTGACGCCGGATGACGATCCTGCAGAGGTGTTGCGTTACCTCGCCGAACGTCAGGAGCAGAATTTGTTGCTGGTGAGTCATCAGCCGCTGGTCAGTCAGTTGCTGAGCCTGTTTTGCGAAGGGCATCGTCGCGCCCATCTTCCCATGCCGACGGCTGCTCTGGCTTGTGTTGAATCGGACTTCGTGGCCGCGGGGCTGGGCCAGTTGTTGCTGCTGAAAACGCCAGCTGATCTACACTCCTGACGCTGGCGCTTGTCGCTGGTGTCCGCCTGAGATAGTGTTCCCTCACGGGGCACGCGCTGCGCCCGCACTGTTGGTCTTCGATAACAATAATTACCCTAAAGGGGCACGGCATGGGCGCACTGACAACGCAACCAGAGACCGCGCTGGAGTCTTTTTTCCGGCAAGAATCGCTGCGTCCGCGCAGTAACTACCTTGTTCAGCCGCTCTCGAATGGCGAACTGGCCAAGTATTCATGGTCTGAGGTCGGGGAGCAGGCGCGTCGGATCGCTCATCACCTCGTGTCTCTGCAGCTGCCCACGGGCAGTCATGTTGGTCTGCTGTCGAAAAACTGCGCCCACTGGATCATCGCCGACCTTGCCATCTGGATGGCTGGGCATGTGTCGGTTCCGTTGCATCCCAATCTGAACGCTGACTCGATCCACAAGTTGATTGAGCATGCAGAATTGCGTGTGCTGTTTGTCGGTCCGGTGGAGGGGTGGTCGAAAACCGCGGGTGGCGTGCCAGCAAGCATGCACTGCATCAGTCTGCCAAATGGCCCGCAGGGCCAGGATCTGCTTGCCTGGGAACAACTGCTGGAGGATCACCCACCTCTGGAGAGCCCAGCCCAGCCAGCTCCGGATCAATTGGCTACCATCATCTTCACCTCCGGCACTACCGGCATGCCCAAGGGCGTAATGCTCAGTTTTGCGAGCATGTTTCTGGCGGCCACCAATTATCAGCGACTGTTTAATGTCTCGGCCAGCGACCGCATGCTCTCGTATCAGTCGTTGAGTCATATTGCCGAGCGGCAGTTTGTTGAGGTGTCCTCATTGCTGGGCGGGCAGCAGGTCTATTTCGTCGAGGCTGCCGACACCTTCGCGCGTGATGCCAGACGCGCTCAGCCAACCCTTTTCCTCGCGTCGCCGCGGGTCTGGCAGCAATGCATGGAAGCCTGTGAGCGGATCTGGTCACCCGGTTGGACTCAATTTTTGCTCAGTCTGCCGGTAGTGGGGCCTTGGCAGGGGCGCCGGATGCTCGCCCGCCTGGGCCTTGACCAAGTGCGTTATGCGGTCAGCGGCGCTGCAAGGCTGGCGCCCGCCGTACAGGACTGGTTTGCTCGCATTGGGCTGGTTGTGGTTGAGGCCTATGGCATGACCGAGAATTGCGGCTATTCGCACCTGGGCAGGCCCGGGCGCCCCAAGCAGGGCTACATCGGCTTGCCCAACCCCGGTGTCGAGTGTCGGCTTGGTGAGCACAGTGAGATTCTGGTGCGCAGCAAGACGTTAATGATGGGCTATTACAAAGACCCGGCACGTACCGCCGAAGTGATCGATGCTGATGGCTTCCTGCACACCGGTGATGTCGGCGAAATTGATCAGGAAGGGTTTCTGCGCCTGACCGGCCGAATCAAGGACATTTTCAAGACTTCTCGCGGACGCTACATAGTGCCATCGCCGATAGAGCAGGCCCTGATGGACCTGGCCGAGGTAGATGAGGCCTGCGTAGTGGGGCAGGATTTACCGCAACCTTTAGCGTTGGTGCGGCTGAGCGATGACCCGGGCGCTAGCCGCAGCGCTTGCCAGCGCGCGCTTGCAGAGGTGCTGGAGCGCATTAACAGCAAGTTGCCGAGCAGTGAGCGCTTGGGCTGCCTGGTTGTTGTCGACACACCTTGGGATGTGGCTGGCGGTTTTCGCACCGCGACGCAGAAGCTGCGCCGCAACGTGGTAGAGGCGACCTGGCAGGCGTATTTCCATGACTGGCTGGTGAGCGGGCAGAGCGTCGTCTGGCACCAGCCCGAGCAGCAACAGCAGGAGAGTGCATGAGCAGTATTTGGAAGACTCCGATTGACCTTGAACGCCTCAACGCGCCCGCGCCGACCATTAACAGCTTGCTTGATATTCGTATCGAGGCTTACGGCGACGACTGGCTGAGCGCGAGCATGCCGGTCGACGAACGTACCCATCAGCCCTATGGCATCCTGCACGGCGGTGCATCCGTGGTGCTGGCAGAAACCGTCGGCAGTATTGCCTCCTACCAATGTATCGATACCAGCCGATTTTATTGTGTTGGCCTGGATATCAACGCCAATCACCTGCGCGCAGTGCGCTCGGGCCGGGTGACCGCGGTCGCCAAGGCCGTGCACTTGGGCCGCACCACCCATGTCTGGGATATTCGTCTGCAGGATGACGCCGGCAATCAGACCTGCATTTCCCGCCTGACCATGGCGATCGTGCCGCTGAAAACGGACTGACCTCGTACACAACCACCGGGAATGCACCTGCATTCACGCGGCCGGGGGCGCTTGTCGAGCGGTGGCGAGGCCGTTAGATTGCCTGCTGCACTTTTCCGCCACGGTCCCGGAGGTTTCATGCCCTTAAGCAGTCACGAAGTACGCTTTTCCCTGCCGCACATTGAAATTGCTGGCAAGGTCTGGGGCGAACCCGGAGGTCTGCCTGTCATTGGCCTGCATGGCTGGCTGGACAACGCCGCGACCTTTGACCGTATCGCCCCGGCGCTGGAAGGCGTGTATCTGGTGGCGCTGGATCTGCCCGGGCACGGCCTGTCCGGCCACATGCCGGCGACCGGTTACAGCCTCTGGCAGCAAGCGGCTACCGTACTGCAGGTGGCGGAAGATCTGGGCTGGGAGCGTTTCGGGCTGCTTGGTCATTCGATGGGCGCGATCATCAGCGGTATTCTCGCCGGCAGCCTGCCGGACCGTATTACCGGCGCCGCCATGATCGACGGCCTCATGCCGTTTACTTCCGAGGCGGATGACGCGCCACGTCAGATGGCGCGATTCTTCAATTCCACGCTGCAGCTGGGCAGCAAGCGCAAACCTGTTTACGACAGCGTCGAGAAGGCCGTGTCGGCGCGGGTTCTGGGCGGCACGACACCGATCTCCCGTGACGCCGCAGCCGCCTTGGTCGAGCGTGGTTTGATGCCGCACGACGGGGGTTGGACCTGGCGCACCGATCCGCAGCTGATGCTGCCGTCACCGCTGCGATTTACCCAGCGCCATGCCAGCTCCTTCATTGAGAACATCACCGCGCCGACCTGCGTGGTGCTCGCCAATCAGGGTGTGATGCACAAGCATCCTGAGGTGCTGGCGCGAATCGACGCCTTCGAAAACCTGACCGTCCACCGGGTGGAAGGTGGCCATCACCTGCACCTGGAAGCCGCTGCAGACGACGTCGCGGACATTCTGAAAGACTTCTACACAAGCTTGAGCTGACCGCCAGGTCGCCACGCGCTATTCTCTGGACTAGTTCATTGTGCTGCCGACTCCTCGGCAGCCCGTTCTGCGCGCGTCGATGCATGTCGGTGTGCGACTAGGGAGACGCATGGCTTTATCGGTTCGTACTCTGCCGCTGCTGTTGGGTGGCTTCATGCTGGCGAGCGGCACCGCTGCTCAGGCAGCGCAGGCACTCGATCAGTTGGTTGTCAGCCCCTTTCCCCATTCCCGTGTTACCAGCGAAGCGCTGTCAGCGCAGGTCGATCACCCGGTAGTAATCGGCAGTGTGCGGCGCATCAACAATCAATTGCGCGCCGAACGCGAGATTCGCGTCAACGGCGAGTTGGCGCAGGTGACCTGGGAGATTACCGACGAATACACCCCCGAAGACGCATTCCGTCATGTGCTCGGCCAACTGGTCGAACAGCCGCACACACTACTTTATGCCTGTGACGGACGCGAATGCGGCAGCAGCAGCCTGTGGGCCAATCAGGTGCTGCATAACTCTCAGCTGTATGGGCCGGAGGAGGGCCAGCGGTATCTTGCCCTCAGACTCGATAGCGAGCCCCAGCGCTTCGTTTCCCTCTACTCGATCACCCGCGGTAATCGCCGTAGCTACCTGCACATAGAGCAGACGACCCCTGCGCAAGCGGTCGAGCAGGCGCTGTATCCAACGCCCTCGACGCTGCTGAAAGTGTTGCGCAGTGAAGAAAAGCTGACTCTGCCAGCGTTGGCTGACAATCCCGAGTTAACCGCAAGCTGGACGCGCCTGCTTGTGCGTATGATGCGGCTCGACTCGTTGCTGCGGGTGCAGCTTGATGGTGCTGATGCGCCGGCGTTGGTCGACGCATTGAAGGAGGCGGGAGTAGCTGCCCAGCGCATGACACTGGGCAGCCCTGAACCGGCTGCCGGCGTAGTTATCCGGCAGGTTCGCTGATTACATTCAGCGGCGTTTGCGGCTGGGCTGCAGTTCCAATCGGTCGGGAAGAGCCTGAATTGACAGCCAGTCGAACAGTTGAGTGCGGTAGCGCCCCTCGTTGAACATCTCGGCTTGATCGCGCACGTGGTCATCCAGCGGGTTGCCTGACTGGCCCAACGGGTTGATGCCCAGTGTGGCGTTCAGATCCGATAGGTCAATCAGGCGGCGCGTAGCGGGGCCAGCCTTGATTTTGTAGGTTGTATCGCCGCGGTCGAATGCCATGTTGTTCAGGGTTTCGTTGCCACCGCTGATCGCCACTGCCGGGCTGTTCAAGTAAGCACCGAAGGGCGTGCGCTCGGCCAGTGCGTGGGTGTGCTGCAGACTTGCCAGTCGCGACCAATGCCATTGCTCGGGGTCATCGCCGAGGTCGGCCACCAGTCCGGTAATCGCGTTCTGCCAGGCATGCTGGATAGCGGATTGACGGCCATCCAGACTGGGCTGCTGACGGTTGTCCCACCAGGGTGAGGTTGGCTTCCAATACAGGCTGGCCAGAGTCTTTTCAGCCATGAAGGTATTGCGGAAGAAGTTGTAGCGCGGGCCCAGTTCGTCAGCGAACAGGGCTTCCGACAACGCGTCCTGCCAGCGCTGGAAGATGCTGGCCGCGGCGCTGCTCTGGTCGTAGCGTCCGTCCCAGCTTGCCAGCAACCCGGCGGCCTTGGTCGCGGGCTCACGCAGTTCTTCCGGTAGCTGCTCGAAGTCAAACAGCGGCAGTGCGTCAGCGACCATGCTCAGGGCAACCGGGCGCTGGTCATCCAGTTGGAACGCCTTGAAGTCGGATAGATCGAATTGATCCTTGCTTGCCAGTAATTGCTCCAGACGCTGTGCGCGATCGGTCGGCGCATAGTAGCCGGGCAGCTTGCGTCGCGGGTTGCGTTCGGGGTACGGATTGTTCGTCGAGAAGATAATGCCTTCGCGCGGGTTGATGATGCGTGGATTGGTATCGAACGGTTGATAGCCAAGGAAGTCATCGCGCCCGGAGCCGCCGTTCAGCAGCGAGAAACCGTTGCTGCTCTGCGGCCAGCGCTTGAGTTTGCCGATCGCCCACATGGCGATGTTGTTGTCGGCATCGGCGTAAACCAGGTTTAACCCGGGGGCGCCGTGCAGTGCGGCGGCGGCTTCAAACTCGGCCATGCTCGTGGCGCGGGTGAAGCCATAGAAGGCCTGGGTCGAGTCGCTTTCCGGGTCCAGGAAACTCCAGAACAGGCTGACCGGCTGGCGTTCCATGCTACCCGGAAGATCATTGATGATCGGCCCGTGACGGCTGCTGCGGGTGCGAATAAGACGGTCTTCCTGGCCGCGGATCTTGATCACCTCTTCGTGCACCTGCAGTCGCTCCCAGCGGTCGACGGCCCAGACCTGCTCGGGATCATCCGGGTTGCTGCGCTCGCGATAGAAGTCGACGTCGTCGTTCATCAGCATGGTCAGCCCCCAGGCGTGGTGCCGGGTCTGGCCGAGCAGAGGGAAGGGGATGCCCGCCAGAAAATGGCCATAGACTTCGCTGTCAGGCGTGCGGATATGCGCCTCATACCACACGGCCGGTGCGGCAAAGCCGATGTGCGGATCATTGGCCAGCAGCGGTGCGCCGCTGGCGCTGTGTTCGGCGTTGACTACCCAGGCATTACTGCCGAGGAACTGGCCGGTAGGGAAGGTGCGTTCGACCTGGCTGATTTGCTCGAGCATCGGGGTCAGCAGCTCAATATAGGGCTGACCTGAAGAGCGCAGCGGCGGCAGCTGGTCAGGCCAGCTCGGTACCAGATCACGGTAATGACGTTCACTCAGAGTGCCGCGAATGCTGTCGACCAGCGCATCGGTCTTGAACGCCTCGGCAAAGGAATAGGCCATGTAGCCCATGGTGTTGGCGATATCTTCGGTGGTGAAGTAATCCGGCTTCGTCATCAGCAGGCGGTATTCCAGCGGCACACCACCATGATCGATGTACTGATTGATACCGTCCTGATAGGCGTGCATCAGGCGCACGTGCGGGCTGTCGGCCTCGGCTTCAAGGCGTTCGGCGTAGGCTCTTGCATGCCGGCTGATGCCGAGCGTGCGGAAGAAACGATCGGTCGCGAAGGACTCGGCACCGAACAGTTCGGACAGGCGTCCGCCACCAATGCGGCGCAGCAGGTCCATCTGGAACAGGCGGTCCTGAGCATGCACATAGCCCAGTGCGCGGTAAGCATCTTCCTCGTTACCGGCATCAATATGAGGAACACCCCAAGCGTCGTAAAAAACCTCGACCGGCGCTTTCAATCCGTCCAGTTTCAGCTCACCGTCTCGTTTCGCTTGTGCGGTATGGACTATCCAGAGCGCCGTCAGTGCGGCTATGGTCAGCAGCACGACAAGACAAAGCAGTAATTTGAGAGAGCGGTTGATGCGAGCGTTCACGATGAGCCTTGTGCAGCAAAAAAGGGTTTCGGCATCATGATCACGCCGATGGGCTGCGTCAATCGGGTTCACCCGGGTTTGTGAAGGAGCAACAGCAAGATGGCACAGAGAGTCGCCCTGGTTTTGGGCAGCGGAGGTGCGCGGGGGTACGCGCATATTGGCGTTATCGAAGAGATCGAGCGCCGGGGGTATGAAATTGCCTGTATTGCAGGATGCTCCATGGGCGCGGTGGTTGGCGGGATTCACGCCGCCGGCCGGCTGGCGGACTATCGCGACTGGGTATCCGGGCTGGATTATCTGGATGTGATCCGCCTACTCGATATCGGCTTTGGCAACCTCGGAGCCATTCGTGGTGAGCGGGTGTTTGGCCGCATTCGCGAAATGCTAGGCGAGATGGAGATCGAAGACCTGAATATTCCGTTTACCGCGGTAGCGACCGACCTGACCAACCAGCAGGAAGTCTGGTTCCAAAGTGGCTGCCTGCATCAGGCAATGCGCGCCTCGGCGGCTATTCCCAGCCTGTTCTCGCCGGTCAAGCAGGGCCATCGGGTGCTGGTTGACGGTGGGCTGCTGAATCCGTTGCCGATTGTTCCGGTGGTGTCGGCGCACTGTGACCTGATCATGGCGGTCAACCTCAACTCGATTGAAAGCACCCACTACCAGATGCCGGTGATCGAGCGCCCTGCACCGATTCGTCAGCAGTGGGACCAGTGGCTGTCGGCGATCAAGCCCTCATGGCTGGGGCGCCGTGCGGATGAAGCCGAGGAGGGCGACCTTGCGCTGCTGGCCGCCGAGGGCGAGGCATCGCTCGAACTGATCCACTCCCGGGAAGAAGACTTGAACGCGCCGGTTGAGGTGGAGCCGCCGCCGGGGCCGGCCAGCATGCTGGAGTTGGTCAACCTGTCCTTCGAGGCCATGCAGTCGTCGCTGACCCAATACAAGATTGCAGGTTATCCGCCAGACGTGATCTTCAACGTGCCCAAGCGCCTCTGCCGGTTCTTCGAGTTTTATCGTGCGCCAGAGCTGATCGAACTGGGGCGCATGGTGGCCAGCGATACGCTGGATCAGTTCGAACGGCGTAGCCACTGACACGCGGGAAAATAGGCTTGGGGCCTCGTCGCTGCTAGAATCCGCCGATTGATTTTGATGCCCAGTCGGTGGAGAGCAGCATGACCCAGACCATTCGTTTGACCGAGTACAGCCACGGCGCCGGCTGCGGCTGCAAGATTTCGCCCAAGGTGCTGGACGAGATGCTCTCGGTCGGCCAGCCCGGCCCCGCGTTCGAGCGGCTCTGGGTCGGGAACGACAGCCGTGACGACGCCGCCGTATTCGGCCTGGATGCAGAGCAGGGCATCGTCAGCACCACCGACTTCTTCATGCCGATTGTTGACGATCCGTTCGACTTTGGCCGTATCGCCGCCACCAACGCAATCAGTGATATCTATGCCATGGGCGGCACCCCCATGATGGCCATTGCCATTCTCGGCTGGCCGGTCAACCTGCTGCCTGCTGCTGTTGCTGGCGAAGTATTGGCAGGCGCCCGTCAGGTCTGTGCCGAAGCGGGTATGCCGCTGGCGGGTGGGCACTCTATTGACGCGCCGGAACCCATCTTCGGTCTGGCCGTCACCGGCCATGTACTGCGCAGCCAACTTAAGCGCAACGATCAGGCCAAAGCCGGCGCGCGACTGTTTCTGACCAAGCCGCTGGGTATTGGCATTCTCACCACGGCTGAAAAGCAGAAGAAGTTGCGCCCCGAAGACGCCGGCGTGGCCCGCGACCTGATGTGCCGATTGAACAGCCCGGGTCAGCGCTTTGCTGCGTTGGAAGGGGTGCAGGCGATGACCGACGTGACCGGCTTTGGCCTGCTGGGGCATCTGACCGAAATGGCCGAAGGCGCCAACCTCAAGGCGCAGCTGCAGTGTGCCGCCGTACCCAGGTTGCCTGCGGTCGACTACTACCTTGAGCAGGGCTGCGTGCCCGGTGGCACGCTGCGTAACTTCGATAGCTACGGCCACAAGATCGGCGCGCTCAGCGATGCGCAGAAGCACCTGCTTTGTGATCCGCAAACCAGCGGTGGTCTGCTGGTGGCGGTCGAGCCCGCAGGTGAAGCCGCATTTCTCGCACTCGCGCAGGAGCTGGGCCTCGAGCTGGCCTGCATCGGTGAACTGGTCGAGTACGATCAGGGGCCGCGGGTCGAGGTGCTCTGATGCGCGAGAACACCGAAGACTTCAGCGCCCTGTTCCTGGGCGACGTGCCGTTGATGGACGTGCGCGCGCCGATCGAGTTCGGCAAGGGCGCCTTCCCGCAGTCGGTCAATCTGCCGCTGATGGAGGATGTTGAGCGGCAGAAAGTCGGCACAATGTATAAGCAGCAGGGCCAAGAAGCCGCCATTGCGCTGGGTCACAGCCTGGTTGGCGGCAAAGTTAAAGCGGCGCGGGTCGAGGCCTGGCTGGAACACGTCAAAGCCCACCCAGAGGGCTATCTCTACTGCTTTCGCGGTGGTTTGCGCTCACAGCTGGTACAGCAATGGCTGGCTGAGGCAGGCGTGCAATATCCGCGGGTCATTGGTGGCTACAAGGCTATGCGTCGCTTCCTGATCGACACGCTGGATGCCGCTGCCGTCGAATGCTCACCGATTCTGGTGGCAGGCATGACCGGCACAGGCAAAACCGAAGTGATTACCGCGCTGGATAACAGCCTGGATCTGGAAGGCCGAGCCAACCACCGTGGTTCCAGCTTTGGCCGTCACGCCACGCCGCAACCTGCGCAGATCGATTTTGAGAACCTGCTGGCGATTGATGCACTCAAGCTGCGTGCCGCGGGCGTAAAGCAGATCGTGCTGGAAGATGAAGGCCGCATTGTTGGTAGCTGTTCGCTGCCGCTGACGCTCTACCGGGAGATGCAGGAAGCGCCGCTGGTGTGGCTCGAAGACAGCTTCGAGAATCGCGTTACTCGCATTCTCGGGGATTACGTTGTCGACATGCGCGCCGAATACAGCGCCCAGCATCCTGATGATCCGGAAGCGGCGTTCGCTGCGTTCGAGGCGTATCTGCTGGGCAGCCTGCAACGCATCTACAAGCGCTTGGGAGGCGACCGTCACAGCGAACTCAACGCGCTGATGGAAGCGGCGCTGGCCGAGCAGAAACGCAGTGGCGATGTGCATGGCCACCGCGGCTGGATCGAAGGTCTGCTGACTCACTACTACGACCCCATGTACGTCTATCAGCGCGAGAACAAGCGCTCTCGTGTGGTGTTCAGCGGCGAGCAGGCCGCTATCGTCGAGTGGCTCAAGGAGCAGCATCAGCGTCAGGCATGATGCATGAACAACAGCTCTGACTTTGGTCGAGCAGTGACACCATGCGTTGCTAATATCCCGAGTGTTCGGATGCCGGGGGCATCCACGTAGACTCAGGAGCAAAGAGCATGAGCATGGAGTTTTCCGGCAAGGTCGTCCTCATTACTGGCGCTGCGGCAGGGATTGGCAAGGCCACGGCTGAAGCCTTCGCGGCTGCGGGCGCCCGCGTTATCGCATCCGACATCGATGCGGAGCAAGGCGAAGCGACTGCCCAAGGCATTCGTGACGCTGGTGGTGACGCCACCTTCGTCGCCTGCAACGTAGCGGACGCCGAGCAGGTCAAGGCCATGATCGCCGGTATCGAGGCTGACTACGGCCGCCTGGATTGCGCTTTCAACAACGCTGGCATCGAAATCGAGCAGGGCAAGCTGGCCGACGGCGACGAAGGCGTGTTTGACCGCATCATGGACGTCAACGTCAAAGGTGTTTGGCAGTGCATGCGCTTCCAGATTCCGCTGATGCTGAAAAATGGCGGTGGTTCTATCGTCAACACTGCATCGGTGGCCGCCCTCGGCGCCGCGCCCAAGATGAGCATCTACGCCGCCAGCAAGCACGCCGTGCTGGGTCTGACCCGCTCGGTCGCCGTGGAATATGGCAAGCAGGGTATTCGCGTTAACGCGGTGTGCCCGGCGGTCATCGACACCGACATGTTCCGCCGCGCAGCCGCCATCGAGCCGCGCAAGGCCGAATTCGCCGCTGCCATGCACCCGGTTGGCCGCATTGGCCGCGCCGAAGAGATTGCTGCTGCGGTTCTCTACCTCTGCGGTGAGAACTCCGGCTTCACCACCGGTATCGCCCTGCCGGTAGACGGCGGAAGTACCTGTATTTGATGGTGCTTGTGTGATGACAAAACGGCGACCCTGATGGGGTCGCCGTTTTGGTTTGGGCGTGTCAAAAGCCGTTTAGCCAGTTGAATAGGGTGAGGCTTTCAGGCGATTATCCGAGCAGCGATCTGCTTGCCTGCAGCAAGCGGAGTTACTCGCCGATGGCTGCGGATGAGCGAGCTGATCTAGCGTGGCAATGGATGCAGAAAAGGATGTAATAGTTGCTGATGGTCATAGGAATGAAGTCATGAGCCAGGAACTTATCCCAGTCAAGTTACCCCCGAGTACTGTCCTTTCCGATGCAGAAAAGCAGGCGTTCGCCAGCAGAAAAAAGTCGCTGGTTTCCGAACTGCGCTTCCTGACAGGTATGCCGGAGGTGGTCTCCAGTCTCAATCAGGACACCGTCTACAAGCTGGTCATGACGCCAGAAGGCGCGCAGCTGTACCGAGACGCCCAAGGCAACATCAAAGGTGTTTTCTACAAGGACGGCAAGATCGTCGAACACGCCAAGTTTCAGGAAGTCGGCCCATCGATGATGAAAGCCGCGAAGGCGGTCGGCGCGCAGGTGCTACTAGTCAGCATCGCAATGCAGCTCAATCGTATCGAAGAGCAAGTCTCGAAGGTCTTCAAAGAGTTTCACGGTGATCGTCTGGCGGAAATTGAAGCGGGAAAATCGCTATTTAGTCAGGTTTGCGGCATGCAGGACCCAGCCAAGCGGGAGGCGCTGGCGTTGCATGCTATTGCGGAGCTGACCCGAGGTTTTGAGAAGACGGTGAGCGCGCTGGCCCGTCAGATTGCCGAACTCCCGGATCAAAAACTCTCCTTTTTCGATAACTGGGTCGGCAACAAATCCCGTGATGCTGAAGAGAAGCATCAAATGGCGATGGAGTCCTTCTCTGCGTGCCTGAATGCCTTGCAAACCATGGCACGTTGTCATCTGTTTCTCGACGAACGTGAGGTGGCGCTGCAACTGGTTGATGTTGGGCTCAGCAAAATCGAGAAGGCAGGGGTAGAGGTGGCGGCTGTCCGCGCGCGTCTGGCGCCCAAGGTAGACAACAGCTTTCCGGAGCAAAGCTGGAAGCAGTTTATCGAGTACCGCAAAACGTTTACTTCGTCTCTCATCGCGGACCTCATCAGCCCGCAGCACGATCTGATCGAGCTAGAAATCAGTCCAGCCGAAATCATGGGGAGCATGCATGCGTAACTGCGCAAAATGTGAAAGAGAACTAGAGGCTGGCGAAGTGAAGTACTGCCCGGCCTGCGCTTCCAGCAAGTCGCACAAAATCAAAAAAATCCTTGAGGTAGCAGGGCCGCTGGCATTGGCTGCCGCGGGCATCGCATTCAAGCTGCTACGCAAGAAGTAGATCGTTGCTAGCCAGAGTGGCTAGGAACGTTGCCAGCGACGCCAGTTGGAAACCACGGAAAAATATAAAAAGACAGGGAGCGGAAATGGCTAAATATTGTACTGAGTGCAGTGCGGAACTGGTTGGCGAGGCACCTCAATGCCGAAGCTGCGGCGCGGTACGTGGGGACGCTGTTTACACGAGTCGCGTTGCCGCTGCGGCGCTTGCCTTCTTCGCCGGTGCGTTCGGTATGCATCGGTTCTATCGTGGTCAGTGGTGGGGGATTTTCTATCTGCTGCTCTGCTGGACCGGGATCCCTTCACTGGTGGCGTTCGTTGAAGGTTTCGTGATTCTGTCCACCTCCCAGAAAGCTTGGAATGAGAAGTACAACAAAGGGCTTTCGCTTGGTATTGAGAAGGGCGGTGTTGTTATTGTCGTGCCGCTTATCTTCTTGACCATTTTCAGCATTGGCATGCTCGCGGCTATCGCTTTGCCTGCCTATCAGGACTACACCCGTCGCTCGCAGATCCTTGAGTCTCATCAGTTGGCAGAGCAGCTCAAACCCCTGGTAGAGGATTATCTGAAGCAGCATCAGGAATGGCCGGACACGTTCAGTCAGCTCGCCGCAGGAGGCATTGAGATCCCTGAGATGGTGGAGTCTGTAGAGATTAATACCGGCGCCATTATTGTTTGGCCGGCCTCCAGCATTGGCGTCTACGGTTACATGATGTACTCGCCCTTGCGCTATGGCGAGGGCGTTAAGTGGCGCTGCAATGAGTCGACCGTGGAGCAGAAGTACCTTCCCGGGGCCTGCCGCTAGGCTCGCTTCTATTCCTGTCGTGCCCGCTTATGCAAGGCTAACGGCAACCGATGATTAACAGGGCCCGGTGTGCGCGGGCCCGAGCGGTACCCTGACAACAACAAGAGAACCTTCCAGATGAGCGATTACCAATCCCGCAGTGACAAAGCCTACGCCAAGCAACTCATGCAGGCCGCCAACAAGGAAGCCACTGCGTTTCTGAACCTCAAGTCCTCCGCAGAGCGCAAAGACGGCGCGATCCCAGAGAAGTACCGCGAGCTGATGTCCATCGCCGTTGCGCTGTCTACCCAATGCTCTTACTGCATCGATGCCCACGTCGAGAACGCCGTAAAGGCGGGTGCCACCAAGGAAGAGCTGGCTGAAACTGTGTTCATTGCCTCTGCGCTGCGAGCCGGCGCTGCGGTTGGGCATGGGTTGTTGGCGATGAAGTTGTTCGAGGAGCATTCGGCCTGAGCTAACTAAACTGGAGCCAGAGCCTTCCTGCAGGCTTCGAGTATTAAGGCTTTACCTGCAGCGGGACAGGGATTACTTTCAATAGCAAGCGAAAACCGCCCCAGCGGAGCCCAAGGACGGCGCCCATGACCCATTTGCAACTACACCTCAGTCTTCGCGCACAACAGCCTGGCTATTGCGCTTTCAGAGCGGCAAATTGCTTGCTGTTGATGCTTTCTGCCCAGAGTGCTGATGCCTGGCCTTCAGCGAAGTCCGCGGGAGTTCCGCTGTTTTGTACCTCGGCGCGAGGGGCGTGACCTGTGCGCAAACGGATCGTGGTATCAATGGTTGTGGGGCTGCTGGTCTGGTTAGTTTTTTTATTCGGATTCTGTGACGCAGCGACTTGCAAGGCCGATGGTCGCGGCGTTCTTTTAGTTGTGGCTTCGGCACTGGTTTGGATGCTTGCGAGCTGCGTGCTGATGGTTGGCCTGCCCAAGATCTGCCTTTATCTATTCAGACTTCCAGAAGTTGTCCTGTGTTTTCCGTACTTCCTGTTGACTGCGTTCCTGTTTACGCAGTCGTACGTCAATATTGCAGGCTCCCGTTCCGGGCTCGTTCTGATTGCGGCGCTGGCATTGCCAGCAATCGCTGTAACGGTCGCTATGCAATTGGCAGACTTTGCCGGGGGCGAGGCGTTTAAAGCGGCTCTTATTGGATTGGCGATGCTGTGGTTTTTTGGCATATCCATGCTGCTCTTTGTACCCCAGGCCGTTTCGCTTCTGACGGAGCTAGGTATGTACAGTGTTTCGGCCGCATTCGGCTGGTACTTGCTGACCACCTTCAAGCACAGAGTGCTCAGCGCGTCGTGAGATTGGTTAACGCTCTGTAGCCGTTTTGGCAAACGGCTTTAGGGTGATTGAGCCAGCCTGCGTAGGCTGGCCGCAGCCGATGCAATGCCCGAGAGCGGTGAGTTCTCTGATGATGGGATTGATCAAAACCTCAGAGCAGTTTTGAAGTGGGTGCTCCGTCATCAGCGGCGGACTTTCAGGATTGTGGTCACACTTAAAGGGACTTTTATGACGCTGATATCGTACTTCGTCATCCTATTTGCGTTTTGTGTCGTGTTCTCGCTTGAGGTGATCGCGCCTGCCTCTGGTGCTTCCTGTGACAAGCGCTGGATGAGACTGGCTGGCGCGCTGAACATGGTGCAAATAGGTTTTACCCTGGGCGCCGGCGTGCTCTTTCACGAGTGGTTTATTGCGCATTCGCTGCTACCGTTGCCGGCTGAATGGCCTGCGGTAGTGGTGGGCGTGATCTGCTTTTTCACCGCCAGTTTTATCGCCTACTGGTGGCACCGCGCGATGCACAAATCGAATTTTCTTTGGCGTGTCTTCCATCAGTTACACCACAGCCCCTCGCGTATTGAAGCACTCACTTCGTTTTACATGCATCCGCTGGACGGCGTGGCGGCGACGTTCATCAGCAGTTTGTGCTCCTACCTGATCTACGGTGCTACTGCCGAAGCGGCGGCTTGGGCCATCCTGTTTGCCGCCTTGTATAACCTGTATATCCATGCGGACAAAAAGTCGCCGTACTGGCTGGGCTACATCGTCTCGCGCCCAGAGATGCATCGGGTGCACCACAAGCTCGGCTACCACGCCAGCAATTACGGCTTGCCCCTGTGGGATCTGCTGTTCGGCACCTGGGAGAACCCCCGCGAGCGCGTGACCCGCTGCGGCTTTGAGGGTGACAGGGAAACTCGTATTTACGACATGCTGAAAACCCGCGACGTCAACGTTGACTAGCGTCGCCTTGTCACGCCACTGACAGCTGGCGCATCCAGCCGCCAGCGGTATTGAAACGCCGGCTCGAACCGGTCACGCAAAGAGAAACTGAATGTACACAGACGAAGATTTGTACTCGGCGGTCAAGGCCGGCGTGCTGGAAGAGGCTGCGGTAGAGCGGTTCCGACGCTATGTTGCCAATCGTGCCGACACCCAGTCGGTCGATGAAGAAAACTTCCGGCTGATATCCGGCTTTAACGATATCTTCGTCAGTATTGCTGCCTTCATCCTGCTTGCCTCTGCCGGTTGGGTGTTCGGTGTTCAGTCTCCTGCGCTGGGGTTTTGTGTGGTGGCGCTGTTGTCATGGGGGCTGTCGGTGTTTTTTGTTAAGCGCCGTAAGCTGGCGCTACCTGCTGTGTTTCTGTTGGCGTCGTTTGTGCTGAGCACCGTGGCATTCTTGGTCTTTGCCCAAGTTGCCGCAGGCATCGAAAAGGACACCGCGATTATCGTCGCCACGGCCATCGGCGCAGTTGCCGCGTGGGCGCACTGGCACCAGTTTCATGTGCCGATCACGGTTGCGGCCGGTGTGGCCAGTCTGCTCGCGTTTCTGCTGGCGTTGCTGGTGCAGATCGAAGGCTTTCGCGAAGTCATCAATTACTTCCTCTGCGGCGCTGGGCTGGCGACCTTCCTGTTGGCGATGGCCTGGGACTCGCGCGATCTGGCGCGTAAGACCAGGCAGTCAGATGTCGCCTTTTGGCTGCATCTCTTGGCCGCACCGCTGATTGTCCACCCGATCTTCTCCGGGCTGGGTCTGTTTGATGGTAACGGCGGGCTTTACAGCATCGCCGCGGTGATCGCCCTGTATCTGCTGCTGGCGGTGGTGTCGATCACGGTGGACCGACGTGCGCTGATGGTTTCGTCGCTGATCTACGTGGTGTACGCCTTCCGCGAACTGTTCGAGACCTACGGCGCCGTCAGCTCTAGCCTGGCGATATCCGGCCTGTTTATCGGCTCCATGCTGTTGTTGCTGTCTGCCTTCTGGCACAGCAGTAGAACAGTCTTGCTGGCCGTGATGCCGGTGAAGCTCACCCGATACGTCCCACCGATCAGTTGATACTGCAATTCCTCCTATCGCCATCGCTGACTATGCTGAAAGCAGAGCGGAGGTGAACCATGAACAGGCAAATCGTGCGGCACGGTTTGGTGCTGATGCTGCTGGCGCTGGTGGCAGGGATGTTTGTACAGGCCATGCCAATCCCCCGACTCGGGCTGTCGGCCCACACCATCGGCATTCTGAGCGGTGTGCTGTTGATCGCACTGGGTGCGGTCTGGCGTTTGTTCACCCTCAAGCCGCTACAGCAACGGGTGATGTACTGGAGCTGGGTGTATTCCAGCTACGCCAACTGGCTCGCTTGCCTGATCGGCGCGGCCAGCGGAGCAGGGCGCATGACCCCACTTGCATCGGCGGGAGCAACCGGCGCAGCGCCGGTAGAAGCATTGGTGGCCGCCATGCTGATCAGCGTGGTTGTGACTGCGCTACTCGCAACAGGGCTCTCGATATACGGCTTGCGGTCGGCAACCGAAGCCGCTTGACCCGCAGTTCTAATGCCAATCAATCCGGCCGAGGCGTAAATCTCTGCTTTACCAAGCTGGTTGACGACGCTATTTTCAGTTCATAGGAAACCGCTATGTCACGAGAGCCCAAGGATGGCGCCCAATATCACCCGTATTCTAATTCCCCATACGCAACGTCAGCCGACGAGGCGCGTATGTGCCTGCGCGTCTGATGTTAGCGGGGGACGGGCGCGATGATTGAAACGGGAAAATAAAGCGGTCAAGCGAATACGTGGGTAGCGCAGGGAGTAGTGGTAACGCGTTGAATATAAATAACTTTTTAGAGGCTGATGGCAGAGGGCTGGTGTTGATATGAAGAAGTCACTGATATGCAATCATAAAGCCGTCGGTCCAATCAGCTGTTATACGCAAATGAAGTTTATGGAAAGTATCGAATTATGAGCGAAAAAGAAAAGTTAGTTCTTTTTTTAGGAAGCGCCGATAGAGAGGGTGTGACTGCAAAACTTCAAGCTGTTGGTTCGAAGTACAAACGAAAAATGCTTGAATCGAGCGAAGATAATTGGAAGACAATTATAAGATTGTTTGATGAGTTCGAGATAACGTCAGTTGTTGTAAAGCTTACAAATACGACTTTTTCAATTCTAAGCTCCAAGAACTATGAAGTTCTTGTTGATGAACTTCTCACCAGAATAGCAGAAAAACCTAACCTCTTTTTAGCTCATGAATCACTGATAACGGGTGAGCGTTCGAAAACTCATGAAGAGAGTCTTGGCAATCTAGATGAATATGACCCTGAACTTGAAGAAGAATATAAATTCTTGAGTATGCATTATTCAGATTTATTCGAACCGCCTGAGAAGATGATTCGTGAAAAAGTTGTTGGTCTCTTAGAACAGTACAATATTCATTTAACTCCCTATCAAAAGAATGTGGAGTTGAGCTTAATTGCCTCAGCATTTATTGATCAAAATGAGCATAATCTTATATTTCGAATGTATGTTCCTTCAAATCGGATGTGGGCGAATGAAGCTGAAAAACTATTACAACTATTCAGGGACTACCTACATAAAGTAGCTGGATTACAGGTTAGGCAAGACCAATATCGAACAAATCAAGGAGTAGTTTACGAATTCTTTGGAGAGGAAGGGTTAAACCCAAGTGTATTGCCTCAAAAATTCAATGAATTCTCGAGCTTCATGGATACTTGTTCTAGAGATCCTGGCAATGCGGCAGCACTATTGGAATCTACAAGTCTAAACAAAGCTGAAGTCTTTCAGTTAGTCGATAGATACGGAAAAGAAGCTAGACGTCTACATATAGACCTAAAACAAGAAAGGGAGATGAAGCTGCTAACTATCCGTCATCAGTTAGAGAGCGAGTTATCAGAGCATGTTAGAACCGATCACGATTGGCAAGTAATTGATAGGGTCGTTGATTCAACGCTACCCTCATTGAATAGCGTTAGCTCTGCTATTAGTGTTGATCAAAAGTCAGTGGTGACAACTAATCAGAATTTAACAGTAAATGTTAACCCGCAAATCATTGATACCGTTAATGGTGTCATTGCACAACAAATAATTGGTGACCAACATTTAGGTCCTGATGCGAAACAACTATTGGAAATAATCGACCAATATGCGGATCAGCGAAAGACTGAGTTAACATCTGCTCTTCATGAGTTAACAGACACCGGTGCCAAAGATGAAGATCGACTAGTGGCTAAGCATAAGTTAAAAGGTTTTCTGCTTTCTGTTGGTGGAAAAATTGGAGACGTAGCAACAGGTGTGCTTCAAGCTTTTATTGAGAGTCAGCTAGGGTTGTGAGTGAGCGTATAACAAGCAGCAGCAACGGACTGTCAAATCTGTCACTTAAATTGCTGGCGCAATTACGTGCCAGCTATGCCAGCCGCTGTGCTGGGCGTTAAATACCCGAGTTACGGAGAGTGAAGTGATAGGGATATATAGAGTAAGCCTTGCACTATCAGCTTTAATTTTGGTCTGCGGGGCTGCATTTTTCTTAGCACAACTAATCTCATTAACTCCTGATGTTGGGAATGGTGGGGCGTTTTTAGCAACCCTGAGCTTAGGTGTTGGGTTGGTCGCGCTAGTTTTTGCCACTCCTTTAGCGTGGCTTGCTGCAGGCGTATCTTTTGTGATGCAGAAGGATATGCCAAAGGGGCTTGTCTATCACTATTTGGTGCCAGTTGCTGTGGCAGCACCTGGCACGTTACTGTTAGTTGCAGCGGCATGGGCAAGCATTTAACAAAGTGGTGTTGTTCGCCGCTATCGCGGCTGGGACCTCCACTGCGCTGCGCTTCGTTCCGGCCCCAAACCACGGCGTTAGCAGTAATTAGACACAGGAGATTATTTTGACCTTCGATGTACAAATTGTAGATGTAATTGGATGGATTTTTGGAGCTGGAGGTATATTGATTGCCTTGTATCAAATACGTGAGGGTCAAAAGGTAAGGGATTTCGTCCGGTCTGAAGCTTGGGCTACTTACTCTAGAACAAACGATATTGTTGGTAAAATTCAGAAGAATCTAAAAATCTACCGAGAAAAACATAAAGAAAACATAGATCCAGATGTTCTTGAAACTCTAACTCGAAGTGATGCACTTGCTTTGGAGCTTTTTTATGATGCAATACGGCAAGTTAAATACGCAGAACCTAAATTTAATATTGCAACAATTGAGTATTGGAACGCGGTAGGGAAAATAAGCGATCCACATAAAACGGATTTTTACCATATTGTTGTTGGCGGTGAACCTTCCACTGCTAACAAGTCAAGGCAGCAGGACGCGCTAAAAGCGCGCGCCTCTGCTTAAGGCGTTATGTGTAATCGAGCTTCAAAGTATGAATCCTGAAAAAGTAAATGAAGCCACTATTGCAGTGAGTGAGCTCGCAGAGTTCATGGCCAGAATGGAAATGCCGAAATGGGCAGAACGCTATCGTAGTATTGAGCAAGAGTTATTAGCTGGAAACATTCAGGGTGCTGTCAATCTGGAGCAAAATATTTTTAAGGCAGGTATGGGTGGTTTATACGATCTCTACATTTCAGTAGGCAACGGTCACCCAACCACTGATCCAGACGCGGATAATGAGCTTCTAAATCAGCTAGCTGGCCGTGTTTCAAAAGCATTCTCTGCTTTGCGTAAGGTGCTTAAAGGCTATGCCAAATAAAACACATAACAAGTTGCTCAAGTACACTCCGGCCACAAAAAGCGTGGCCTCCGCGGGACAACCTACACTGCGTTTCGGTTGCCCCTTAGCAAGGCGTTAGCAGAACCAGGAAACTTATGATCGAATTAATACAGAATTTTCTAACAGCCATTATTAGCGGCTACGAGTCAGAAAAAAATAAACTATTTAACAATCACGTAATGCCATTAATGGACGAGATCAACAAAATACACCATGATTACATAGGTGCATTTATTAAAATCAGAAAGGACCTCAACAACAAAGAAGTACCTATATCTGAATTGTTGGATTTTCTAGAAGAAAGAAAGCATGACTTCATTACCCAAAGAAGCATGGCAAAGACAATCGCTGAAGAACTAAAAAAAGCCGAGCGCCGAATTGTTAGAAACAATGCCTGGGAAGCATTTGAAGGCTTCTGTGATGCAGTAATAGACTATTTAAGGGACTCCAACTCCATCAGCAACGCAAGTTGGTATACAGACTTCATTCGATTCATGAAAGTAAGTCGCGCAATCGGCATGGAAAACAAATTTTTTGAACACAATGCATTTGGAAATGACCCCAGAGTAGACATTATTGAGCACATTAATATTTTAGTTGACCGCAGGCTTCCTCAAAGATTAAAAGCAGTTCAGACTAAATATGCAGAGCTAAGAAGCTATCTTTTGTAACTGGCCGCACTGCTAACAATGCGCTCAACTGTCGCTCACTTCGTTCGCTGGACAGCCAAAAGCTGCGCTTTTGCCTGCCCGTTAGCTTAATCGTTAAGCGTTTAAAGACATGGAGTCTTCCTATTTATGAAAAAACTGGCGATTTTGCTCATGCTGCTTATGGTGCATTCCGTCCATGCTGAGCAGTTCGATGAAGATGAAGTGGTTTGGATTGAAGGTGAAGAGTAAGCGTCCGAACTACACCGCCTTGCATCTCAGACCTTAATCCCCTTTAACCGCTGATTGACGCGCTCACACTCAAAAACTGCGAAATTGCACCCCACTTGACCACCCATTTGCGTTGCAACTGACCAATCATTTGCATTCGAAGTGATCAGGACTCTCGGCTCTGTAGGGTAAGAGCGTGGCTAAAAGCAGACCGTAGGTTTGGCCAGTCAACGGGGCTCATTGAGCGCCGCTCTTTTCCTGTTCAAGCCGACAAACAGGGGGGCAATGAAACGGGAAATCGTAGGCTAAGGCGCGAAGTTTTCGTGGCTATCTATTCCATGCAGCGAATCGATCAGCGGGCAGCTAACCGTCCCGTGGCTCGCGCAACAGTCATCAACCAACTGCGCCAGGACCAACTCGATCCGCCGCAGATCCGCAAGTTTCCCCCGCACGTCTTCGAGCTTCTGCTCGGCGTGCACACGCGCATCATTGCAGTGCGTACCGTCATCGAGCCGCAACAGTCCGGCCACTTCATCGAGGCTGAAGCCCAGCCGTTGTGCGGACTTCACGAATTTCACCCGTGCAATATCCGCCTCGCCGTAGCGACGAATGCTGCCGTAGGGCTTGTCCGGTTCGGGCAACAGCCCTTTGCGTTGATAGAACCGAATGGTTTCCACGTTAACCCCGGCTGCCTTGGCAAAGACGCCAATGGTCAGGCTTTCCGCAGTGTTTTTCATACCGCTTGACTCCGTACCTGACTACGGAAATAACCTTAACCCATCGATCAAACATTCGAAAGGTTGAACCCATGTCTGAATCACAAAAGGGCCGTGGTGCACTCCTCGCTGGAGGTCTGGCGGCGATCCTTGCGTCCACCTGCTGCCTGGGCCCGCTGGTGCTAATTGCCCTGGGCTTCAGCGGCGCCTGGATCGGTAATCTCACCGTTCTGGAGCCCTACCGCCCGTTTTTCATCGGCGCGGCATTGTTGGCGCTGTTCTTCGCTTACCGGCGCATTTTCCGCCCGGCTCAAGCCTGCAAACCCGGTGAGACCTGCGCAATTCCGCAGGTAAGAACTACCTACAAGTTCATTTTCTGGCTCGTGATGGCACTCGTGCTGGTCGCGCTCGGTTTCCCCTACATCCTCCCGTTGTTTTACTGATCAGGCAGGAGTCTCCCATGAAAAAGCTGTTTGCCGCTCTCGCGCTCATTGCCGTGGTTTCCCCGGTGTGGGCCGCCATCCAAACCGTCACCCTGTCGGTACCGGGCATGACCTGCGCCGCCTGTCCGATCACGGTCAAGAAAGCGCTGACCCAGGTCGAGGGCGTGACCAAGACCGAGGTGAGTTTCGAGAAACGCGAAGCCATCGTGACCTTCGACGATGCCAAGACCAACTCCGAGGCCCTGACCAAGGCGACCGAGGATGCCGGCTATCCATCTACCATCAAGCAATAGGAGGAAATACCAATGAGAAATCCTCTCAATCTGTTCACGCGGATCGGTGACAAAGCCAGTTCCGTCGGTGTGCTAGTTTCAGCCCTAGGCTGCGCCGCGTGTTTTCCTGCTCTGGCTAGCTTAGGCGCCGCAATCGGTCTGGGCTTTTTGAGCCAGTGGGAAGGCCTGTTCATCACCACGCTACTGCCCTTGTTTGCGGCCCTGGCGCTGCTCGTCAATTCCCTTGGCTGGCTCAAACATCGGCAGTGGCAGCGAACTGCACTCGGCCTGATAGGCCCTGTCCTGGTCTTGGCTGCGGTGTTTTTGATGCGGGCTTATGGCTGGCGGAGCGGTTGGCTGCTCTATATCGGTCTGGCCCTCATGCTTGGGGGCTCGATCTGGGATCTCGTGTCGCCCGCCCACCCCCGTTGCGCCCCGGGTGCCTGCCCACCACAGCCAAAACAGTAATGCCGCAAAGAGACCCATTTGAGGAAGTAAACGCTATGACCACACTGCGAATCCACGGTATGACCTGCGCCTCCTGTGCCGACCGCGTCAGAGATGCTCTGGAGGGAATCTCCGGCGTGCACCGGGCGGACGTCTCCTACGCCGGTGGGAAGGCCGAAATGACGGCCGACGCGGCTGTCAGCCGTGAACAAATGCAAGCCGCCGTCGAGGCCCTTGGGTATCAAGCGTCGTTCGAAGTCGCCTCGCTACAACCGCGCCCCGGCCAGCTCGATAAGGCGCTGGGCTGGTTGCGCAGCGACACCGAGGTCGGCAAAAACGGCGACGCGCTACACATTGCAGTCATAGGCAGCGGCGGTGCGGCAATGGCGGCCGCCTTGAAGGCGGTGGAAGCCGGCGCCCGCGTCACTCTGATCGAGCGCGGCACCATCGGCGGCACTTGCGTCAACGTCGGCTGCGTGCCGTCGAAAATCATGATTCGCGCCGCGCATGTGGCTCATTTGCGCCGCGAGAGTCCGTTCGATGACGGAATGCCCGCCACGCCGCCGACCGTCCTGCGCGAGCGGCTGCTCGCGCAACAGCAAGGCCTTGTCGACGAACTGCGTCACGCCAAGTACGAAGGCATTCTGGAGAGCACACCAGCCATCACCGTGCTGCGTGGCACCGCTCGCTTCCAGGACGGCCACACGCTCAGCGTCGAACTGGTCGAGGGGGGCGGGCGCGAAGTCGCGTTCGACCGCTGCCTGATCGCTACCGGCGCCGGTGCGGCCGTGCCGCCGATTCGCGGGCTGCAAGACACCCCCTATTGGACCTCGGAGGAGGCACTGGCCAGCGCCAGTATTCCGCAACGGCTCGCCGTGATCGGCTCATCCGTGGTGGCCTTGGAGCTGGCGCAAGCCTTTGCCCGGCTGGGTAGCCGCGTCACCATCCTGGCGCGCAACTCGCTGTTCTTCCGCGAAGATCCGGCCATCGGCGAGGCGCTGACCGCAGCCTTCCGCATGGAGGGCATCGACGTGCTTGAGCAGACACAAGCCAGTCAGGTGACCCACGCCAACGGCGAATTCGTACTGACCACCAACCACGGTGAACTGCGCGCCGACCAACTGTTCGTCGCCACCGGCCGCACGCCCAACACCCAAAGCCTGAACCTGGAAGCGGCGGGTGTACTGTTGGATGAACGCGGCGCCATTCAGATCGATCAGGGCATGCGCAGTAGCGCAGTGGATATCTATGCAGCCGGCGACTGCACCAACCAGCCGCAGTTCGTCTACGTCGCGGCGGCGGCTGGCACCCGTGCGGCGATCAACATGACCGGCGGCGAAGCTACGCTTAATCTCGATGCCATGCCGGCGGTGGTGTTCACCGATCCGCAGGTGGCCACCGTCGGTTACAGCGAAGCGGAAGCACAGCGCGCAGGCCTCGAAACCGACAGTCGCACGCTGAGCCTGGACAACGTGCCGCGTGCGCTGGCCAACTTCGACACGCGAGGGTTCATCAAGCTGGTCGCCGAAGCGGGTTCTGGTCGGTTGCTCGGCGTGCAGGCGGTGGCCCCGGAAGCGGGCGAGCTGATTCAGACGGCGGTGCTGGCTATTCGCAACCGCATGACCGTGCAGGAGCTGGCCGACCAGTTGTTCCCCTACCTAACCATGGTCGAGGGCCTGAAGCTCGCGGCGCAGACTTTCACCAAGGACGTAAAGCAATTGTCCTGCTGCGCTGGATGAATGGAGAGCACCATGAAATTTGCCCGCTACATTACCGAGATCGCCGAACGTCTCACCCCGACCAACCGGCCCAAAGGTTTTGCGGAGTTCTTGGTCGCGCTACTGGGTGAACTTGCCAAGGGACGCCCGATTTCGCGAACTACGCTTGCCAGGACTCTTGGCTGGCCCGCTGAGCAAGTGGCGGCTGTGCTCGAACAAGCCACCAGTACCGAATACGACAACGATGGGAACATCATCGGCTATGTCCTCACCTTGCGCGAGACGTCGCATGTCTTGGAAATTGACAACCGCCGGCTGTATGCCTGGTGCGCGCTGGACACCCTGATGCTCCCGGCGTTAATCGGCCGTACAGCTCGCGTCTCGTCGCATTGTGCTGCAACTGGAGCACCCGTTTCGCTTACGGTTTCACCCAGCGAGATACAGGCTGTTGAACCTGCCGACGTGGCAGTGTCACTGGTATTGCCGCAGGAGGCGGCCGACGTTCGTCAGTCCTTCTGTTGCCATGTGCATTTCTTCGCATCTATCCCAGCGGCAGAAGATTGGGCCTCCAAGCATCAAGGATTGACTATCGTAAGCGTCCAAGAGGCGTTCGGCGTGGGCCAGGAGCTTAATCGACATCTGTTGCAGACCCTTCCAATGAGAACATCGTGATTGGATTTCGACTCAATGTCCTACGCAGTGGGCATCGGATTTCTCTTTCCGACTTTGATCCGGTGATCCCAGCCATCGCCAAAGTCATAGACCTAGCGGAATGTCCTTTTCCCGTTCAACGCTTTGATCAGAGTCTTGCGGGTCTCCGAGTTCACGGGAGGCCCCCATCCATCGGAGTCGGGAATACCGTAACTCTCACCAGCTATTTCAAACTCATGCAGATGGTCATCGTGCCAGCCCATTGCGATCTGGATCACCGCGTGCAATTTGCCTAATGTGATGTTCTCGGGCACCGCCACACGGCGCCAGATGGCAGGTTCGATCCACTTCAATTCAATGTGCAGTAGCAACAAATCAGGTTCGGGTTTTGGCAAGCGAACAGTTTTGACCATGGATCAGGCGGCCTCGCAGAGTTCCGTGGAGGCGAGAGAAACGTTCCAGGGCAGCAGTTCGTCGACCCGATTGATCGGGTGGTCGGCGATGCGCTCCAGCACGTGTGTCAAATAGGCTTGCGGGTTCAGGTCGTTGAGTTTGGCTGAACCCACCAGGCTGTAAATCGCAGCCGCTCGTTCGCCGCCGGCGTTGGAACCGACGAACAGATAATTTTTTCTGCCTAGCGCGACAGCACGTAGCGCGCGTTCGGCAGCGTTGTTGTCGATCTCAATTCGCCCGTCATCGCAATAGCGCACCAAGGCCTGCCACCGATTGAGGGCATAGAGAATCGCACCGCCCAATGCCGATTTTTTCGACAGTTGAGTCAGCGTCTGGTTGAGCCACGCGTGGAGTTGTTCCAGCAGCGGACTGGCTCGGCTTTGCCGAACCACTTTTCGCAGGTTGGGCGGTTGCCCTCGAATCTCGCTTTCGATGGCATACAGGGCCGCAATCCGTTGCAGCGCCTCGGCGGCAAGTGGTGAAGCCAGGTCTTTGTAGACATCGTAAAACTTGCGCCGGGCGTGAGCCCAACACGCCGCTTCCTCAATGGTGCCCGTGGCATATAGTTGAGCAAAACCGGCATAGCCGTCCGCCTGCAAGATCCCGCTGAAGCGCTTGAGATGCGCGCGGGGATGTTGCCCCTTGCGATCCGGCGAGTAGGCAAACCAGACCGCCGCCGGTGTCGCGTCCCCCGTAGGTCGGTCGTCCCGCACGTACGTCCACAGGCGCGCCGATTTGGTCTTGCCGTTGCCCGGCGCGAGCACGCCAATCGGCGTGTCGTCGGCATGGACTTTGTGTCCGCTCATGACGTGGTGCTCAAGGGCGTTGATCAGTGGTCGCAGCAACTGACTGCTCTGGCCAACCCAGTCGGCCAGGGTTGAGCGCTCCAGCTCCACGCCCTCACGGGCGTAGATCTCGGACTGCCGATACAACGGCAAATGATCGACAAACTTCGAGACCAGCACATGGGCCAACAACCCTGGGCCGGCAAGACCTCGGGCGATCGGGCGACTCGGTGCCGGCACCTGGGCGAAGTGCTCGCAGCAGCGGCAAACCCACTTCGGACGGACATGGCGAATGACTTTGAAACGTGCCGGAACGTACTCCAGCACTTCGGACACATCCTCACCTAAATGGCGAAGCGTCCCACCGCAGCCAGTGCATTGCGACTCGGGCTGATGAACGTGGGTTTCGCGAGGTAGGTGTTCAGGCAATGGTTTACGGCGCGAAACTGCGCGAGGTGCCGGCTCGACTGGAGGTGTCATTTCGGCTTGGCTGATTTGCAGCTCATCAAGGCTCAACTGGAGCTGGTCGATCATCGCTTCCAGTTGCTCGGAGCTGCGACCGAACTGCGTACGACGCAGCTTGGCGATCATCATCTTCAAGCGCTCAATCTCTGCGTGCTGGGCAGCGATCAGCGCCTTCAAGGCTTGAAGATCATTCGGCAGGGAGTCGGTCACGAGGGTCATGCCCGAATATTACTGGGGATTTTTTCAGCGCGGCAAGTCAGACCGCGAGGACGGGTGCTGTACGAATTGGCCGGCGCCAATCAATGCCCTCCAACAGCATCGACAACTGCGCGGTCGTCAGCGACACGCTGCCGCTGGTTGCTTGCGGCCAGACAAAGCGTCCTTGCTCCAACCGTTTGCAAAACAGGCACAAGCCGTCGCCATCCCACCACAACAGTTTGATCCGGTCACCACGCCGTCCGCGAAAGGCGAAGATCTGACCGGAGAAGGGATCGGCTTCCAGTTGAGTCTGCACCATGGCCGCCAAACCGTCGAAGCCACGACGCATGTCCGTGACGCCAGCGGCGATCCAGATACGGGTTCCAGCGGGAGGGGCAATCATCGCACTAACTGCTGCAAGACGAGTTGCAGCGTCTGCGGGTCTGGTGCTCCGGTGATACGCAACTTGGCTTTTCCTACCTCAACTGCGATCTCGGAATGACACTCTGCCTGTGGCTGGAAGACTGGCGGCAGATCCATTGGCGCCTCGATCACCTGGACTGGCAAAAACGAAGCACTCTGGCTGACCGGGCCGAATAGCCCTTCTTGGTATTGCTGCCGCCAGCGAAAGACCAGATTGGCATTGACGTCATGTTCGCGAGCGATCAATGACACGGAGGCGCCAGGCTGGAAGGTGGCCTCGACGACTTGGCGTTTAAAGTCCAGCGGAAAGTTGGGGCGGCGACCGGCTCGACGGGCTGGGGCAACTGTATCCAAGATAGTGTCCACTAAAAAATGGTGTCCACTATCTTGGCCAATTTGGAGGGCTGTCAGGAGAGGGTGCTGGCCGGACGGTTACGGTGAAGATCCGGTCATGATCGAAGCTATTCAGAATGCGAGGAAAACACTTGATGAACCGCCCCGGGTTTCGCGGAGGCTGTTTGGTTTAAGTCAAGCCGCCACCTT